>JAGAOU010000114.1 GCA_017623595.1 Clostridia bacterium
CGGCGTGTGCCATACTGCCTTCGATGTCCTCGCGATACATGCGGGAATCGAAATGGATGGAAGAGTTGAAGTCGTTGACGAGCTTATCGGTTTCTTTGGAGAAGCGTCCGCCCCATAATTTCATGATTTGTATCCTCCGTATATGGAAAAATTGATTGAATTCTGACATTTTTGCCTGTGCCGACATCTCCTTGACGGCATATGCAAAAATGTCGGAAAATCACTCGGAGGGGCGCATCCGAGTGAATGCGCCCCTCGATTGTTTGATGGAAGTCTTATTTGTCAACGCTGGGGAAGTTGATGCCCTTCTTTTCATAGAGGGTTTCATCAAGCTTTGCACGAACCCATGTGGGAAGACCAAAGAGATTGATGAAGCCGTCTGCGTCCTTCTGATCGTAGGGACCGCCTTCGCCGAAGGTTGCGATTTCTTCGGAGTAGAGGGAGTAGTCGCTCCAAACTCCTGCGTTGATCATGTTGCCCTTGTAGAGCTTCAGGCGGACCTTACCCGTAACCTTTTCCTGGGTCTTGTCCACAAAGGCGGCGAGGGCTTCTCTGAGGGGAGTGAACCACTGACCGTTGTAGACCAGCTCTGCATAGGTGATGGCCAGTCTCTGCTTTTCGTGGAGGGTCATTTTGTCCAAGCAGATACTTTCCAGAACGGAATGAGCCTTATACAGAATGGATCCGCCGGGAGTTTCGTAAACGCCGCGGCACTTCATGCCCACAAGGCGGTTTTCCACGATGTCCAGAAGGCCGATGCCGTTCTTGCCGCCGATCTCGTTGAGCTTGAGAATGATGTTCTTTGCGGACATCTTTTCGCCGTCGAGGGCGACGGGAATACCCTGCTCAAAGTCGAGGGTGATGTAGGTGGGTTCATCGGGAGCCTTCACGGGAGAAACGCCCAGCTCCAAAAATCCGGGCTTGTCATACATGGGCTCATTGCCCGTGTCTTCCAGATCCAGACCTTCGTGGGACAGATGCCAAAGGTTTTTGTCCTTGGAGTAGTTGGTTTCGCGGTTGATCTTCAGGGGAACGTTGTGAGCTTCGGCGTAGTCGATTTCTTCTTCCCGAGATTTGATGTCCCATTCTCTCCAGGGAGCGATGATGGGCATATCGGGGCAGAAATGCTTGAGGGTCAGTTCAAAGCGAACCTGATCGTTGCCCTTGCCGGTGCAGCCGTGGCAGATGGCGTCAGCCTTTTCCTTGATGGCAATTTCGGCCAGCCCCTTGGCGATGCAGGGACGGGCATGGGAGGTCCCCAGCAGATATTCTTCGTAGATGGCTCCTGCTTTCAGGCAGGGCATGATGTAATCGTCCACGTATTCATCGGTCAGATCCAGAACGTACAGCTTGCTGGCGCCGGTCTTCAGCGCCTTCTCTTCCAGCCCTTCCAGCTCGTCGGCTTGACCTACGTTGCCCGAAACGGCGATGACTTCACAGTTGTTGTAATTCTCCTTCAGCCAGGGAATAATGATGGAGGTGTCCAATCCGCCGGAATAGGCGAGAACTACCTTTTTAATTTTGCTCTTATCCATAATAATAAGCCTCCGTAAAATATAGGAAATTTTCACATGCGGATATTATAGCACAAAACGAATATATATGCAAGCATTTTTCCGCACATTTCACAATTTATTCATAATTGTTGTATAGAAAATGAATAAAGTGAGATTGTTGTGAATAATTATTAAAAAATTCCCTTTTTGGGGTGTTGACAGATCGAAAAAAATGTATTATAATATGATAGGATACATCGTTTAAGTTCATTTTAGCAAGCCGTGGTATACTGGGTGCATCAATTCGGGATAGGAGCCGTGTATGAAACAGTTTTTTGCAAAGCCTTTTCGCTTTTCCTCCCTGTACGGGGCGGTGCTTGTGCTGTTTGCGCTTTTTGTGGTGCTGGATACTTTTGTTATTCCCCACGGCTATACGGTGGTTGATCCTCCGCCGACGGAGCCTCGTCCCTCGGTGAGTGCCACCGATTCGGACAAAACCGATACGGAAAAGACCGATACGGAAAAGACCGATATCGAACGGACCGATTCCGAAGAAGAGGATCTTACCCCTCAGATTACGGCAAATTCCTATAAGGACGCCAACATTTCCATCACCGTCACTACCATGCGTGTTCATTCCACCGATGTGCATGTGGCGGAGGTAATTCTTTCTTCTCCCGAGTATTTGAAAACCGCCTTTGCGAAAAACACCTACGGGCGCAACATCAAGGAGACCACCTCGGTGATTGCGGATCGGGTGGGGGCGATTCTTGCGGTGAACGGAGATTTTTACGGCTTTCGAAATGAGGGTTATGTGATCCGTAACGGCGTGCTTTATCGGGAGGATCGCTTTTCTGCCTCCCGTGAGGATCTGGTGATTGACAAAGCGGGCAAAATGTATTCTGTTCGGGAGGGGAAGGTTTCTGCCGTAGACCTCTGGTATGAGGATGTGCAGCAGGTTCTTTCCTTCGGTCCTGTTCTTGTGGAGGATTATGAAATCCAAGTGGACGAGGACGACGAGATCGGCAAGCTGGAAAGCAATCCCCGTTGCGCTGTTGGAATGATCGAGCCGTTGCACTATCTTTTTGTGGTTTCCGACGGCAGAACAAAGCAAAGCGCCGGACTGTCCCTGTTGGAATTGGCGGAATTCATGTGGGACTGGGATTGTCAATTCGCCTATAATCTGGACGGCGGCGGCTCTGCAACCATGGTATTCAACGGAAAAGTGATCAATAATCCAACCGACGGACGTTCGTCGGGAGAACGGAAGGTGAGCGACATTGTTTGTATCGGATATTAAGCGCAAACGTCTCATTCGTGTGTTTCTGTACGTCTTTGTGGCGGTGTTTTGTGTTCTGTTTTCCCAAGTGTACGGTTTGTTTTCCCACGGCGTGACCTCCTTTTTTATGACCTATCTCTTCCTTCCTCCCCTCTTCGGATGGGGTACGGAACTCCTGCTTTTCTTCTGTGCGCCCCGTCGGTTTCGCAGAATCGGGGACAATCTGTTTCATGCGGGCATTGCGACGGCCACGGTGGGATTTCTTCTGCAGGGTATTTTTGAAATTGCGGGGACCGATTCCCCTTATATGATAGTTTTTGTTGTGACAGCGCCCCTTCTCTTGTTGGGGGCGGTTGTGGATTTTTTGCGTCCCGAAGGGCGAGAACGGGAGGGCGACCATGAAACTTCTGTTGGCGGAAGATGAACGGGATCTTTCCCGTGCTTTGGTAGCAATTCTGAAGCACAATAACTATACCGTGGACGCTGTACATGACGGAGGCGATGCCATTGATTACGCCCTGGCGGAGAAATACGATGGCATTTTGCTGGATGTGATGATGCCCCGTGCCGACGGCTTTGAGGTGCTTCGGGTGTTGCGGGAAAAAGGCGTGAAAACCCCTATTCTGATGCTGACCGCCAGGGGGGAGCGGGAGGACAAGATTCAAGGGTTGGATTGCGGTGCGGACGACTATGTGACAAAACCCTTCGACATGGCGGAGCTTTTGGCGCGCATTCGTGCCCTCACCCGTCGCAGTGGGGAATATACCCCTTCCGTGCTCCGTTTCGGAGATCTGGAATTGAATAAATCCACCTTTGAGCTCAGCGGCCCCAAGGGTAGAATCCGTCTCGCGGGAAAGGAATTTCAGATGATGGAAATGCTCCTTTCCGTACCGGGCAGAGTCATCGGTACCGAGCGGTTTATGGAGCGCATCTGGGGCTATGACTGTGAGTCCGAGATCAATGTGGTGTGGGTTTGTGTTTCTTCTTTGCGGAAAAAGCTGGCAGGGCTGGAATCTTCGGTGCGTATTCGCGCTTCCCGTGGCATCGGGTACTCCGCGGAGGTGGAACAATGATCCGAAAGCTGCAAAAGAAGTTTATTTTTATTACGATGATTAGCCTTTTGATTATTACTTCAGCGCTGATCATTGCCATCAATGTCACCAATCTTGTGCGCATCGACGGGCGAGCCGAGGATCTGATGGATATGATCACCCTCCGTCGGGAGCCCGAGGATGTGTTCCGTCCCGACAGCGATCGGGGAGAGGGCAAGCCTCAGCCGCCCCGTCCCGAGGGAGAGGGGGCTCATGATGCTCCCTGGTTTTCGGGAAAGCACGGGGATTTCAAGAGCATTTCCATCACCCCCGAAACCGAGTTTACCACCCGTTGGTTTTCGGTAAGCTTCTCCGACGGTGCCCTTCTTTCTGTCTCGGTGGAGAAGATTGCATCTGTGACCTCCGAGCAGGCGGTGGCTTATGCGAAGGAGGTTCTTTCTTCCGGGGATCTTTCGGGCTATGAGGACGGATACAAATATCGTTTGGTGTCGGAAAACAATACCGAAACGGTTTATTTTCTCAACTGCGAAACCGAATTACAAAACGGATTTTTTATGTTAATTGCAACGGTTTTGATCGGTATCACATGCCTCGTTTTCCTCTTTTTGCTGATTACGGTCCTTTCCCGCCGTGCGGTGAAGCCTGTGCTGGAGAATATGGAGCGACAAAAGCGCTTTATTACCGATGCGGGGCATGAGCTGAAAACCCCTCTTTCCATCATTTCCGCCAATGCGGACGTGTTGTCTCTGACGGGGGAGAATAATGAGTGGGTGGAAAGCATTCGCAAGCAAACCGACCGCATGGGGCATCTGGTACAGGACCTTCTGACTCTTGCCAAGGGGGAAGAGTCGGATGAGGTTGTTTTTCAAGCCTTCCATCTCAGCGATGCGGTCATCGACACCGCTATGCCCTTTGCTGTGCCCGCCGAATCCCGTGGAAAAAAGGTGGAGCTGGATATTCAGCCCGATCTGGAGTTGTGGGGCGATGAGGGGGCTATCCGCCATTTGATTTCTATTTTGATGGAAAATGCTTTGAAATATGCCGATGAGGGCGGGACGATCTCCCTTTCGTTGCGCCGAGAGGGGAAGCATATTGTTTTGTTGCAAAAAAATCCCTGCACGCCTCTTCCCACACGGGAGCAGATGGATCGTCTGTTTGACCGTTTCTATCGGGTAGACCCCTCCCGCAGTCGGGAGAGCGGCGGTTACGGCATCGGTCTTTCCATCGCAAAAATCATTGTGGAGTCTCATAAGGGAAAAATTTCCGCCTATGCGGAGGATAATCAACTCTGCTTTTCGGTGATTTTTTAAGTAAGCCTTAGGTGTTTCGGGTATACTGTACCTGCAAGAGTTTTAGGAAGTGATTGTTTGAAAAAATATTTGATACGCCTTGTTGCCGTTGTGGCGGTGCTGGGGCTTTGTTTGACCTGTTTTGGGTGTTCTCCTCGGGTTCCAACCGAGAACGTGGACTCTTCCGAGGTTTCTACCGAGACCTTAGCGGATGTGCGTCCGGCGGATACCTCGGCTTTTGTGGATCCGAGCGCCATGCAGGAGGCCTCTGCTGTTCGATTTGTCTTTTCGACGGAGGGAATTTCCGCCGAGGGTACCCACGATGCGGAGATTGCGGGAACGGCGTTGAAGATCAAGTCTGCGGGAACTTATATCCTTTCGGGATCCTGCGCCGACGGCTCCGTGACCGTGGCGAAGGAAACCACGGATGTGTTTCTCATCCTGGACGGGTTGACGCTGACATCGTCTGTGGGACCTGCGCTGACCTTGAACAAATCCTCTTCCGCCTGTGTTTATCTGGCACAGGGGAGCGAGAATTCTCTTTCCGATCCTTCTTCCGAACATGCGGAAGGAGCCGCATTGAAGTTTAAAAGCGGTTCTGCTCTTCTTTTGGGGGGCGAAGGTTCGCTGACTGTGACGGGAAATTACAAAAACGGCATCAAAGGGGGCGCCGGATCCATCTTTCGGATGCTCTCGGGAAACCTGACCGTGACGGCGGTCAACAATGCCCTTGCCTGTGACCATTCCTTGGAGATCCTGGGAGGAACTCTGGATCTGACGGCGAAAAATGATGGCATCAAGGCCTCCCCCGATGAAGGGGATACCGAATCCTCGGGGAACATTCTTCTCTCGGGGGGGACCGTGACGGTGAAGGCGGAGGGGGATGGTATATCCGCCGACGGCTATTTAGAGTTGACGGGAGGAACCCAGAGCATTACCACCACGGGTGAAATCGCAACCTCCGGCGGGAGCGGAGGCTTTGGCGGAGGAGGCGGACAGAAGCCCGGCGGCGGTGGATTTTTCCCCGGTGGGGGAGACCACGGCGGCGGTGCAGGCTCTTATCCCGGTATGGGCGGTTTCCCCGGTATGGGGCAAAGGCCCGACGATGCTCCCGAGTCGACGGAGAATTCTGCTTCCGCAGAGCCTTTGGCATTCTTCCCTTCGGATACCGCAACCACTTCCGATGCTTCTTCCAAAGGAGTGAAGGCGGGGTTGATGAAGATTACGGGAGGCAATCTTACCGTATCTTCCACCGATCATGCTCTGCACTGCGCAGGCGAGGCTCTCATTGAGGGAGGGACCTTGAAACTGGATTCTTCCCGCGGAAAGGGAATTGCCACCCACGGAGACCTGACCGTATCGGGAGATACCGCGAATATTACGATTAACGCTGCCACGGAAGGCATTGAGTCTAAGCTCTCCTTTATCCTCAACGGGGGCATGGTCCGCGTGGAGCATGCCTCCGACGATGGGGTCAACATCGGCGGAACGGTTTCGAGCAATACTGCCGAAGAGCATACCCTCACCGTCAACGGCGGTTATCTGTATTGTTATGCCGACGGCGACGGCATCGACTCCAACGGAAATTTCACCGTGAACGGCGGCACCGTTGTGGTATTCGGGCCTTCCAACGGTGGGAACAGCTGTCTGGATGTGCAATATACCTCTGTGTTCAATGGGGGCACCGTTTTTGCCGTTGCGGCCTCCTCTTCCATGTGGAATGAGGTTGTGGGACACATGAAGGGGGATTATCTTTATAATCTCTCCGCAGGATCCTCGGAAGGGAATACCCGCGTTGCGGTGTATGCCCCCGACGGCATAGAACTGATGTCCGCCGACTGTCCCTTGAAGGGAACGATCGGGATTTATTTCATGACCGACCGTGTGGAGGACCTGTCCTCCTGCACCGTCAAGGTGGGCGGAACGGTTGTGGATTCCGACACGGGTACGGGAAACGGCTCTATGGGCGGGTTTAACCCCGGTGGAGGAGACCACGGGGGCGGTCCCGGCGGCATGCGTCCCGGACGTTAATTAAGCTTACTCGTTTCATCCGATATATACCGCTTTCGGGCGTGCACACTTCCCCATGTGCGCGCCCGAAAACATTTTAAAAAAAGGGTATTGACAAATTTATTTCGGTGTGTTATAATGAATCCGTGAAGGGGGATGACACCCATAAGAAAAAACGGAGATTCACGGATGCAAATCAATACAAGGGGGAGACACCCATCGAAAAAAATGTAATTGTTGTTGATGCGCAGGGAAACGAATATGAAGCGACCTACCCGAAACGGGCGAAAGGTCTTGTGAAGAATGGCAGGGCACGCTTCATCGGAGAAAATAAAATATGCCTTGCGTGCCCTCCGAAACAGTATTTGGAGGAAACAAAAATGGACGCAAACAACGAAAAAATAACCAATTCTACCCCGAAGCTTACTGTGGAAGAAGTCTTTGCCAAAATGGCGGAGCTTCAGGCGCAGTTGACCGAGAACTCCTATAATTCCATGCATCGGCTGACCGACTCTGTGGAAAGCATCTGCGGCAGCAGTATGGGAGAAGAAGAAATGCGCGAAAGTCTCAACGATGTGACTACCGTGTTTCTGTCGCGGGAAACAAGTTATCGGGAAATGATTGGGTTCTACCGAGAGATACTTGACCGTATTTCGGTGAAACCCGAAAAGAAGATCGAAATGATCCGCAGCGCCTTCGAATCTCAGACTGCTTTGATCGGAGATTCTGATTTGGCCGGTGAGGATATGTTCGCCGCTTTGCGCGATGTTACGGATAAGATCTTCTGTTTGGTTGAAAAGGTTCTTGCCGATCTTTCCTGAAACAAAACAATACCAAAGAGCACTTTTATGGCGTACCTGTTATAGCAGGTGCGCCATTTTTCAGTAAACTTAACCGGAGGCATCGGCCGATTTGATTCGATGCTTTTGGCGGTACTCTTGAGGTGTCATGCCGTAGGTTTTGCGGAACAGGGTGTAGAAATAGTTTGCGTATTCATATCCCACCGCTTCCGCAATGGTTGTGATGCTGTCTTCCGAGGTCTCCAGCATGGTACGGGCCAGCGCCAGACGGTGATCCCGCACCCGATCGGAAAAGGAGCAACCGTATTTCTTGCGTATGATGCGGGAAATCTGCTTAGGGCAAAGATGCAGGGTCTTTGCAAGGTCGGTCAGTCGGATCTTTTCCCGATAATGCTCGGAAAGGAAGAGGTCAATCCCGTTGATGTAGCGGGTGTGTTTGCTTTGCTCCGCGGGAGAGGCTGTGCCGATCATGCTTTGAAACAGTTCGGAAAAAAGAAGGGCCACCAAATGCCGCTCTTTTCCCTCGGGGGAAGGGGTCGAGATTGTCTTGGCCAGTTGTTCGATGTAAAAGCGGGGCTCCTCCTCCAGGGGCATTACGGTGATGTTCCGCGAAAGGGTGTCGGCGACTTTTTTGTATAAGGTCCCCGTTGCCTTCGGCTTTCGCTCCAGGTTGAAATACATGCAGTATCCGTGGGCAACGTCATATTTTGTGACATGGTCAAAAAGGGGCGGCAATATCAGGACGGCGGGACTTTTGGCCTGCAGTATTCCTTCCTCACTTTGCAGGGTAAGTGTTCCCTCCAGCAGAAAGAAAATTTCATAATCTGCATGGCGGTGGGGCGGATTCAGTGGGGGCGGCGTCGGGGGTTTGTTCGTGTAAAGACGAAAGGCTTCGTCAAAAAGAACCGCGGAAAGCTTCAGATCTCCGAGCTCCGCAAAAATGGCATTTTCCTGCATGGAATCCCTCCTTTCCTTCAGTATAGACCGAAGATGTGACGGTTTTACTATAAAAAAAGGACATTTTTCGGAAAAGATGTTCCCAATTACCCTTGAAATGTCGCTTTTTTCGGTATATAATAGAGACATGGAAGGTGGAGGTCGTATTATGTCTGTAAAAGAGGAAGCATCCTGCGTCCGTCGTCGCAATTTATGGAGCCTTGTGTGGGAATATGCTCCCATGGCGGCGGTGGCGGTGCTGATTATTGTTTTTGCCGTTCTTCGTCAGCAATCCCTGCTGAAAACCCTGCCCACACTGGTGACCCTTGTGGTGCAGATCATGATGGCCCATGCCAACCGTTACGGCTTTTTGGTGGGAGGCTGCAACGCTCTGTTGTACGGCATCGGATATCTTTCGGTGGGAGTGTATTTTTCCGCCGTCTCGTCCGCCCTTTTTTCTTTTCCCATGCAGATTTGGTCCTTTTTCCATTGGAAAAAGCACTCCGAGGGCAATGAGGTTGCGTTCCGTTTTATGAAGCCTTGGGTTTGTGTTCTGACCGTTTTGACGACCTTGGGCGGTTGGGCTTTGTCCCTTGTTTTTCTCCGACCTCTGTTTGAAGGCGGGGTGTATCCCGAGATTGATGCCTATCTGTTTGTTGCGGGCATTGTGGTTACGGTGCTGATGGCCATCCGTTTTGTGGAGTCCCAGTATCTTAACTTGATTTCGGGGATTCTCTCGATTGTTATGTGGGGGATGATCGTTGCGGAAAATCCCTCCGAGATGAATTATCTCATTATTTCTGTTTACAACGTGGCGCGCACCGCAGAGGCGGCCGTCCGCTGGACCGTTCAATATCTGCATCAGAAAAAAGAGGCAAAGGAGAGTTTGTCATGAAGGTTTCTTTGGTTTACCAATTGTGTCCCTCGGCCAACAATCCCCGCAACAGCGAGGGGTCTTTTTTGCGGGGGAAAAATGGGGAAATTCTGTTTGCATACAGTCGTTATACAGGAGAAAGCTGCCATGATCACGCTTCCTGCGACATTGCTTTGATCTCCTCCTTCGACGAGGGGGAAACCTGGTCCGAGCCCCGCATTATTGCCCGTGCAGGGGAGGATTTTGATACCCAAAACATCATGAGCGTCTCGGCTTTGGAGCAGAAAAACGGAGACCTTGCCTTTTATTTTCTGATCAAAGAGAGGGATTCCTCCGCCACTCTTGGGCGGGTTGTTTCCTCCGACGGGCAGAGCTTCACCGCAGAGCGGTGTGTGTTGGATTGTCCGAGCGCCTATTATGTGGTCAACAATGACCGTTTGCTTCGTTTGTCCGACGGACGTATTCTCGCTCCTGCCGAGTGGGTTTGTTCCGAGGATAATCGCAAAGGCACCGCCGGGCCTTATATCACCACTTGTCTTTATTCCGAGGACGACGGAAAAACCTTCCGCAAGGCTCCCTTTGATTTTACCGATGCCCATCGGTGTGATAAGCCCTACGGGTTGCAGGAGCCGGGGATGATTGAGCTTCGGGATAAATGGTATCTTTGGATGCGTACCGGCTTCGGTCGTCAGTACGAAAGTGTATCAACTACGGGAATGGACGGGTTTTGTACGCCCTATCCCTCTCTGTTTACCTCTCCGCTTTCGCCCATGCAGATCAAAGCCCATAAGGGAGTTCTCTATTCTGTGTATAATCCCATTCCCCGAGCCAACGGATACGAGCAACGGGAGTATCCCGGGACCTGGGGCAGAACTCCCCTTGTGCTCCGCATCTCCCGTGATGACGGAGAGACCTGGGGACGTTTGAATATTATCGAGGACGATCCCGCACGGGGGTATTCCTATCCCGCCATGTTTTTCACCGACGATGGGCATCTGCTTGTGGGGTATTGTCGCGGAAACGCTGCCGAGGGGAACAATCTTTGTACTTTGGGCATTTCTAAAATAAAACTTTCTACCGTGGAGGAATAATCGATGGATGTCAGACTTGTATGTAACCTGCCTCCTGTTCCGGGAAATCCCCGCAACAGTGAAGGCACCTTTGCCCGTGGATTTCATGGAGAGATTCTGTTTCTTTACAGTCGCTTTCGGGGCGACAGCTGTCACGACAATGCCTGCAGTGATATTGCCATGATTGTGTCCCGCGACGAGGGAGAGACCTGGTCGGAGCCCCGTGTTTTGGTTCGCTCGGAGGACTTCGGTGTGATTAATATCATGAGTGTTTCCACCGTGGAGCAAAAGGACGGCGCTTTGGGATTCTACTTCTTGGTGTTGGATCCCATTACCTATCTTACCGACCTGGGACGGTTGATCACCTATGACGGGGAACACTTTACCGCAGAACGGTGCATTTATAAAGAAAATGTCCGCCCCGGCTATTATTGCGTCAACAATGATCGTGTCGTCCGTCTGTCCGACGGCAGATTGATGGCGCCTTGGTGTTGGGTGTCCGCCGAGGCCGCAAAGACCGACCGACGGGACCCCTGCCATTGCGGTGCTTTTTTGTCGGATGATGACGGAAAGACTTTCTACGATGCAGGCTTCGATTATGTCACCACCGATCTTGCCAATTCCCGTTACGGTTTTCAGGAGCCGGGGGTGATCGAGCTTTCCGATCATCTGTATTACTGGACACGCACCGGCTACGGACGCCAGTATGAAAGCGTTTCTTATACCGGCCCCGAGGGCTTTTCCTATCCCACGCCCAGCATCTTTACTTCTCCCGTGTCGCCCATGCAGATCAAAAAGCATGAGGGAATCTTGTATAATGCCTATAACCCTAAGCCCCGCTGGAACGGATACGAGGAATACGAAAAAGAGCATCCCGGTGTGTGGAGCCGTTCTCCCATGGTGTTGCGGAAATCGATGGACGAGGGCAAAACCTGGGGACCCTTGAACGTGGTGGGGGAGGACCCCGACCGCGGATATTCTTATCCTGCCATGTTCTTCACCGAGGATGGATGCATGCTTCTCGGCCATTGTCGCGGCAGTGGCGCAGAGGGCAACAACCTCTGCACCCTCGGCATTGCCAAAATCGACCTCTCTACGGTAGAATAACCTACACAGAAACGCAGAACCGCCCTTCGGGGCGGTTCTGTCTTGACAATTGAGGGGATGTGTGTTATAATAATTACGGATTTTTTTGAACGATATCTTGGGGGCTGTTATGGTGCAATACGGAAATACCAATACCTATATGCGCATAGAAACATCTTCGCGGCGGATTGTGGCCTTTTATAGTGAAGGCGTGATTCGCAAGGTGGATGTTTGTTCTCTCGAGGACGGTCTTTGCTCGGTAGAGGTAAGTACGGCCGGTGAGGTGTATAGATGGCAAAGCGAACACATCTTTTTTGTTGCGTTTTTGATGTACGGAATCCCCGTTTCCAAGGATGGACGCTTTTTATTCGCCCAGCAAAACATGCGCGGTTTGATGTGCCTTGATGCCACCAACGGGAATCTTGTGTGGAAGACCAAAAGTAAGGCAGAATTTTCCCATGTTCTTGTTTGTGACGGTTTTCTTTGCTGTTCCAAGAGCAGGGACGAGATTGTAAGGATTGATATTGCATCCGGGGAAGTGTTGCAGGCATACCGTACCCCCTTTGACAACCGTTTTGAGGTGTTGACCGATCAGATCATTCTTAACCATACCCGCGCCAAGGAGTGGGAGGTTCTTTCCGTTGATGGGCTTGCGGTATTGGAGTGCATCTCCGATGAGGATCTTCTCAAGGATAAGAGGGCTCTTTGGAATTGTTATCGCATCCCGACGGAGGAAAAAGGGAGAAGGAAGACCGATATGGTTGAGGCGCTGAAGCCCTATCTGAAGGACATGGGATTTAAAAAAATACGCAATTATTGGTATCTTGTGCAGGAGGATATGACGTTTTATTTGAATCTCCAAGGGTCGTGTTATAGTGCGGAAGATTATTACGTGAATCTCGGTGTTGTCTCTGCACCTTTTCAAAAACAGATTCCGCCCATTTATGAATGGGACGTGAACCGCCGATGCTTTGCAGACGAACAACAGATAAACATCGGTCTGGATGACATTCTCACGGCGCTTGTGTTTTTCCTTGATTTGTTCCCGACGAAAGCGGCGTTGTCTTTCTTTGTCATGCAGCAGAAGAAAAAATATTCCCACATTATCGTTTCCGACCGATGTAAGCTGTGTTGACCTTGATGTTCGGACGAGAGGAGTATGGTATGAAGCAGGTAGGATATAACGAGGCCTTTGTTTCAGGAATCGAGCAGATTCTGAAAACAGAGCGAATCGAGTCCTTGACGGATCTTGCGTTTTCAAAAGAAGCAGAGGTTTCTCTTCTTTACCCCACCGACGATTACTTTTTAACCGAAGAACAGTTTTCCGCAATTGTAACGTTGCTCTCCGTGGGGGAGCGACTGTACGTTATGCAGTTGGGGGAAAACGATGATCTTTCTGCGATGAACCGTGTTGTATATGAATTTTGTGCCCCTTTTTCTTATGAGGAGTATCGAACCTTGGATTTTTATTCCATGTCGATTCTTTTTTCCTCCCGCAATCATTGGGTTATGGTGATAGACGAATCTTTGCGGGGCGGTATCGGTGTTCTTGCGGGCGATTCTGAGATAGTTCGTCTGTTTGAGGCTCATTATGGGAAAACAAAGCGTGATATTTGCGCGTTGGCCATGTTCTTTGCCGAGGATGCGGCCCGCAATGAAAATGCTCTGTCGTATATGAAGAGCTTGCTCGGCATGATGAAGGGAGAATGAACGATGGTTGATTATTCTGTTTTGTGTGGGCAGTTGAGGGCCCTTGTGGAGGGGGTTCCCCATGTCACGGCCAATCTTGCCAATGCGGCGGCTTTGCTGTACCATACTTTGCCCGATTTGAATTGGGCCGGTTTTTATCTGCTGGAGGGCGATACGCTGATTTTGGGGCCCTTTCAGGGGAAGCCCGCCTGTATTGAAATTCCCATGGGGCGAGGTGTTTGCGGAAGTGCCGCGGCGGAAAATAAGACGCAGTTGGTGCCCGATGTACATCAATTCCCGGGGCATATTGCCTGCGACAGTGCCTCCAATTCCGAGATTGTGATTCCGCTGCACAAAGAGGGGTGTGTTTTTGGTGTGTTGGATATCGACAGCCCTCGTTTGGATCGCTTTTCTCAGGCCGATCGGGTCGGCTTGGAGGAATTTGCCCGAATTTTAGAGAGCAATATTTGAGAAATTTACCATAAGGAGAGTTTATTTATGAGAAAGAATTTCGGAAGCGGCAAGGGTGGACCGTTGATGTTCCCCATGCCTGTTTTGATGATTGCCACCTACGATGAAAACGGTACGCCCAATGTGATGAATGCGGCTTGGGGCGGCATCAGCGGTGTGAAGGAAATTTCCATTTGCGTGGATCTTGGACACAAGACTACGGCAAACGTAAAGGCCCGCAGGGCATTTACGGTCAGCATGGCGGTGGCGGATCAGGTTGCGGCCTGCGACTATGTGGGAATTGTCTCCGGAAACGATGCTCCCGATAAGTTTGCGCGGGCGGGGTTCCACGCCGTTAAGAGCGAATTTGTGGATGCTCCCGTTATCCGAGAGCTCCCCATGACGCTGGAATGCAGGCTGGTTTCTTATGACGATGCCACCGAGCGGCTGGTGGGAGAGATTGTAAACATCTCCGCCGAGGAGGGGGTTCTGGGCGAGGATGGGAAGATTGACGTGCAGAAATTGCGCCCTATCACCTTCGATCCCGTGCATAACACCTATCTGACCTTGGGCGAAATTGTCGGAAACGCATTCCGAGATGGTTTAAAATTGAAATAATGCTTGATTTTAACCTGTTTTTTTTCTTTGAAGTTCGAAAATTTTACTTAAAAAATAAACCGAATCGGTTTTGAAAATAGGTGAATTATGAAGATTGCCGTCAGCGCCTGTCTGTTGGGACAGAACTGCAAATACAACGGAGGGAACAATTTTTCCTCTGCCCTTGCCGCATATCTGAAGGGACATGAGGTTGTGCCCGTGTGCCCCGAATGTTTGGTCTTTCCCACACCCCGTCCGCGCATTGAGCGAAGGGGAGATCGGGTAATCAATGAATTCGGTGAGGACGTAACAGAGGCCTTGACGGAAGGGGTGCGGCGAAGTGTTTTCGCATTAAAGGAGCTGGGGGTTGACCTTGTCATTCTCCAATCCCGCAGTCCCTCCTGCGGCGTGAATCAGATTTATGACGGTACCTTTTCCGGGGTGAAAATTCCCGGGAAGGGCGTCTTTGCCGAGGCCTTGATAAAGTCGGGCTTTTCCGTAAAGGACGTGGAGGACCTATGAATCAAAAGGATCTTTGGCTCAAGGAAGAAGCGGAGGCCCTGATGGAGGGCTGGGACTTTTCCCACATCGAAGGACGGTATGAGGAAGAGGATGATATTCCCTGGGACTATCGGCAGGTTATTGGGCAATATCTGACCTCGGACATGAAGCTTTTGGATATTGACACGGGCGGGGGCGAATTTTTGCGCTCCCTCAACCATCCGCCTCGCAATACCGCCGCAACGGAGGGGTATGCCCCCAACGTGGAGCTTTGCCGACGGGAGTTGTGCCCCTTGGGTATCGATTTCCGTCCCTGCGACGGGAAAGGAATCCTGCCGTTTCGGGACGGAAGCTTTGACATCGTCATCAACCGCCATGGGGATTTCCATGCTGCGGAAATCTTCCGTGTGCTGAAGGATGGCGGATTGTTCATTACCCAGCAGGTGGGAGCGGAAAACGATCGGGAATTGGTGGAGCTTTTGTTGGGCGATGTTCCGTTGCCCTTTCCCCAACAGACCTTATCGATTGTTTCAGATCAATTTTCCAAGGCGGGCTTTTCGATCCTGCGTGGGGAGGAGCATTTCGGTAAGATACGATTTTTTGACGTAGGTGCTCTGGTGTGGTTTGCAAAGATCATTGAATGGGAATTTCCCGAGTTTTCCGTGGAAACCCATGAGCAATCGTTACAAAAGGCTTGGGAGATTCTGGAGAAAAACGGTGTTCTGCAGGGGCGCACCCATCGTTTTCTGTTGGTGGCAAAGAAGCCCGAACAAAAGGTGATCGATCACTACGACGGCCTTCTGTCCGACGGCAACGATCCTATTCTTGATCCTCCCGTTTTGCAGGCATATATGAATAAATGGGATGGAGCAAAATTTATTGAAACAATGCGCCTTTCCCCCTCCTCCCGTGTGTTGGAAATCGGCGTGGGAACGGGGCGTTTGGCCCTTCGCACGGCGCCGTTGTGCGGCAGATTCGTGGGGATCGATCTCGCCCCTCGGACGGTAGAAGCGGCACGGGAGCATCTTAAAACATTCCCCCATGCGTCGGTGATCTGCGGGGATTTTCTTGCCTATTCCTTCGGGGAGAAATTTGATGTAATCTATTCCTCCTTGACCTTTATGCACATTCGTTATAAGCAAGCGGCCATTGAAAAATGCATGTCTCTTCTTGTGTCGGGCGGACGGCTTGTTTTGTCTTTGGACAAAAACCGTGAGACGGTATTGGACGCAGGGTTCGGCGCATTGACGGTGCATCCCGATGATCCGTCCCTGCTTCGGGGCATGATCGAGCGGTACGGAGGTACGGTTTCGGAGGAGTACGAGACCGAATTTGCCACGGTATTGGTGGCGGAAAACAGAGGATAGGGAGAATATCGAACGTGGAACTTATAAAGATTGTCATTACAGGCGGCCCATGCGGCGGAAAATCCTCTGCCGCAGAATCCATTCGTTCCGTTTTTGCGCCGAAGGGATACACGGTGCTTTTCGTTTCCGAAACCGCCACGGAACTGATTCGGGGCGGCGTTGCACCCTGGACCTGCGGCACCACGGCGGAATATCAGGCTTGTCTGATGAAGCTTCAGCTGAAAAAAGAGGATGTTTTTGAAGAGGCGGCAGCCACTATGGGGGCAGAGAAGGTGCTTTTGGTGTGTGATCGGGGTGCGTTAGACAGCAAGGCCTACATGACAGAAGAAGAGTTTCAGCGGGAAATTCGCGCCATGGGGCAGACGGAGCAGGCGCTTCTGCACCGTTATCACGCCGTGTTTCATTTGGTTTCTGCGGCGAAGGGTGCGGAATGCTTTTACACCACGGATAACAATTCCGCCCGTACCGAGACGCCTACGCAGGCGGCAGATCTGGACGATCGGGCTTTAGAGGCGTGGAAGGAGCATCCTTATTGCTACAAAATCGAGCCGGCCCCGAATTTCGGAGAGAAGCTGAATCGATTGACCGATACCATCCAATCCTTTTTGCAGGCATCGGAAAGGGCTATGTACAAATAAGAAGACAAAAAAGCCGGGGCACTGCGAAGGTGCCTCGGTTTTTTTGTAAACTCAAATGTTCTATTTGCGAATAACAGGTAACTTTTGAACCGAAACAATCCTTCCACCGCTTTGCGGTCCCCCTCCCTTTACACAAGGGAGGCTTTATTTTTGTGCATTTCTCAATGTTTTTTCGC
>JAGAOU010000016.1 GCA_017623595.1 Clostridia bacterium
ATCTTTTCATCTGCCTCAAGGGTGCCCGTGTGGATGGCCATGACTTTGTGGATAAAGCCGCCGCTCAGGGTGTTTCCGCCCTGTTGATCGATCACGAGGTGGAGAGTGATCTGCCCCGTATCCTCGTTCCCAATACGTTGAAGGCTCTGCAGGATTATGCGGCGTGGTACCGCACCCGTCCCGATCTGAAGGTTGTCGCCGTGACGGGAAGCGTGGGGAAGACCACCACCAAGGAATTTATTGCGGCGGTTCTGTCTCAGGCTATGCCCACCTACAAAACCCAAGGGAATATGAACAGCGAAACGGGATTGCCCCTGACCCTTCTCCACGTTGCCCCTTCCGATAAGGCCGTTGTGACGGAAATGGGAAT
Source organism: Clostridia bacterium (assembly GCA_017623595.1). Taxonomy (GTDB): domain Bacteria; phylum Bacillota; class Clostridia; order Oscillospirales; family UBA644; genus RGIG995. The sequence continues at coordinate 371 of JAGAOU010000016.1, forward strand.
GTGCAATTTCGGGGAGATCTCCGAGCTTTCCCTCATTGCCCGTCCCGATATCGGAGTACTTACCAATATCGGCATGTGCCATATCGAATATTTGGGTTCTCAGGAAGGGATCCTCAAGGCGAAGATGGAAATTGTGGACGGTATGACCGAGGATGGGATTTTGGTGATCAACGGAGACGATCCCCACCTTGCCTCTGTGACCGGTCTGAAGCAAAAGCGGATTACCTATGGTTTGAATCATCCCGAATACGATTATTATGCCTATAATGTGGCGGTTTTGAGTGAAGGCGTTTGCTTTACCGCAAAAACGCCCCTCGGAGACCTGGATGTGCAGTTGGCCATCGATGGGATCCATAATGTGTATAACTCTCTTGCCGCTATTGCGGTGGGGGTGCTTTGCGGTATGGACCTGAAGTCCATCGGCGAAGGACTTCACCGCATGGAAAAAGCTCCCATGCGTCAGAATATCCGCAAGGAGCAGGGCATGACCTTGATTGAGGATTGTTATAACGCCTCTCCTGCCTCCATGAAGGCTTCCATCGATGTCCTGAAGGGAAAGGAAGGCCGCAAGGTTGCCGTTTTGGGCGATATGCTGGAGTTGGGCGAGCATGCGGCGGAGTACCATCGACAGGTGGGGCAGATGCTGGAGGGGGTTTCGGTTCTGATCGCATACGGTCAGCACGCCGAAGATTATCTGGCAGGTGCCGCCGACGCGGGCGTTCTGCAACGGATTCCCTGTGCGACTCCCGAGGATGCCGCCGTCAATCTCAAGCTGGTGGCCCGCAAGGATGATGTGGTTCTGTTTAAAGCCAGCCGCGGCATGCACGCGGAAAAGGTGATTGAATATTTTTTGAATGACAAAAAAGAGGAGGAATTTTAAATGCCGGATCAGGTTTATGCGGTTTTTGCTTTCATCGGAGCACTGGCCATCGGCCTTGTGCTGATCCCTCTGTTGATTCCTATGCTGCGCCGCTTGAAGTTCGGTCAGCAGATTTTGGTGCAGGACGGTCCTTCCTGGCACAAAAATAAGCAGGGTACCCCCACCATGGGCGGCATTGCTTTCATTATTGCCACAACCCTTTCCTTTTTGATCTTTGGATTCAAGTTCTACAGCGAAGGGGAGTTTATGCTGGGCGCAGGCGCTGCCGGTCCTTCCGTGGCGTTGGTGGTGCTGGTGTTCTCCGTTCTCTTTGCCATGATCGGCTTTGCCGATGACATGACCAAGATTCGCCGCAAGCAGAACGGCGGACTTACCGCCATTCAAAAACTGATCGGCCAGGGAATCCTTTCGGTTCTGTTTATTGTCTATATCGGTCTTTTGCGCGGATGGGATACCTCCATGCTTCTGCCCGTGTTCGGGATTCGCATCCCTCTGTCCTTCTTCTATTATGTTATTGCTATGCTGCTGATCAGCGGATTTGTCAATGCTGTTAATCTCACCGACGGCGTAGATGGGCTTTGTACCACCGTAACGCTCCCCGTCGCCCTCTTTTTCTGTCTGACCGGTGCGATTATGAAGATGTCTGACGTTTCGGTTCTTGCCGCCGCCCTGCTGGGCGCCTGTGCTTCCTTCTTGGTGTTTAACGGAAATCCCGCAAAGATCATGATGGGGGATACGGGCTCCTTCTTCCTCGGTTCCATGGTGGTTGGCCTTTCTTTTGCGCTTGATATGCCCCTGGTGATTCTTCTGGTCGGTATCGTCTATTTCCTCGAGACTTTGTCCGTCATGATTCAGGTGACCTATTTTAAGCTTACTCACGGCAAACGTCTCTTTAAAATGACTCCCATCCATCACAGCTTTGAGCTCAGCGGTTATTCCGAGTGGAAGATCTGCTTCCTCTTCGGCGGATGCTCTCTCTTGGCCTGCGCGCTTGTGATGATTTGGGTGTTTGCGTATTTCGGTTGATTGATTCTGTATTTTTGAGAAAGGAGCTTTGGTATGGAACACAACAGCCTGCGTTCCCGTTCCCGTCGGCTGACGTCGGTGGATCTGCCTTTCTTGGTGGCGGTTCTTCTTCTGTTGGCCATCGGACTTGCAACGCTCTACTCTGCGGGCTTTGCCAAGGCTCTGCAAAAAACAGGCAACAGTTATTATTACATCTCCCGTCAGGGAATGTACGCTTTGATCGGTCTGATCGGTATGGGAGTCATTTCCTGGATTCCCTATAAGCTTTATCGAAAGATATCCGTTCCCTTCTATATCGGAAGTATCGCCCTGCTGATCGCCGTTCTTTTTCTCAGCAACGACACGGAGAAGCGCTGGCTTTATATCGGCGGTTTTCAGTTCCAACCCTCGGAATTTGCCAAGGTAGCCGTGATTATTTTGCTGGCGGTCTATCTTTCTCATCCCAAGCTGCGGGTGCGGAATTTCTGGCGCGGTATTGTGTTTCCCGCCGCAATTTTCGGCGTCTGTGCCCTCTTGGTCGGGGTGGAGCCTCACCTTTCGGGGGCAATCCTTATTGGCTCCATCGGACTTATCATGATCATCGCCGCAGGGGCAAATGTTCTTCAGATGGTCCCCATCGGCCTTGCCTGTGTGGCCGGGGCGGTGGCGCTCTTTTTGAGCAAGGATTATATGCAGGATCGTGTTATGACCTGGCTGAATCCCGAGCTGGACCCCACGGGAAAGGGCTATCAGGCGCTGCAGTCTCTGTATGCCATCGGCTCCGGCGGTCTTACGGGTCTCGGATTCGGAGACAGCCGCCAGAAGTATCTTTATCTTCCGGAGCCTCAGAATGACTTTATTTTCTCTGTTTTCTGTGAAGAAATGGGCTGGATTGCCGCCTTTATGGTGCTTGCGCTCTTTGCCTTTGTGGTGGCGCGGGGATTCTATATTGCCTCCAAAGCCCCCGATAAGTTTTCTTCCTTGATCGTGGTCGGCATCATCACCCGTCTTGCGGTTCAGACCATCTTTAACATCGCCGTGGTTTCGGGCGCCTTCCCCGTAACGGGTATTTCCCTTCCGTTCTTCAGTTACGGAGGTACTGCCTTGATTGTTCTGTTGGGTGAGATGGGCATTGTGCTCCAGATCTCCCGCTACGCCGCAACGGAGAAGGATCCACCGCTGAAAAGCGAGCCTTCAGAGCCCGATGCGGAGAAGGAACACAAGGTTAAACCCAAGAAAAAGCGCAAATTATTCGGCTGAAAAGAGGCCTTTGTATGAAATTTCTTGTTGCTTGCGGAGGAACCTCCGGGCATATCAATCCCGCCCTTGCCATTGCAGGGGAATTGCGCCGTCGCCATCCCGATGCGGAGTTCCTTTTTATCGGAACCCCCGACCATCTGGAGGCCGATCTGGTGCCCCGCGCCGGGTATCGGTTGGAAACGGTGGAGGTTTCGGGTTTGCGTCGCAGAATGAATTTTTCTGCTCTGAAGCACAATATCCGTTCTCTTTCCCGTTTTTTGTCCGCCCGTCGCAAGGTGCGCAGTATTATCAAGGAATTTGATCCCGATGTGGTGCTCGGCACCGGCGGATATGTCAGTGCCCCTGTGTTGTCGCAGGCCGCCGCCATGAAACGCCGCACGGTGATTCATGAACAGAATGCCTATGCGGGAGTTACCACCAAAATGCTTGCCCCCAAGGTGGATCGGGTTCTTCTCAGCTTTCCTTTGGCTCATCCCATCAAGTGTGATCCCGAAAAATGTACCGTGATCGGCAATCCCGTCAAAGAGGATTTCCTTCATATCACCAAGGAAGAAGCGCGGGAGCAGTTGGGGATTTCTCCCAACGCCGCCTATGTTCTTTCCTACGGCGGAAGCCTCGGTGCCCGCAAGGTGAATGATGCCTTTGTGGAGCTTGCACGTCTTGCGGCAAAGGAGGATGCCATGATCCTCTGCCACGGTGCCGCACGGGATTATCAGTATGTTTCAAACCTTCTGAAGGATGTGGTTTCTCCCAACCTTCAGATTCATGAGTATATCTACGACATGCCTCTGCGCATGGCTGCCGCCGATGTTGTCATCGCCCGTTCCGGCGCTATGACCCTGACCGAGCTTGCGGTGCTCGGTAAGCCATCCATTCTGATTCCTTCCCCCAATGTGACCGAAAATCATCAGTATTTCAACGCTAAAGGCTACGCCGATGTGGGTGCCGCCGTGCTGGTGGAGGAGAAGGAGCTGAGCGGTACGGGACTTTATGCAACCCTTTGTGATCTGGTGTTTGACAAAGGCCGCCTGAACGATATGGAGCGTGCGGCCCGTACCCTGGCCCGTCCTGCTGCCACCGCGCGGATCTGCGACGAGATTGAAGCCTTGATTGAAGGTTGATTTCACCTTTTTTTCCTTGAAGCATAGTATGGAATGAATTCCGAAAAAAGGAGTACATACTATGCAGAGATTTCGCATCGAGGGAGGGAAGTCCCTTTGCGGCGTCGTTGATATTCAAGGAGCAAAAAACAGCATTTTGCCCATTATGGCGGCCACTTTGGTGGCGGATGGGGAATGTGTGATCGAAAACTGTCCCGACATCAGCGATACTCATACGGCCCTTGAAATTCTCCGCACCCTGGGGGCTTTGGTCAAGCATCGGGGCAATACCGTAACCGTGGACTGCCGTAATGTCCTGGATTATGAAATTCCCGACGCTTTGATGCGAAAAATGCGGTCTTCCGTCATATTTTTGGGAGCTTTGCTGTCCCGACACGGTAAGGCTGTGATTTCCTTTCCCGGCGGTTGTGAGCTGGGGCCCCGTCCCATTGATCTTCATCTGTCCGCACTGGAAAAAATGGGTGTAACCATTCGGGAGGAATTCGGTTGCCTGTTTTGCAATGGTACCGTTCTTGAGGGGTGCGAAATTCCTCTTGCCTTTCCCAGCGTCGGCGCCACCGAAAACATTATGCTTGCCGCTGTGCGAGCCAAAGGAACTACTGTCATTACCAATGCGGCCAAGGAGCCCGAGATTGAGGATTTGCAGAATTTTCTCAATGAAATGGGTGCGAATATTTGCGGTGCGGGCACCGGAACTGTGGTGATCCGCGGCGTAAACGGACTGACGGGCTGTACCCATCGGGTTATTCCCGACCGTATTGTAACCGCAACTTATCTTTGTGCTGTCGCCGCCACCCGCGGAAATGCGCTCTTGCGGGGTACCTGTCCCCAGCACAATCGAGCCCTTGTTTCGGTGTTGCGTCAATGTGGCTGTGAGTTGGAAGAGCAAGGAGATCTTTTACGCATCGCCTGTGATAATCTTCTTGCCGCCCGCCGTATTCGCACCATGCCCTACCCCGGCTTTCCCACCGATGCCCAGGCACCCTTTATGGGGTTAATGTGTGTGGCTAAGGGAAGCACCGTTTTTGTGGAAACCATTTTTGAAAACCGCTATAAGCATATTGCGGAACTGCAGCGCATGGGCGCTCATATTACCCCCGAAGGCCGTGTCGCTGTGGTGGAAGGGGTAAGGCGATTGCACGGAGCCCCTGTGCAGGCCACCGATTTGCGGGGTGGCGCCGCTTTGATGATTGCCGCCCTTGCCGCCGATGGAATCACCGAAATTTCCGATATTTATCATATTGATCGCGGATATGAGCGCCCCGAGCAGGTTCTCTCTCAGTTGGGTGCGAGTATTCTTCGCGTGGAACATTAACCCCCGCCTTTACGGGGGAGAAAGGACAAGCAGGTCTATGAACGAAATGGAAAAACTGCGGGAAAAACAGCGTCGTCGCCGCCGGAAGCGCACACTGCGTCTGCTTGCCATCTCGCCCTTGATTGCCCTGGTTTTTGTTGCGGGACTTTCCTTTCTGACCCGCATCGATACGGTGCTTGTTCGCAATAATTCTCTCTATGCCACCTCTGCGATCCGTTCCGACTTCGGCTTTTCGGTGGGGGACAGTATCTTCTCCGTGGATCGGGACAAGCTTGCGTCTCAGATTACCGTCTCCTGCCCGTATGTGAAAAATGCGGAGGTGGAGTACGGATTTCCCAATCGGATCGAGATTTCCCTCACGCCTGCAACGGTTTGCTTTGCCGTCCGTTTTCGGCAAGTTACCCTCGACTCTGATACAAACGGGGGAGGAGACACTTCCTCCGAAGAGCATGTTCTTCTGCTGGACGAGGATTTCAAGGTCCTGGAAGAGGTTTCTCAGATTCCCGAGAATGTCCTCTTTGTGGACGGTATGGATATTTTTTCCTATAAGGTGGGCTATGTTCTGGATGGGGAGGATAATATTCAGACCGGCATCGTGCGGGATCTGATCGATAACCTTAAGCGCTGTGAGCTTTACGATCATGTTTCGGATATTGATCTGACCAAAAAATACAACATCACCATGACGGTTCATGATGTGATCTCCGTGGAACTGGGCAACTCCGAATCCTTTGACGCAAAGATGAATATGCTGGTTAAGATTTTGGGAGAAAATGATATTACCGTTCCTGCTCTGATTCGGGTCCGCAATTACTCCGAGGGGCGCTACTCTCGCCTGCCCGACACAGATGTTTCATCCTCATCCTCTGTCTCTTCGTCGACCGGATCCGACACCTCTTCCTCGGACACACGGGACTACGGAACCCCCGAAGATGTCGAAAAATCCGAGAATTCGTAAAATGTTCGGAATAATATCAAAAAAAAGACACCATAACAACTTTTCTTTTGTGTAAAACTGTGATATAATAATATATATTTATCAAAGCACAACAAAACGTACCCTACCCTACCATCGAAAGGAAGTAAAAGATATGGCCTTCAGAAGCATTGAAGAACCCGAAACTCTCGTAACGATTAAAGTCATCGGTGTGGGTGGCGGCGGCGGAAACGCTGTAAACCGCATGATCCAGGACGATGTCAAGAGCGTTGAATTTATTGTCGCAAACACCGACGCCCAGGATCTGGAAGATTCCCTCGCCTCCAACAAGATCAATTTGGGTGTCAAGGTCACCAATGGCCGCGGTGCCGGTGCGAATCCCGAAGTGGGGCGCCGTGCCGCAGATGACAGCCGCGAGCAGATCTCCGAAGCTCTGAAGGGCGGCGAAATGGTCTTTATCACCGCAGGTATGGGCGGCGGAACCGGTACCGGTGCTGCTCCTCTGGTTGCGGAAATCGCAAAGGAAATGGGCCTTCTCACCGTTGGCGTTGTTACCAAGCCCTTCGGCTTTGAAGGTAACCTGAAGATGAGACGCGCCGAAAAGGGGATTGAAGATCTCCGCGCTCATGTTGACTCTTTGGTGGTCATTCCCAACGAACGTCTGAAGTACGTTGCCGACGACCGCATTACCCTCGTTAACGCATTCGCTATGGCGGACAGCGTTCTCAAGCAGGGTGTTCAGTCCATCACTGATCTGATTCAGGGGCGCGGTATTCTGAATCTGGACTTTGCCGACGTCTGCGCCATCATGAAGGATGCCGGTTATGCTCATATGTGTGTAGCCTCCGCTAAGGGTAAGGATAAGGCAGAGGAGGCCGCTCGCAAGGCTATCGTTTCTCCCCTGCTGGAGACCTCCGTTGCCGGTGCGAAGGGCATTATCATCAACTTCACCGCCGATCCCGAAGTTGCTTTGGACGATATTTACCGTGCCGCTGACATCATCCGTGAAGAAGCCGATCCCGAAGCAAACATCATTTGGGGTGTGGTTCTGGACGATGAAATGGAAGACGAATTGCGCATCACCATCATTGCCACCGGCTTTGATGAACCTCAGAATACTGCCCTTCCCAACACTGCGAAGAGCAATGTGAAGCCCGTTTCCAATACCGGCTATACCTTTAAGCCCTATGATGCGGCTCCTGCTCCCGTAGCGCAGCCCAAGCCCGCTCAGCCTGTAGTTCCCGCGCCTGTGCAGCCCGTGGCTGACACCTCCTCTCTCTTTGACGATTTCACCGTTCCCTCTGCAACTCCCGCAGCGGCTCCTGCTCCTGCTGCCGATCCCGTTGAAGAGGACTCCGATGAAGATTTCATGAGACTTCTCAACGAAATCACCAAAGGAAAATAAGTAAAAAAAGCAATGGAGCCCTTTGGCGTACCTGCGATAAAGCAGGTACGCCATTCTTTTTGCGAACTCAACCACGGGTTGCATCGAAAATCGAAAAACAAGTTATTGTTTTGGCATTTGATATGTGTTATAATAATACCAGAATCCGGATTCAATAAATTTCAAGAGGTGATTCTAATGACAATAGGCGAAAAAATTAAAGAATTACGAAAAAAGAACGATTTGACACAGGAAAAACTTGCGGACTATCTTTGCGTTTCCTATCAAGCGGTTTCGAAATGGGAATGTGGATTATCGTGCCCCGATCTTTCGTTGATTGGGCCTTTGACAAAATTGCTCCACGTTTCAGCTGATGAATTATTAGGACTAAAAAATGACAGTATCGATGCGCGCCGAGAGGAACTCGAAAAAGAAGAACGTGAAACTTGGATAAGCGGCGATCTTGCCAAACGATATGAGATTGCTTGTACTGCCGTGTCTGAGTATCCCGGAGAAATGAAATATCTTAATTGGCTTGCTTGGTGTGAGGCAATGCGCTCCTTTAATTTCAAGGATGAGAATGAGTATATTGCCGAACAGGAGAAGGCAATCAAGCATTTTGCAACTGTTATAGAAAATACGGCGGATGAAAAAATCAAGACAAGCTCGGTGCAAGGCATAGTACAGTATTTATGCATCAGAGGACGACATGATGAAGCGAAAAAATATGCAGAGCTTTATCCCGAAAATTTGTCAGTCAGCAAAGATAGAGTTCTTTTGGATTGCTTGCAGGGCAATGAAAAAATCGTCCACTATCAAAAGATGCTTGATAATATGTTGACAGATATTTTGAATCATATGGGCTATAATAATAACAGTATCGAAGTGTGCAATGCGCAAGAAAAGATAATACAGGCATTGATCCCAGATGGCAATTATCTGTTTTATCATGGCTTTTTAGCTGATATATATAGAATGAGAGCTATATGGTTGACAAGAGATGGCAAGGAGAATGAGGCTGTAGAAATGTTAAAAATATCCTTAGAACATGCTACTGCATATGATAAATTTATCAAAGAGAATACTATATATCATTATACAAGTCCGTTCTTCAATCAAATAGAGTATAATGCGGAGAATATTTGCAGATCGGGAACCACCACGCAAGTAGAAGATTTTTACGAATACATCAAAGGAAAACCATTTGACAAGCTACACGATAGAGAAGATTTTAAGCATCTTTTTAATATCTGAATTCTCGCCCCGCCTTGCGCGGGGCTTCGCTTTTGTGTCCACAAAAGCAGTGCTTGTCAGGAAAATTGACAAGGTATAGATGAACATAGGGAAAGGCTCCGTTGTGTTGCAGAAGCGCAAGCGCATCTGCGGGGAGCAGGTCACCGAAGGCGGATGAGGGATTGTTTTACGATGATATTTTGTTTTTACAATCCCTCCGTCACGGCAAGCCGTGCCACCTCCCTTTACACAAGGGAGGCTCATTACCGCCCGACAGTACACCTATGAGGTGTAACACACTATACCTTGCAGGCAAGGCGTGTAAAAAGGAGTACGAACAAAATTGATCGTACTCCTTTTGTTTTTTGGGTAGGTTAAACCTGCTTTATGGAAGGTACCCCTTTTTAGGGCTCCTTTTTTATGAACGGAGTGCTATGACTATGATTAAAATCGGCACATATATGATCAAAGACGCTCTTTTGTCTCCCGAAGAAAGGCTTCGGATGGTAAAGGAGGTCGGATTCGATTTTGTTTGTTTTTCTATGGGCTCCATGCTCGCAGGGGAGACGGTTGGATTTACTCCCTCCCTTTGTGAAAAGGTGGGAATCGCCTTTGACAATGTCCATCTGACGGGAAAGGGCACTCATGCCATGTGGGCGGAGGGAAGCGAGGGGGATGCGATTGCGGATCGCTATTGCAACGAAATCGCCCTTTGCTCCGATTATGGTGTCAAAACCGGGATCATGCACGTAACCTGGGGCGTTCGCCTTCCGCCGCTTGTGGGAGAGGTCGGCTTGCGCCGCTTTGAACGGGTAGCCGCATGTGCAGAGAAGCACGGCTTTACGCTCGCTTTGGAAAATTCGGTCAGCGATACCAATTTGTGTTATGTGCTCGACCGAATTCAGAGCCCCTATGTGGGATTCTGCTTCGACAGCGGCCATCACAGTGCCTTTGCACCCGATGCAGATTTCCTCGGAAAATACGGAAACCGTCTGGTCGCCACCCATTTGCAGGACAATAACGGTCGGGAGGATCTTCATCTGATGCCTCTTGACGGATGCATTGATTGGAAGCGTATTGCCTCTCAGTTGGCGCAATCTCCTTTTGCCCGCGAGCAGATTTGCGGAGAGGTGTCGGGAATTGTTGTCCGTGAATCCGATAAAACCGCAGCGGAAATTGCCGAATCTCTTTCCTGCATATCTGCCTTGAAGCAAGGCCTTGTTACCGTGGAAGAGGGCTGTTTTTCGGTGTATAAAGGCTTTTCTTATGAGGAACTGCTGGAGCGCTTGTATCGCAATTTGCGCACCGTCGCATCTTATATGGAATCTTCTCTCGAATCCTGATATGTTGGATGGGATAACACTTTCAATGACGGAAGTGTTATCCTTTTTTTTGAAAATAAAACGGAGACAATTTCTTGAGAAAGTGTCTCCGTTCTTTGTTGTTCATTTTTCGTAGTAGGGAATCTTTTTTCGCAGAGGAATTTCCATTTTTCTCTTGAACTGAACAAACCATCCGCCGTATGTACCCACCGGATCCACCAAAACCGACTTCATGTTGCAGCGGTTTGCCGCCGCCATATCGGTGAAAAGCTGATCTCCCAGAAGTACAACCTCGTCCTTGGTCAGTTGTAGGGTCTCCAGGGCCTTGAAAATCCATTTTTTCGAGGGTTTTCCCGCACGGTAGTAGAAAGGAACTCCTAAGGGATCGGCAAAATCCTTGGTGCGTTTTTTGTGGTTGTTGGAAACGATGCAGATGCGGATCCCGCCTTCGGTCAATTCCTTTACCCAGCGGCAGACCTCTTCGTCCGGCAGGAAGGTGTTACGGGGCGCCAGGGTGTCATCCAGATCGGTGATGATTCCCTTGATACCCATTTCCTTCAGCAACGGAAGGGTCACCTTTGTGTAGTGGGAAAGGCGAAGGGTTGGTTTATAGAACTTCATGGAGGTCCTCCTATGAAAAACGTGCATGACCGTTAGAATCATGCACGTGTTCGGATCGTTATTTATACTTGCGCTTTCTTGCAGCTTCGGACTTCTTCTTGCGCTTGACGGAAGGCTTTTCATAGTGTTCACGTTTTCTCAGCTCAGCCAAAGTCCCGGCTTTCGCACACTGTCTCTTGAAACGACGGAGCGCATTATCCAACGATTCGTTTTCTTTGATCTTGATTTCAGACATTTTAATTCCCTCCCTCCATCGTATACGCTGAAGGATCCCGATTCTTCGAAATCCTCTATTATTATACACGAAAAAACCGATTCTGTCAAGTGGCGAAAAGGGAAATCCGTGGGCTGAAATTACTAATTTTTTGTGAACTCCCGCAGAAGTGAGTCTTTGGGGAGAAATTCGGGCGAAAGAGCCGCAAATTTTCCTAAAGAAAATTTCAGGTTTTCACACATCTGATGATACTTGCTGTTCTTTGGTACCTGCTCCAGCAGGGCAATCATTTCATCCCGAAACAGGCAAGGCTCATACAGATGCACCGAATTGATCCGATAATCTGCAAAGCGGGCCATGGGACGCACATACAGATCCTCTGCCCGACAGACCTCTTCCCAAAGCATCAGCGTCTCTATGGGGGAGGCGTTGCGATGATGGTTATCTCGAATCATGCGCCGCACCAGCCGTACCTGACGCTTGTCGATGCCGATGCCATCCTCGTTCTGAAAGCCGCTGTGGGGCGAAATATAAACCCGATAAAGCAGATCCTTCTCAAAGCATGCGGCCAATTCCTCGTGTAATCCGTGGATTCCCTCGATGATAATGGCGCCGCTTTTCGGCAATTGCACCTCGACACAATCATCGGTTCTCGTTCCCGTGGAAAAGTCATAGCGGGGGAGAAGGGAACATCCTTTGCGGAGCAGTTCATGGATCTTTTTCTGCAAAATGCCCACTTCCAGGGATTCGATCACCTCAAAGTTCAATTTCCCGTCTATTGGAACCATGTCCTCTTGATTTTTATAAAAATCGTCCATGGAAAGCACCACCGTCGGTGTCCCGTCTTCGGTCAGCAGGGCGGCCAGCTTGTTTGCCGTGGTGGTTTTTCCCGACCCGGAGGGACCTGCCAGACAGAGCACCCGATGGCCGTGGAAGCGGAGTGCAACCTCTTGCAACTGACCGTGATAGTCCGACTCCGCTTCCGCCACAAGGCGCCGCGGATCGGTGTTGACAATATGGTTGATCTCATCAATGGAATATTCGCAGTGGGTGGGATAGATCATTTCCACTTCTCCTTCAGGTAGTTGTAGGCAAACTTTGTGTTGCATACCCGTGATACCTTGCCGTCTGATATGGTCTTGGTAACCGCGTTGGCGCCGGCGCCGTAGATCGGCTGCAGATCGTCCATCATGTAGATATTGTAGGGGCTTTCGAAGCCCTCTTTGGCATAACCCACATTTTCCAGATTGCCCACGGTGTTCTTTTGACGGTACAGATAATAGGGATGATATCCGTACTGTTTGCAATACCGCTGGGAAATATTCACCATTTCCACCGCTTCGCGAGCATTTTTTGTGAATTGGGTCGGATCCTCTTCGCCGTAATCCGCCGCACGCTTCAAATACAGTGTATGCACGGTGATGTTGTGGGAATCCAGCGCCGTGACACCCTTCATGGTTTCTTCGAAGCTTGTCGGGTTGTCTCCCGGGAGCCCCGCAATCAGATCAATATTCACCGCAAGGGAGGTTTTTCGGGCCTGCTCATAGGCGTTGTAAAATTGCTCCACCGTGTGCCGCCGTCCCACCGCCTGCAAAATCTCCTCATTCAGGGTCTGTGGATTGACGCTGACACGGGTGGCGCCGTTTGCCTCGATAACCTTCAGTTTTTCCGCCGTAATGGTGTCGGGGCGCCCCGCCTCCACTGTGTATTCCAAAGGGACGACACGTCCACATGGGATGCCACAGTCTTCATCAGATCATCCATCTGCACCGCAGAAAGAGTTGTTGGGGTGCCGCCGCCCATATAAACGGTGGTGATACGGTGTCCCTGCTCCCGTGCCGATGCCGCCTTTGCCCCGATTTCTTCCTTGAGAACCTCCAGGTATTCGGGAATCAGCTTATTTTCGTCTCCCGTCACCTGAGAAACGAAGGAGCAATATTTACAACGGCTGGGGCAGAAGGGAATGGAAATATACATGGCCGCATCCCCCTGCCGATTGTTTCGTCTTGCTTCTGCCTGATGGGCAATGGTGTTGCGGCAAAGCTCGATTTTTTCGGCGGTGACCAGATAATGCTTCGCCATGACCTCTTCGGTTTTGTCTCCGTAAATTCCGGTCAGCGTTTCGTAAAACCGTATGGGGCGGACGCCCGACAGAAGTCCCCAGGGGGATTCGATTCCCGTTGCTTCGGAAAATACGTCATAAGCCGCTCGTTTGATGGCGCATCGCTCTCCGTCATGAACCTCCGCGGGAATCTTGCGTGCCGAACGGTAAACGGTGCCGTTCCATTCAAAAACCGCCTCAAAAACATCTCCGTTACGGGTGACGGTCAGAACCTTTCCCTTTTCCTCCGTAAAGCCGTCCCGCGGGAAAAAAAGATTGGAAAGAGCCACGATATCAAAACTGTCGTCGGTGTTGTTCAATATCAGTTTCAAGCCCGTTTCCCCCGAATCCAATCCTCTGCTCCGATGTTTGTTCCAAACCCGTGACCGGGGTAGACCGAGGTGGGCAAGGGGAGGGTGGAAAGCTTTTGCAGGGATTCCTTGATGGCGGCATGGTCGCCGCCGGGAAAATCGGTTCGTCCTTCCGCTCCTTTAAACAGGGTATCTCCCGAGAAGAGGATGCCCTGCTCTTCCATGTGGAAGCAGACCGAGCCGGGGGTATGTCCCGGGGTGTGAATCACGCGGAGCAAAATCTGCTCGTCGCCTTCTCCCAAAAGGATTTCATCCCCGTCTTGAATAAAGTTTGTGACCTTCAGATCGTGTCTCCACCAGGGCTCTGCAGGAGATGCGGGGGCACGGAGAGTATCATCGTTCAGAAACTCTTTGTCCGCCTCATGCATCCATACACGGCAGTCGAATCGGTCACACAAATCGCCAATGGCTCCCGTGTGGTCCAGGTGTCCGTGGGTCAGCAGAATGTCGCTGATGGGCAGGTCCCCGCAGGCACGGAGAAGTTTTTCGGGCATGTCTCCCGGGTCCACCAGCACAATGCGGTCGGAGAATTCCATCAGATAGCAGTTTGTGATTAAATTTCCCACAAAAATACGTCGCAGATTCATTTCATAAGCTCCTTGGTGTCCATGAGAATTGTGACGGGGCCGTCGCAGACCGTTTCAATCTGCATGTCGGCGCCGAAAACCCCTGTCTTTGTGGGAAGATGCTTTGCAAGCTCGGTACAGAAACGCTCGTAAAGAGGCTTTGCAATTTCGGGGCGTGCCGCCGTGCCGAAATAGGGACGGTTGCCCTGGCTGCAATCCCCCATCAGTGTGAATTGGGAGACCGCCATCACCTCTGCCTTTGCGTCGGTGGGGGAGACGTTCATTTTTCCGTTTTCGTCTTCAAAGATGCGGAGATTTGCGCATTTGCGCACTAGGAAATCCACTTCCTTTTCTGTGTCTTCCGGGCAAACACCCAACAGGATGAGCATGCCCGCCCCCGATTGGGAGTGGGGAATTCCGTCAGCGGTCAGCTTTGCGCCGCGGATACGTTGAATAACAGCTTTCATAAATTACGTTCTTTCTACTCTCAGTACGTCTTTCAGCTTTCTCAGCCGTTTTGCCACAATCTCCAGATGGGACAGACTGTGGACCTCAATGTTCAGCACCACCCGAACATCTCCGTGGGGCATCATCTGCATGGAGAGGCCGCGGGTCATAATGTGCATGTTTGCCAAAGCAGAGGAAATATCCGCCAAAAGATCAATGCGGTTCAATGCGTCAATGGTCAGGGTGGTTGCGAAATATTCGTTTTCCGTATCCTCCCAATGGACCTTCACCAGCCGTCCGGGCTCGATCCCCTTCAGATGGGGACAGTTTGCCTGATGGACCGTAACGCCGTTGCCGCGGGTGATAAAGCCCACGATTTCATCGCCGGGCACGGGGACGCAGCATCCCGCCAGGCGGACAAGACAGTTGTCAATGTCATCCACCACTACGCCGCCCGTGGTCTTTTTATGCGGACGGATGATCTGGGGTGCGGGTTGCTCCAACTCCGCCTGCTTGCGCATGATTTTGCTGTAGTCGGTCTTGATGCGGGGCAGAATCTTGGAAATGGAGACGGCGCCGTAGCCGATGGCCGCATAAAGATCGTCCATGGTGTCCAGCCCGTAACGGCTCAGTACCGGATGGAACAGTTCTTTTTCCTCCACATTGGCAAGGTTGATCAAATTGCTCTTTAATTCCCGATCCAGCGAAGCTTTTCCGTAGGTGATGTTTTCTTCCCGCTTTTCTTTCTTGAACCAGTTGCGGATTTTGGCCTTTGCTTCATTGGTTTTAACCAAATTCAGCCAGTCACGGGAGGGGCCGCCCGAGGAATCGGAGGTGATGATTTCCACCACATCCCCGTTATGCATGCGGGAGGTCAGTTCCACGATGCGACCGTTGATCTTGGCACCGATCATCTTATTGCCGACCTGAGTATGAATGGCATAAGCAAAGTCGATGACGGTGGAATCGGAGTGAAGGGTGATGATGTCCCCTTTGGGGGTGGAGACGAAAACCTGATCGGCAAAAAGGTCGATCTTGAAGGTTTTGATAAAATCGTCCCCGTCGTTCATGTCGCTCTGCACTTCCAGCAGTTTTCGAACCCAGGAAAGCTTATCGTCCAGAGGATCCTTGCCGATACGGCCCGTCTTGTACTTCCAATGGGCCGCAATGCCCAGCTCCGCAATCTTGTGCATCTCATGGGTGCGGATCTGAATCTCGAACAGATATCCTTCAAAGGAAACGGTAGTGTGCAGGGATTGATACATGTTGGGCTTCGGAGTCGCAATGTAGTCCTTCAAACGGCCGGGTATGGCGGTGAAAAGGTCATGCATGATTCCCAGAACATTGTAGCATTCCGTGGTTTTGTCCACAATAATGCGGAAGGCATAGAGATCGTAGATCTCGTCAAACTCCTTGTTCTGCTTGAACATCTTGCGGTAGATGCTGTAAATATGCTTAATGCGGCTCTCGATGGTGGCCTTGATCCCTTCCTTTTCCAACCCTTCCGTGATCATCTTCTTGATGCGGATAAAGCGTTCGTTGTTCTCGTGGAATACCTCAAGGTCATTGACAATTTCTTCGTAACCGATGGGGTCAATGTATTTCAGCGCAATGTCTTCCAATTCGCTTTTCAAATTCTGAATCCCCAAACGGTGAGCAAGGGGCGCATAGACCTCCAGGGTTTCCATGGCCTTCTGCCGCTTTTTCTCTTCGGTCTGATATTCCAGTGTGCGCATGTTGTGCAGGCGGTCTGCCAGCTTGATCATGATCACACGGATGTCCTTTGCCATGGCAAGCAGCATTTTTCGCAGATTTTCCACCTGCTGCTCTTCCTTGGAGGTATAGTTGATCTTGCCCAACTTGGTAACGCCGTCCACCAATTCTGCAATTTCGGGCGAAAACATGCGGGAGATCTCTTCCTTGGAGACTTCCGTGTCTTCCACCACGTCATGCAACAGGCTTGCGATGATGCAGGCCTCGTCCATGCCGTAGGAAATGAGGATTTTTGCCACTTCCAGCGGATGAATGATGTAGGGTTCTCCCGATTTGCGCAGTTGGCCTTCGTGGGATTTTGCCGCAAATTCTGCCGCCGCACGGATTCGTGCGGTGTCATATCGGAATTCACTTTCTTCGGGAACTTTTAAAAATTCCGTGATCAATGCGTCTTGCATAATGTTATCTCTTTTCTGCGGATGAGATTTTGTCCCAATCGTGGGCACGGCAAAGGTCCACCTTTTCTGCCGTGCGGTACAGGGTCACGGCGAGGGTTTTTCCTTTTTCATATCGGATCAGCCCCAACTCCTGCATGGTGTCCAGGCAGAGCATGAGCTGACAGAAGTTCAGTTTTGTACGGTAACGGTTTGTGACGGTGCGGATCACCGTTTCGGGGCGTCGGAGCAAGGAGCTTTCTCTGCCGTTGTTCAGGGCGGTAGCGGTCAGATAACGGTAAACAGCAATCATAATGCTTCGATTGATTCGACAACTTTCGGGCAGCTCCGCGTCCTGTTCCCGATAACTCCGGTAATGCTCCCGATAGATGGGATCCTCGCCTCCGTCGGAAAAGCGGATGCTGCGCAGGGTAACATTCAGCATGGGGCGCTGGCGGAACATCTTTTCGGTGATCGTGCAGAAAATATCCACACTGTCGCCTTCGTTGCATTCCAGCTCCTCGGGCATATGGCCAAACCACATGGCGGTGAATTCCCGTCCGTTCTTTTCCAGGGTCAAGCGGGTGTGCTTTCCGCCGCCTACGCCGGTAACGGAACGAATTCGTAATCCCTTTGCAACCACGGAAGGATATGGATTCCCGTTTCCGAAAGGCTCCAGCACCTCCAGAGAACGGACAAACTCCGAACAAAAGGCGGTTTCGTCCACCTCGAATTCTGCTTCGCAGGTGGGAATCAGCGCTTCATCGGGAATTTCCCGTGCGGCAAGATCGGTAACTTCCTTGAGGAAGCTTTTGTAATTTTCTTTTTTCAGCGTCAGGCCGACCGCCATTTCATGGCCGCCGAAGTTTTCCAAGTAATGAGAGGCTTTGCTTACCAACTCAAAGAGATTGACCCCACGCACACTGCGGGCAGAGCCTTTTGCGTCTTCACCTTCAAAGCAGATCAGAATGCAGGGACGGGCATAGCGCTCGGTCAGACGGGAGGCGGCAATTCCGATAACGCCGTTGTGCCAGTTTTCCGAGGCGTAGACCATGATTTTTTCCTTGGGGGCATGCCCTGCAAGAATCAGGTCAATGTCCCGCACCACCTGCTGCTCCTTTTCCTTTCGTTCCACGTTGCAGTCGCAGAGCTCTTTTGCTAAGGCCTCCGCACGCTGAGGATCCTGCTCCAGCAGAAGTTGAACCGAAACGCGGCAATCGCTGATTCTGCCCGCCGCATTCATGCGAGGGGCTATCTGATATGCGATCACGTTGGCATCGATTTTTCCATCCTGAATACCGCTCTGTCGCAACAGTGCATGGATTCCGGGGGGACAGTTCTTTTCCAGCAACTCCAGCCCGTAACGGACAATGCAACGGTTTTCGTCCAAAATGGGCATAATGTCCGCAATGGTGCCGATGGCGGTGATTCCTCCGAAACGGCGGAATGCCTCCTGAGAATTGTTCATGCAGGCGCTGATAAATTTAAAGACAACCCCTACCCCCGCAAGCTCGGGGAAGGGATAATTCGAATCTTTCCGTTTGGGGTTTACCACAGGACAGTCGGGCAGTTGCTCCATACATTCGTGATGGTCGGTCACCACCACGTCCAACCCGATTTCTTTTGCGTGGGCAATCTCCGCCACGGCGGTGGTTCCCGTGTCGACGGTGATCAGCAGGGTAGACCCGGAGGAACGAATGGTTTCTACTGCGGCACTGTTCAGGCCGTATCCCTCCTCCAGACGAGAGGGGATATAATAATCCAGGCAGTCGGTGCGCCCCGAAAGATATTGATACAGAATGACGGTGGAGGTGATTCCGTCCACGTCATAGTCTCCGTAAACCGTAATTTTTTCTCCGTCGGCAATGGCCTTTTCCACCCGTTCCACCGCCCGCGCCATGTCGGTCAGCAGAAAGGGGTCGTGCAGATTTGAAAGAGGGTCATTCTGCAAAAACCTGCGGATGTCCTCATCCTCGGTCAGTCCTCGGTTGCAGAGAAGACGCGCCACCCCATCGGACAAGCCGTGGGTACTGCGGATGCGGGCAACGGTTTGCGGATCTTGTTCTTTTATGATCCATTTTTCATCGGTCATGAGGTTCAGTTTCCTTGTTTTGTCGCATTCGCTTTCATCAGAAGCTCACGCTTGGTGTCCCAAAGCTTCTGAGAAAGGTCAACGTAATAATGCTCGGGATTTTCGAAGCGTACCACTTCTTCCCAAAGATGTCCCGTCTGCTCCTTGCAGTAGTCTCGGATTTCTTTTGCGCCGGGAGAATTGTAAACCAATTCGCCCTTTTCGAATACGGGAATCAGCAGCTTCTTTGCCGTGTAGTCTTCGAAGGTCTTCCGTTTCCAGGGGAAATCGGGGTGGAACAGCTCAATGGGCTTGGTGAAGTCAAATTCTTCTCCCCGAATGGCGATCAGGTCTGCCAGCATCTGTCCCGTAGTGTTGGAATACAGTCTCCAGACCTCTTTTTCGCAGGGGTTGGTGATCTTTTCCACGTTTTCCGAGCATTTGATCTTGGGAATCATTTCCCCGTTTTCTTCTACGGCAACCACCTTATAAACGCCGCCGAAGACCGGCTCGCTCTTGGAGGTGATCAGCCGTTCGCCCACGCCGAAGAAGTCCACTTTGGCGCCCTGGGAAAGAATATCTCGGATAATGTATTCGTCCAAAGAGTTGGAGACAAAAATCTTACATTCGGTCAGTCCCGCCTCGTCCAGCATCTTGCGTGCCTTTTTGGTCAGATATGCCACGTCGCCCGAGTCAATTCGAATGCCGTTGAGATGGCATCCCATGGGCTCCAGCACTTCCTTGTGAACGCGAATGGCATTGGGAATTCCCGATTTGAGTACGTTGTAGGTGTCAACCAAAAGGGTACAGGCCTTGGGATAAAGCTCTGCATAGGCTTTGAATGCTTCGTACTCCGAATCGAACATCTGAATCCAGGAATGTGCCATAGTGCCTACGGCGGGGATTCCGTACATCTGCTCGCAGACAGCGCAGGCGGTGCCTGCACAACCCGCAATGTAGGCGGCTCTCGCTCCGAGAATGGCGGCATTGTTTCCCTGAGCACGGCGGGATCCGAACTCAAAGACCGGGCGTCCCTTGGCGGCCTTGACGATGCGATGGGCCTTTGTGGCGATGAGGGATTGATGGTTGATGGCAATCAGAAGCATGGTTTCCAGCAGCTGTGCCTGAATGGCGGGGCCCTTCACCGTTACAATGGGCTCGTTCGGAAAAATAGGAGTTCCTTCGGGAACGGCGCGAACATCGCACTCGAATTTAAAATTGGCAAGATAGTCCAGAAATTCTTCGGAAAACAGGCCTTTGGAGCGAAGATATTCAATATCCTCGGGCCCGAAATGCAATGTTTTGATGTAATCGATCACCGACTGCAGGCCCGCCGCAATGGCAAAGCCGCCGTTGTCGGGAACTCTGCGGAAATAGAGGTCGAAGCAACTGACGGTATCCTTTTTCCCCTGCTTCAGGTACCCGTTGCCCATGGTGAATTCGTAAAAGTCACAAAGCAATGCGTCATTGTAAATCAGGTTCATGGTGCATGTTCCTTTCTTTCTTACAGTCCGTGTGCCGCAGCCCAGGCATTTGCATAGGTGCCCACCTTTGCATAAAGTGCGATCAGATTGGGGCAGTTGAGGAAGGCCGATTCTCCGATATAGGTCAGAGTTGCGGGGAGGGAAATCCGCTTTGCGGAGACACCGTGGAAGGCGAAATCTCCGATGGTGAGCATATTGTTTCGCATAGTGATGGTGTACAGTCTTGTGCATCCCGCAAAGGCGTGATCACCGATGTTGATGATGGTATTCGGCAGTACGATCATTTCAATGCGCTTGCAGTCGGCAAAGGCCCCTGCGCGGATCTCCTGCTGCTTGTTGAATTTGACCTCAACCATGTTGATGCAACGGGCAAAGGCGTTTTCGGGGATAATGGGCATGGCTGCGGGGAGGGTGACCCCTCTCAGTCCTGTGCAGAGGGAGAATGCGCCTTGTCCCATTTCGGTCAGCGTGATGGGTAACTCCATAAAGGAGAGGGTAACGCATCCGCTGAAGGCCTCCGCGCCGATCTTCGTGACGCCCTGGGAAAGGACGGCCTGGGTCAATGCGGTGCAGTTTCGGAAGGCCCGAGCCTCAATTACGGTGGCGGTTGCGGGGATGTTTACGGTCTGCAGATAGGGATTGCCTTCAAAGGCACCCTCGCCGATGACCTTCACCGTTGCGCCGATGGCGACATGGGGCTCGAAGCCGAAGTATCTGACTAAAATTCCGTCGCCGAGGATCAGTTGATAGTTTGTTTCTGCGGGCATGTTTGCATTCAGGAAGCTATCGGGGCTGATCTGTGTCAGCTTTTCGCCGCCCCGAATGCTCTTCAGTGCCGTGCAGGATTCAAAGACTCGTTCGCCCAGTACCGTAACCGATTTTGGAATATTGACCGTCTCCAGGGCGGAGCATCCGGCAAACAACTGCTTTTCAAAGACCGTGATACCTTCCGCAAAGGTTACGCTTTTCAGATTCTCGCAATTTCTGAAGGCAAGGGCATCCAGCGTGCGCAGGGTGGAGGGAATAACAATGCTTTCCAATCCACTGCTTTCAAAGGCGCTTCGCCCGATGCGGGTAATGCTGGTTGGGATGGCAAATTCTTTCATCCCGGTGCAGAGGGCAAAGGTGTAATCCCCGATTTCCGAAACACCGTCGGGCAGAACGATTTGTGTCAGTGCCGAGCATCCGTAAAAGGCGCCGGTTCCGATCTGCGTAATGTTGTGGGAAAGGGTGATGCTTGTCAGCCGTGCGCATCCCGAAAAGGCATTGCGCCCGATTTTTGTGATATCCTTGTACATGGAGACCGTGACCACAAGGTTGCCCATAAAGGCACCCTCGTCGATTTCGGTTACGGTTTTTCCATCAATGGTGCGGGGAATGGAAATCCGGGTTTCCCGTCCCAGATATCCCGCAACCGCCACCGTTCCGTCCTCCTTCAGACGGTAGGCAAAAAGATTTTCTCCCGTGGCGTTTTTGTCGTATGCTTTTTCTGCATCGGTGCGCAGGTCTGCGGGCGGTTCTTTTTGAGGCAACAGAAGATCTATTCCGCCCTCTTCCTGAATCTTGGGGATCTGATAGACCAGCGCCGCAATTCCCGTGATGGCCAAAAACACCGCAAGAACCGTGAAATAGCGGAAGAGTGTTCTGCCAACGGAGTGGTATACTCTCGCTTGCTTCGTTCCGTCGGGGTTTTTCCCGATAAAGCGGAAAAACAAACCTTTCAGTCCGTATCCCTTCTTCTTTTTCGGTTCGGTCTCGCCCTCTTCCATAGGTGCGGATTCCGCGACTGTCGTTGCCTCGGACTCTACGGGGGGCACGGGAGTGCTTTCTGTACTTTCCGCCACCGCATCGGTCTTGGGTATCTCGACATCCTCCGCCGCTTCTTCTGCAACGGGTTCTTCGATGGTTTCCTCCACATCCTCCGCTGTTTCTTCGGCAACGGGTTCCTCGACGGATTCCTCGACATCTTCCGCCTCTTCTTCTGTAGCGGGTTCCTCGACGGATTCCTCGACATCTTCCACCGCTTCTTCTGCAACGGGTTCTTTGATGGTTTCCTCCACATCCGACGTTGCTTCTTCTGCAACGGGCACTTCGATGTATTCCTCCACATCCTCCGCCGCTTCTTCTGCAACTGGTTCTTCGATGGTTTCCTCGACATCTTCCGCCGCTTCTTCTGCAGCGGGTTCCTCGATGGTTTCCTCCGCATCCTCCGCCGCTTCTTCTGCAACAGGTTCTTCGATGGTTTCCTCCACATCCTCCGCTGTTTCTTCGGCAACGGGTTCTTCGATGGTTTCCTCCACATCTGCCGCTGCTTCTTCGACAACGGGTTCTTCGATGGTTTCCTCCACATCCTCCGCCGCTTCTTCTGCAACGGGTTCTTCGACGGATTCCTCCACATCTGTCGCTGCTTCTTCGGCAACGGGCTCATCGACTGCTTCTTCAGGCTCGTCTTCCTCGGATTCTGCAGGTTTTGCACGTCTGCCGAGGGGATAGGATTTTTCTTCCTCGTCATTCTTGGGCGCAATGCCTCGTCTGCCGACAGACGGAGTTTGCTTTATGATAATTTCATCGGGGCCGGCTGCAACCGCCTCTTCCTCCAAGGAATGACGCAATTCTTCCGATGGATTCGATGCTTGTTGTGAGGGGGGGGGTTCTGCCATGATGTTACCTCCGATCCGATTCTCCAAAAGATAATTAATATATATTATATCATAAACAGTGTGGCAATACAAGAACACAATTGGGATTTTTTTGTGACAAGCCGCCGATTTCGTTCTTTTGCACTCTTTTTTCTTCTGTGCATAGTATGGGATGAGGTGATGAATATGTTGTTTGGAAATTTTGGCGGATGCTCTGATCGGAACAATAACTGGTGGATTGTTATAATCGCAATAATTGTCTTATATTTTCTCTTCTTCGACAAGGATGACAACTGCTGCAACGATCCCTGCGATCACTCCTGCAGAGACTCCTGCTGCTGATTGTTCTGCCGGCCTGCCGCCGAACATTGTTTCGGCGGCAATTGCTTATGAAAAATTTGTTACAACCCCTTGAAAAAATCGAAAAAATGTTGTATAATAAAGAGTAGTGTGAATTTTTACGGGGAGACCGTCTATGAAAGTTTCAATTTGTACTCTTGGGTGTAAGGTCAATCATTATGAGTCGCAAATCCTTCGTCGTCTCTTTTTGGAGGACGGTGCGGAAATTGTGCCCTTCGGCATGCCCTGTGATGTGGCGGTGATTCATTCCTGTGCCGTCACAGAGGAAAGTTCTCGCAAAAGCCGACAGATGATGCGCCGCGCCCGTCGGATTTCCCCCGATGCGGTGATTGCCGTCACGGGATGCCTTGCCCAGACCTCCCCCGAAACGCTGACCGAGGCTGATATTGTTCTCGGCAATCGGGACAAGACCCGCCTGCCCCTTCTTGTGAAGGAGTTTCTCTCCCGTCGGGAGCGGACGGTGGAGGTGCCCCCGATTCTCTCCCACAAAACCTTCGAGGAGATGACGCTGGACAGCGATGAGCGTGTGCGTGCCACCGTGAAAATTCAGGACGGTTGCTGCAATTTCTGCGCTTATTGCATCATTCCTTACGCCCGCGGTCCCATCCGCAGCAAAGAGCTGGCCGATGCCGTCTGCGAGGTGGAAGGATTGGTGAAAAAGGGGTATCGTGAGATTATCCTCACGGGGATTCATCTGGACAGTTACGGAAGGGAACACGGCCGTTTTTCTCTCTGTGATCTGCTGGAGCGGTTGGATCGGATTCCTGGACTGGAGCGCATCCGTCTGGGTTCCACCGAGCCTGTTATGGTTACCCCCGAAACGGTAGCACGTCTGAAGAATCTCAAGCATCTGTGCCATCACTTTAATCTGTCCCTTCAGAGCGGATGCACAGCCACGCTGAAGCGAATGCGCCGTCGCTATACCGCGGAGCAATACGCCGAGGGGGTTCGTCTTTTACGGGATGCTTTCGAGGATCTATCTCTGACCACCGACATCATTGTGGGCTTCCCGGGGGAGACGGAGGAAGAATTTTCCGAAACCCTTGCTTTTGCCGAATCTGTGGGCTTTTCCAAGATCAACGTATTTCCCTTTTCTCCCCGTCGGGGTACCGTGGCTTGGGACATGCCCGATCCCGTGGATCCCGCAGTGAAAAAGGAGCGTTGTCGCCGTCTGTTGGATCTTTCTGCGCGGTTGGAGCGCTCGTTCCGCGCCTCTTATGTGGGAAAAACCGTGGAAGTTCTTTTTGAAAGCGAAAAGAACGGACAGTATTCCGGGTGTGCTTCCAACTTTTTGAATGTGACGGTGAGGAGCAATATTTGTCTTACGGGAAAGATCCTTCCCATTCTTATTTCCGACGTGGGCGAGACCTCCTGTCGGGGGGACTTGCAAAATCCGGAAAAATATGGTATAATATAAGCAGACCGAATAAACGACTATGCGCCGAGAGGGGTATTTTGTGGCAAACAACGAGTACAACAACGAAAGTATTAAATCACTGAAGGGTGCGGACCGTGTCCGTCTCCGTCCGTCGGTTATCTTCGGATCCAACGGTTTGGAAGGGTGCTGTCACTCCTTCTTCGAAATTCTTTCCAACTCCATTGACGAATTCAAGGAGGGGAGAGGATCGAAGATCATCGTCACATGCTATGCGGATCATTCGCTGGAGGTTCAAGACTTCGGGAACGGGATTCCCGTGGACTATAACCAAAAGGAAAACGCGTATAACTGGGAACTTCTCTTTTGCGAAATGTACGCGGGGGGCAAGTACGGGGACGATGCGGGAAATTATGAGTATTCCCTGGGCTTGAACGGCCTGGGGCTTTGTGCTACCCAATATGCCTCTGAGTTTATGGAAGCGGAGATTTATGACGGCACCTATCAGTACAAGCTCTCCTTCCGTGAGGGGGCGCCTGTGGAAGCGGATCGGGACAAGGTCTTGCAGAAGGTCCCCATGAAGCACAAGCGAGGCTCCACCATCCGCTGGAAGCCCGATTTGAAGGTCTTTACCGAGATCGACATTCCCCGTTCCTATTTCCAGGGCGTTTTGCAGCAGCAGGCCATCTGCAATGCGGGGTTGACCTTAGTTCTCCGCTGGCAGAATCCCGTGGATAAGAAGTTTGAAGAGGAAAACTATTGTTACGAAAAGGGCATTGAGGATTATATCAACTCTTTTGTTGGCGATGATGCTATCGCCGCACCTCAGATGTGGTCCTGTGAACGGCAGGGGAAGGACCGTGAAGACCTTCCCGAGTACAAGGTCCGTCTGAATATCGCCTGCGCTTTCTCAAACCGCATCAACCGCATGGAATATTACCACAACTCCAGTTTCCTGGAATACGGTGGTTCTCCCGATAAAGCGGTGCGCTCTGCATTTGTCTATGCCTTTGACAATTACATCAAAAAGGTGGGCAAGTACACCAAGGCCGAGGCGAAGGCCCGCATTACGTTCCAGGATATTCAGGATTGTCTGATTCTGATCTCCAACTCTTATTCCACCTCCACCTCCTACGAAAATCAGACCAAAAAGGCCATCAACAACAAATACATCTACGAGGCTATGAATGAATTCCTCCGCCATTCTCTGGAGGTTTATTTCATTGAGCATAAGGCCGAGGCTGATAAGATCGCCGATCAGATTCTAGTCAACAAGCGCAGCCGTGAAAACGCCGAAAAAACCCGTCAGAATCTGAAAAAGAAGCTGACTGTGGAAATGGATATGGCAAACCGCGTGGAAAAATACGTGGACTGTCGTTCCAAGGATCCTTCGGTTCGAGAGTTGTATATCGTGGAAGGTGACTCCGCTTTGGGCTCGGTCAAGTTTGCCCGTGATGCGGAATTTCAGGCTATCATGCCTGTCCGCGGTAAGATTCTCAACTGCCTGAAGGTTGAGTTCAACAAGATCATGAAAAGCCCCATCATCACCGACCTGATCAAAGTCCTCGGTTGCGGCGTTGATATCAAGGTCAAGGGAAGCGACGAGTCTTCCTTCAATATCGACAATCTTCGCTTCGGCAAGATCATCATTTGTACCGATGCCGACGTGGACGGTTATCAGATTCGTACTCTGATCCTTGCCATGATCTATCGGCTGACGCCCCGTCTTTTGGCCGAGGGGAAGGTTTACATCGCCGAATCGCCCCTTTATGAAATAACGCAAAAAGACAAAACTTATTTTGCATACACCGATAAGGAAAAGAACGACATCGTGGAGAAGATCGGTCCTAAATGCTCCATCCAGCGTTCCAAGGGTCTCGGTGAAAATGAGGCATCCATGATGAAACTGACTACCATGGATCCCAAAACCCGCCGCCTCATTCAGGTGCTTCCCGAGGAGGCCGCCAAAACCGCCCGCGTCTTTGAGATGCTTCTTGGAGATGATCTGGAAGGGCGCAAACAACACATTGCCGATTGTGGTGCTCAGTATCTTGAGCTTGCCGATATTTGAGAAAGGGGGACAACAACATGCCGCAGTATGAACAGAATATTACCGATACTCTTGAACTGAACTACATGCCCTACGCCATGTCGGTCATCGTCTCCCGTGCCATTCCCGAGATCGACGGCTTTAAGCCCGCCCACCGTAAATTGCTCTATACCATGTACAAAATGGGGCTTTTGAACGGAAAACTGACCAAGTCCGCCAACGTGGTGGGGCAGACTATGCGTCTGAATCCCCACGGTGATGCCGCCATTTACGATACCATGGTGCGCCTCACCCGAGGGCACGAAGCCCTGCTTCATCCCTTTGTGGAATCCAAGGGCAACTTCGGAAAGCACACCTCCCGCGACACCGCCTACGCCGCCGCCCGTTATACCGAAGTGAAGTTGGACGGATTTTCTGCGGAGCTTTTTGCTGAAATTGATCATGATACGGTGGACATGGTGGATAACTACGACTCCACCATGAAGGAGCCCGCCCTGCTTCCTGTCACCTTTCCCAACATCCTTGTTAACCCCAATCAGGGGGTTGCCGTTGGTATGGCTACCAACATCTGCTCCTTCAATCTCACCGAAATCTGCAACACCACCATTGAACTGATTAAAAATCCGCAACACGACATTTTGACAACCCTTACCGCCCCCGATTTTCCCTCGGGTGCACAGTTGATTTATGACGCAAATGCTCTGCGGAATATTTATGATACCGGTTCGGGCTCCTTCCGCCTTCGCTCCAAATACCGCTATGATAAGAAGAGCAACTGTCTGGAAATCTATGAAATCCCCTACAACACCACCCTTGAAGCGGGGATGGATAAGATCATTGAACTTTGCAAATTGGGAAAGCTGAAGGAAATTTCCGCCGTCCGCGATGAAACCGACATCAACGGTCTGAAGCTGGCCATCGACCTGAAACGGGGCGTAAATCCCGATCTTCTCATGCAGAAGCTCTACAAGATGACTCCTCTGGAATCTTCTTTTTCCTGCAATTTTAACGTCCTTGTGGGCTACTCTCCCAAGGTTATGGGCGTAGGGGAGATTCTCAACGAATGGATCGCCTTCCGCATGGAATGCATCCGCCGCGCCACCTTTTATGATATCGGTAAAAAGAAGGAATGTCTCCACCTCCTGCAAGGTCTTCGCAAGATCCTTCTGGATATTGACGAGGCCATCCGTATCATCCGTCAGACCGAAGAGGCGGCAGACGTGGTGCCCAATCTGATGATCGGCTTCGGAATCGATCAGGTCCAGGCGGAATATGTGGCCGATATCAAACTCCGCAATCTGAACCGTGAATATATCCTCAACAAAACCGCCGAAACCGACGCTCTTGCCGCCGAAATCGAGGATCTGGAGGATCTGCTCAACAAGCCAAAACGGATTCACAAACTCATCATCAAGCAGCTGCAGGCTATTTCCAAAAAGTACGGCAAGCCCCGCAAGACCCAGCTTCTTTATCCTGATGAGCTGGAAGAAATCGTGGAGGAAGAACCCGTGGACGATTACGCCGTCTCCTTCTTCCTGTCCAAGGCGGGCTATTTCAAGAAAATTACCCCCCTCTCCCTTCGCATGGGCGGAGAACAAAAGTACAAGGAAGGGGACGATCTTCTCTGCTCTTTGGAGGGCGACAATGCCGCAGAAGTGCTGATCTTTACCGATCATCATCAGGTTTATAAAATCAAGGCCTCCGAGTTTGCCGACACCAAAGCCAGCGTATTGGGTGACTTCTTGCCTCAAAAACTGGCCTTTGACGAGGGCGAAGTCCCCGTTGCCATGTTTGCAACCCGTGATTATTCGGGCCATTTGGTTTTCTTCTTCGCCAACGGCAAGGCAGTCCGTGTTCCCCTCAGCGCCTATGAAACCAAGCAAAACCGCAAGAAGCTGATCAACGCCTATTCCGACGTTTCTCCCTTGGTTTCCGTCTACCATATCCGCGAGGATGCGGAATTCTATCTGCATACCTCCAACAACCGCCACCTTCTGTTGAATTCCTCTTTGATTCCCGAAAAGGTCACCCGCAACGCCAACGGCGTAACCGTTCTTTCCCTCAAGGCAAAGAACACCCTCGACGGCGCAGAGCCTTATCAGTCGGGCACCTTTGTCAAGCCTGACGGATATCGAGCCTCCTCCATCCCTGTGGCCGGTTTCCTCCTCAAAGAAGCCGATAAGAAAAAATAAGCATTCACGCCCCGTCACCGATCTGTGATGGGGCGTGTTTTCAAGTTCATAAACTTTTTCGTTTTACCTCTTGCTTTTTCTCCAAAGATGTGTTATAATAATTCGGTAATATTATGCAACGGGGTGTAGCGCAGTTGGTAGCGCGCTTGGTTCGGGACCAAGAGGCCGGGCGTTCAAATCGCCTCACTCCGACCAGGAAAAAGCCTTGAAAACATTGCGTTTTCAAGGCTTTTCTTTTTTGCACAATTCTCTCAAAAATCACCTTTGACCACAAGTTTGACCACTTACAGAAAAAATTGAAAAAAACACCATCGAGGTGTGGCTCAGTTTGGTAGAGCGCTACGTTCGGGACGTAGAAGTCGCAAGTTCAAATCTTGTCACCTCGACCATTTTGGCTCTGAGAAGCGTTTCTCGGAGCCTTTTTCTTTGTCTACTGCACCGCATTTTTTGAGGGCTGACCGTTTCGGTCAGCCCTCTGTGCGTTTATGCTGTTTTCATTTTTGCCTTTTCTGCTGAGATCTCTGCTTTCTTCTCGGCTATCATCTCTGCGAGTAGCTTTTCGCATTCTTCTCTCGTTTTCTACTACAATCAAGGTCTGGCGGACAATTTCAAGCTCCAGCGCCGTCTGCTCATCCACACCCGCCTTGTTGGGTGACGAGAGGAACATTGTTTTGAATACCTCGCTTATCACAGCGTACTTGTCGCCGTAGTACAATTCTTTGATCGTAATCTTTGCCATG
>JAGAOU010000115.1 GCA_017623595.1 Clostridia bacterium
ATTATTCCTCGGTCAGCGGGATTCCCGTGGAGGAGCTGCGAAAGGCATACCGTAAGCAGGTGATTGCCATGGGGATCTCGCCCCGTATCGTTCCCTATCCCGGAATTCCCGAGCTTTTGCGGGACATTGTGGCTGCAGGAGGGCGGAATCACATCTGCTCCAACCGCACCGTGGCAGGATGCAGGGGTTATCTTCAGCGGGATGGGCTGGAGCAATATTTTGATGTGTTTGCCTGCCCTGACAGTCGGGAGGGGCTGCGGGCTAAGCCGGAAAAGGATATGGTTGCACTGATTCTGGAGGAACGGAATCTGACGCCTGATGCCATGATTATGGTGGGAGACCGCAATCTGGACCACGAGGCGGCCCATGCCGCAGGGGTGGCGGGAGTATTTTTTGACCCCGATGGCTTTGCGGTGATTTCCTGCTCCCCGGAATATGTTGCGGAAAATATTGATGCTCTGCGGGAAATTCTGCTGGGCTGATGCACCCTTTTTCTCTGTGTCGCATAAGATGGGCTGAATCTACATAGGGAAGGGGTATGTCGATGAAAATTGTCACTGTGAAATCTCCCCGATGCCTGCGGGGTCTGCTGCGGATTTTGTTCGGGGTTCGGGACTGACGGAAAAGCGGGGAGTTTTCCCCGTTTTCTGTTTTAATAACATTGACAAAGGGAGATCCCTGCCTTTTTTTGTCGGAATTTGGGAACCTTTTTTAAACTTTTCTCTTTTTTCCTTGACTTTTGGGGGCAAAATGGTATATATTAAAGGGTGAAATGCAATAATAATTTGAGTAAGTGTAAAAAATAAGAAGGAGTGTCTTTCGTGCATCCGGAAAAACGCAAGGAATGGTTATTGATTCCGAACCTGTTGTGTTATCTGCGCCTGCTTCTGTTGCCCGTGTTTGCGATGTTGTATTGCTATGAAGAGTACGTTTGGGCAACGGTGACGGTGTTGTTTTCCGCTTTCACCGATGTGGCGGACGGGTTTATTGCCCGTAAATATAAAATGATCTCAGAATTGGGGAAAATTCTGGATCCTTTGGCGGATAAGCTGACTCAGGCCGTTGTTTCCGCCTGTCTTTTGCTTCGGTACCCCGTTATGTGGGTTCTTTTTTCCATCATCATCGTCAAAGAGAGCTTTCAGGGCATCGGCGGTCTTCTGATCTACCGCAAGATGCGGAAAATGCGCTCCTCCGAGTGGTTCGGAAAGTTGTCCACCTTTATGTTTTATACGGTCATGGCCTATCTGGTGCTCTTCTGCCCCGATCCTTCCTTCTGGAAGGTGACTCTGCCCGTGCTTGTCAGCTCCGCTTTGATGCTGCTGGCGCTGATCCTGTACGGATATCGCTTCTTCCAGATGAGCGCTTCCCTGAAAGAGATCTCACCCCGGGATCCGACCCCCGCAGAATAACAAAACAAATTGCAGTCCCTGCCGAAGAAATTCGACAGGGACTGTTTTTTTACTTTTTCAACGGGCAGATCAGCGGCTTGAGATTATAGGTTGCATCGGGCAGGTAGTCCTTGACGCCTGCCTTGGTGCCGAAGTTCTGCATGGTCAGCACCACCCGATCCTCGTAAACCTCAATGACACATCCCTGGAAGAAGGGAACCTCCAAATGGGTCAGGTAGGAGGGCTTTTTCCGTCCGTCATTGGCAAAGAATTCATTGTGATAATAGGACATGCTTCCGCCGTAATTGTGACGGTATCCCATGGCCAGCACCACGTCGGAGCAGAAGCGACCCCGTTCAAAGGAATCCTGAAGGGTAAGGGTTGCCTTTCCGTCCTGCTCGGACAGATTCATGGCGACGGGAGAATTGCCCTGGGTTTTTTCTGCGGTGCGGCGGAAGAGGGGATGGTGGTTGCCGCCGTGGGTATGACCAAAGAAGAAGAACAGATTGGGGAAGGTGTTCATGGTTTCTTCCATCTTGACAAAGGCATCGTAGTTGGAGGGCACCACGCCGTTGGTGTTGTTGTAATACCCGGGAACAAACGGATAGTGAGAGGAAACAAAGACTACCGCATTTTTCCCCTGCTCCTTCTCGATTTCCGCCAAACGGTCACAGAGCCATTGAGCCTGCTGCATGGTATGGGCGGGCTGGGGACGTTCGGGAACCTTATGGTTGGGAATAAGGGGATAAACGGGAGTGTTCAGCACTAAGAAGGGAATGTTCTTGACCCGATATTCATAGCAGAGCAGGCATTCGTCGCTTCCCAATCCCACCTTTACTTTTTCCACCAGAGGATGGCGGATGTCTGCGGGGAGAAGATCGGTGTAATAGGCAGAGTTATAAGTTTTGCCCTCGGGTTGACGGTCGCCGCACTGATATTCGTGGTTCCCCGTGAGATAGAAGATGTTTTTGGCATTTTCGGGGGTGCGGAAGGACTTTTTCAGGGCTTCGTTCAGCAGGTTTCGGGTTTTGAGCCAGCGCTCATAGGGCCATTTACCCTGCATGGCGCCCCCGCGGGGATAGGCGGGGCCGCTTCCGTTGTCGGAGATGTTGTCGCCGCACATAATGACCGCATCCAGATCGTAGCGTGCCGCATACTTTTTGGCGGAGATCATGGCCGACTTGCGCAGGAAAGGACGGAACAGCTGAATGCCGTAGTCCACATGAATGTCCGCAAAGGTTCCTGCGGTCAGAATGGGCTTCCCGACGGTTTTTGCGGGAATTCCCTCCACCCGCTTCAGGCAGGCAAAGGAGGAGGATGCGGCGGAGAGCCCTGAGGTGAAGATCAGTCCGCTTTTTGCCTCTCCCCGTGCAGAGCAGCGCAGGAAATATTCCTGTCCGTCCTTCCCCTTGACCGAGAAACGGAGGGTTGATCCGTTGACGGTGAGGGTGAGACACTGCTTTTTGCGGGACAGAGTTGCCCCCTGATCGGTGATGGTGATGTATTTGCGGGCCGTTACCGACTGCAGGGAAACCGTTCCCTCCCCTTCGTCGGTAATGATCCAATAAAGATCTTTATCATTCTGCTTTTTGCGCAGATCCTCTTCCCGAAAACGGAAGGCTTCCAGCCCGTCACGGGAGATTTTCCCCCGCAGAGCGTAATCGTCGGGCTTGTAGGCGCCGCTGACGGTGAGGGATGCCATGATCAGAAGATATTTTTCTCCCGAAGCAAAGGTTGGGATATGTTGATAGCGCAAAAGCTCTTGTTGCGGAAAACGATGGTTGGGTTCCATAAAAACGTCCTTTCTTATTTCTTCAGGGGAACAATCAGAGGTTTAAGCTTGTAGGTGGCATTGGGCAGGTGGTCATAGACTCCCTTCTTGGTGCCCAGGTTTTCCATGGTCAGCACGACACGGTCTTCGTAGACCTCCGCCACCAACTGCTGGAAGAAGGGAACCTCGATTTCGCAGAGCCAGGTGTTGACCTTGACGCCGTCGTTGGCAAAATAGTTGGTCTTGAAGTGGGCAAGGCTTCCCACAAACTGATGGCACATTCCCGTGCCGACAATCACATCGGAACGGAAGTATCCCCGATCAAAGCTGTCTGCGTTGGTCACCGAGCCGTCCTCGTTCTTCTGCAGGGCTACACGGGAGTGGATCTCACTGTTTTCCACCGTTTCCCGCAGGTCGAGGCGTCCGTCGCCCCCGTGAACGTGACCGTAGAAATAGATGAGGTTGGGGTATCCGTTCAACACATCGTACAACTGCAGGAAGGCTTCACGGTTGTCGGGGCATTCGGGGCCCTCGGGAGCAAAGGACCATTGATAGAAGGGATAGTGGGAGGAAACAAAGATCACTGCGTTTTTGCCCAGCTCCCGTTCGATGGCAGCAAGGCGTTCGATGAGCCATTGGGCTTGTTGCGGCGTGTGGGCGGGGGCGTAACGGTCGGGCACGGTACGGCGGGGATCCAGAGGATAGCGGGGGGTGCTGAGCACGAGGAAGGGAATTCCTTTGACCCGAACCTCATAGCAAAGGATATGCTCTGCCGTCACAATGTCCGCATCGGTAACCTTTTCGGTGAGAACATGGGTCGCATTGGGGGAGAGATAAGAAGAATAGTCTCCCGAATCGAAGGTCTGTCCCTCGGGTTGGCGGTCGCCCACCTGCGTGTCATGGTTGCCCGTCATCCAAAGAATGTTTTGGGATTTTTCGGGATCACGGAAGGCCTGCTTGACCGTTTCGCAGAGCAGCTTTTGGGTCTTCAGGAAGGTTTCCCGGGGCCATTTGCCCTGAACGGCACCGCCGTATTTGTAGCCGCCGCTTCCGTTGTCGGAGATGTTGTCCCCGCAGGTGACCATCACATCCAGATCGTAGCGGGATTTATATGCTTTTGCGCTCAATGGCACGGATTTGCGAAGATAGGGGCGGAAAAGCTGCAGGCCGTAGTCGATATGGGGATCGGATACGGTGCCCACCGTCAGTTTCTTTTCGCCCGCGGGCTTTGCGGGGATGCCGTAAATCCGTTGCAGGAAGGCAAAGGAAGAGGAGGCCACGGAGCTTCCCGAGGTGAAGATTAACCCTTCGGGGCTTTCGGCATGCCCTGAGGCGCGCAGATAGAAGGTTTTGCCTGCGTCTTCCACGGAGAATTGGTAAAAATCTCCGTTTTCGGAAAGGGTCAAGGCCTGCTTTTTCTTGGAAAGGCGGGCGCCCTGAGAATCCATGACCAAATATTTTTTCGCCGTCATCGAATAGAGCGATACGGTGTTGTTGCCCTCGTCGGTGACGATCCAATAGAGATCCCGATCGGTTTTCTTTGCCCGCAGAGAGGCCTCGGTGAAGACAATGGCCTCCAGTCCGTCACGGCTGTTTTTCCCCCGCAGGGCAAAGTCCTGCATGCGGGTCTGGGCAGGATCCTTTCCCGTCAGGGACGCCATGATCAGAAGATAGGCCTGTCCCGATACAAATTGGGGAATGTGGCGGTATTTTAGAAGCTCGTTGCGGGGAAAACGGTAATTCTGTTCCATAACATAGATTCCTTTCGGTATTTTTTATTTGACCAGAGGACAGGTCAGAGGCTTAAGCTTGTAGGTTCCGTTTTTCAGACAGGCAAGGGTTTCCTTCTTCGTTCCGAAGTTCTGCATGGTCAGCACCACCCGATCCTCGTACACCTCAATGACCAGTCCCTGGAAGAAGGGACATTCGATGGCGGAGAGGGTGGAGTAAAGCTTTTTGCCGTCGGTGGCGAAATATCCGTTGCTGAAGAAGGCAAGGCTTCCCGTAAAGATGTGGTGGAATCCTTGGGAAAGGATGACATCGGAACGGAATTTTTCCCGTTCGCTGCTTTCCTGGGTGGTCAGATCCAAGAATTCCCCGTTATCCTCCAGGGACATTTCCACGGGGGACAGATGCCCCATGGTTTCGGCGGAATGGGTCAGCGTAACCCAGCGGTCTCCGCCGTGAACATGACCGTAAAAATAGAACAGATTGGGGAACCGCATCATGGCTCGATCCATGCGGTAATAGGCTTCCATGTTGGGATGTCCCACATCGTAGGTGGCGGAAAATTCTCCGCGGGTGAAGGGAAAGTGGGAGGAAACAAAGATAATGGCCTTGTTTCCCTTCTCTTGTTCAATTTCCTTCAGCCGCTCCTCCAGCCATTGAGCTTGTTCCAAGGTGTGTCCCGGCTCACTGCGCTCGGGGAATCTCCATTTGATGAAGGGATAGGCGGGGTCATTGAGCACCAGGAAGAAAACATCGCCAATGCGGTACTGATAGCACAGCAGATTTTCCGCAGGCCCCTGATCCACCTTCATTTGCTGATAAATTTTATGGGTCACCCCTTGGGGGAGAAGGTCGGTGTAATAAGCCGAGTTGAAGGTTTGTCCCTCGGGCTGACGGTCCCCTGCCTGATATTCGTGGTTGCCGGTCAGATAGAGAATGTTGTCCGCCTTTTCGGGATTGCGGAAGGAGCCCCGCAGTGCCTTGTCCAAACGGGCACGGGTGGATTGCCAGCGGCTGTAGGGCCAATGTCCCTGCATGGCGCCCAGGTCAAAATGGCTTCCGTTGTCGGACATGTTGTCGCCGCACATGATAATGGCATCCAGATCATAGCGGGTGCGATAGGCGCGGGCAGTTTTGAGAATATCCTTTCTCATGTAGGGAGGCTTCAGCTGCAGACCGTAGTCAATGTGTACGTCCGCATAGGAGCCCGCCGTAAGAATAGGCTTTCCTTGGGGTTGAAGCGGAAGGTCGATCTCGGCCCGCTTCAGCAGGGCAAAGGTGGTTTCTCCTGCTTTATTTGCGGCGGTGAAGACCACCTTTCCCTCCACCTCATCCCGCAGAGATGCGTGGAGAAATTGGGCTTTACCCTCCTTGTCCCGCACAAAGAAGCGATACATACTCCCGTTCTGCCGCAGGGTCAGAAGCTGCTTTTTGCGGCTCAGCCATGCCCCTTGATCGGTGATGTTGATGTATTTGCCGGTGGCCACCGACCGCAGGGAAACCAAGCCGTCTCCCTCTTCGGTGATGATCCAGTACAGATCCCGATCGGAGCGCTTTTTGCGTAGATTGTCCTCGGTGAAAAGGAAGGCCTCCAGTCCGTCACGGTTTGCCTTTGCCCGCAGGGCATAGTCGGCAGGCTTGGCGGCGCTTGTGGCCATGATGCTTCCCATAACAAGAATATATTCTTCTCCCGAAGCAAGGGAGGGAATGTGTCGGTAACGAAGCCAACCCTTTGCGGGGATGCGATAATTCGGTTCCATAACAGACTCCTTCCGAGTTTCTTTTTCGACTTCACTATAGCACATCCTGCAGCATTTTTCAAGAGAATTGCCGAAGATGTTACAAAAAATTACCGCCCCCAAAGAAGGGCGGTAAGCAGGGAACTGTTTTGTTTTCGGTTTATTCTGCCAGCTCGCCGCCCAGCAGGAGGATGCCCAGATTGTCCCGATAGATTTCGTTGAATTGGCTGATGGGAAGAGGGTTTACGCCCCTGCCGCATTCGATGGTGTAGCCGGGACGGTTCCGGGTCTGGATGAACCAATCCTTATAGCCCGCAAAGCCCGATGTGTAGGGTGTTTCCTCTACAGAGTAGCCGCTGACCTCGGAGAAGCGACGGGCAATCTGCAGGGAATTTTTGGGATTATAATCCAGATACTTCCAAAAAATAATCTCTCCCTGGGTGTGATATGCCAGGATCAGACGGAAGTCCTGCTCCTCGGTGAAGGCCGCCATTGCCTTGGTCTCGGGCTCGGAGAGGGGAGAGGTTCCCACAAAATCCCGTGGCCCGGGGCGGGTGAAGCCCTGCTCGAATTTGATTCGCCGTGCCTCGTCCCATCCTGCGGGATAATTCAGGTTCAGATCGGTGCCGAGGATGTTTGCCTTCCACCCCTCGGGGAAAGGAAGGTTTGTATTCAGACTGCGGGCGCCCACATATTCCTTGGATCCGGGGCCATACCGTCCCGTTACCAGATCTACCCCGTCGGGGTTGACCATGGGAATGATATAAAAGGTGGTGCGCTTCCAAAGGCTACTCACGTCGCTCTCCCCCAAGGAGGTTCCCAGGGCATAGGCGCGGCACATTTGCTCGGTGAATTTCATCAGAACGGGGGTTGTGATCCATTCGTTTGCATGATGAGATGCGTTGTACCCCACCTTGACGGGACCTTCCCCAAAGACCAGATAGGGAATGTCCTGCCCGTTGACGCTTTTCCCCACGCTTCCCACCCGCAGGAAGGGATAACGAGCCTTCAGTCCGTCAATGTTTTTGCGCAGAATTTCGGAGGTATAGGGGATGTTTGTCAAAACCACCCCGTCCCGCAGGGGGATAATCAGCCGTTGTCCGATCTGCAGATTGTCGGCCTCCGCATCGGGGTTTGCGGTTTCAATGGCGGTAACCGAGGTTTTGTACTGTCGGGCCAGACGGAACAAGGTATCGCCCCGTCGGACGGTATGGGTGACGTATCCCATGATATACGGCTCCAGCGCCTCCCATGTGTTTGGCCCCGCAATGCCGTCGGGGGTGAGTCCCACCGACCGCTGAAAGCGGATCACTCCGTTTTGGGTGCGGGCGCCGAAAAAGCCGTCCACCGTCCCCGTGTTGAAGCCCAGACGGTTGAGCACCGATTGCAGCAGGGCCACATCGGGACCGCGGGAATTAAGTTTGACCGTTTCCATAATGCATTCCTCCTCGATGATTCTGTTCCATAGATATGAGAAAAAAAGCGCCGATAGAAGAATTGTCCCGACACGGGCGTGTCGGGACAACTCAGCCTGTTGAAAAAGTCCAAGCCGGTTTTTTTGTAAACTTAAATGTTCTATTTGCGAATAACAGGTAACTTTTGAACCGAAACAATCCTTCCACCGCTTTGCGGTCCCCCTCCCTTTACACAAGGG
>JAGAOU010000017.1 GCA_017623595.1 Clostridia bacterium
CTGCGGCCGCGGATCAGGTCTCCGAAGCGCTGAACAATCACCCCACCCCCCAGCATATTGCTCAAACGGGCGATGCTTTCCCCGTATCCGTTGGAGTCCTTAAAGGGCTCGGAGAAATGCTTGGCCACAAGAAGGGCAAAATTGGTGTTTTCGGTCTGCTTTGCGGGATCTTCGTAGCTGTGACCGTTGACGGTGATGATGCCATTGGTGTTCTCGTTTACCACGGCACCCTTGGGGTTCATGCAGAAGGTGCGAACCCGATCGCCGTATTTCTCGGTGCGGTAAACGATCTTGCTTTCGTACAATTCATCGGTCAGATGGGCAAAGACCGCGGCAGGCAATTCCACCCGCACACCAATATCCACACGGCTGGATTCGGTGGGGATGTCCAGATCCTTACAGACCTGCTCCATCCATTTGCTCCCGCTGCGTCCCACGGAAATGATGCAATCGGTGCAGGTGTGGGACCCCTCTTTGCAGTTGATCCGATATCCGCCTTCCGAAGTCTCCACGGAAAGCACAGGTGTGTCGAAGAAGAATTCCACCTTCTCCTTCAGATAGGCATACAGATTTTCCAGCACGATATAGTTGATATCGGTGCCGAGATGGCGCACCGATGCGTCGAGCAGGTGCAGATCATGTTGGATGCAGAGAGTTTTGAATCGGGATCCGGCGGTGGAATACAGTTTGGTTCCTTCACCGCCGAAGCGCAGATTGATCTCATCAATATAGCGCATCAAATCCAATGCCTGCTTTTTGCCGATATACTGATGGAGCGTGCCGCCAAAATCGTTGGTGATGTTGTATTTTCCGTCGGAAAAAGCTCCCGCACCACCGAAACCGCTCATAATTGAACAGGATTTACAGCCGATACAACTCTTGACCTTCACCCCGTCAATGGGACAACGGCGCTTTTCCAGAGCATGTCCCGCCTCAAAGACGGCAACCTTCAGCCCCTGCTTACGCTGCATCAATTCGTATGCGGCAAAAATACCTCCGGGGCCTGCCCCAATGATAATTACGTCATATTGCATTTCTTTGTCCTCCGTGGTTTATTGCATTTTTTCCGAATTACATTTTTCAAGGTTGAGTAATATTTTGTTATCTTTCTTGCAGAAGGATCCGTCAACATCCCCCGACCCGCTCCAGCTGCGGATTTTAAACGTATCAGCACATTCTACCAGTGCAGTCCGCATGATAACTCCAAAATTGTTGTTCAGGCGCTCATAACAGAGATTCTCCACGTCTTCTTTGGGAAGATCTCCGGAAAAAGCCCATGCTCCGTTTTGCAAGAATTGAATGGCAAACCGTTGTTCCGATGTGACTTGTTCAATAAAGTTCTTTGCATCTTTTTTACTGGTCAGGTGTACATGATAATAAGAAAATGTCAGTGAATAGGGAGAAAAATCTTCTTCATCATAATCAATATAAAGATGATCCTCTTTGTTGGGGTTGACCAGGATTGCAGAAGTCCTATCCGTCGAAAACAGAACCTGATATCGAGGAACAAAATCAAGCAAAAAACTTAAAGGACTCGTCGCTTTTTTTGCAAGTTTTCGCACGTGACCGTCATTATCCTTCAGAAATTGGGAAATATCAAATCCGTACCGATTTCCCAGTTGAATGGCAAGAAGCTTGATTTTAGCATATTTCCCGGAAGAAAAGAGGTTAAACAAGATTTCACTTTTTTGCGCTGCATACTTATCGAAAAGAATTTCTGCAAGCAGTTCGGAATTGCCGCAGGTTTCACTCTTAAGAAAAAGACTTATTAAATAATTAAAATTGTTTTCATTTGCTTCCAGCATGGATAACGCATGCAAACTGTCGGGATACCTATCTGAAAAGGTGCGGTTTACCGCCTCGATCAAAAGTTGCTCCGGCACCCTAATTTTCAGTGTCGAGATGATAGACAATGCTGCATTAACAAAATAGGAATCCTCAGACGAGAGTGCCTCGATCAAAACATTGAAAATTTCACGTCCTCGAGGATGATAAAAAATCTTTTTAAAAACGTAAAGCCTACGATATTTATCCTTATGAGTCAAGAAGGGCTTTAACAGATCAAACGTTTTATCGTCCTTCACATTCAGCAGGGCATTAACCGCAAGACAGAATTCTTGCATAACAGGGGATTGAAGCATTGTTTCCAACGCTTCCACCGAGTATTCCTGCGGAACAGGGGCTCCGTTTAACAATGTTTGATCCATCGTCCGTCCTCTCCTTGTTTTGGTCTGTTTCTGTCTTTTATTATACCACATTTTTTTCGAATTGCAAAGTATCAAGTCAGGTATTACCTTCGGAATTCCGATCAGTGCGTATTAAATTCAAACAATTCGTCCATAAATATGGGTTCAAAACCGTTCTTTTCGCACCATTCGGCCGCACAGGTGAGTTTCTCAAGGTAATTGTCCTGATAATGAGGATATTCCGGATAGAAATACTGTTCATGAAGACAGAAATCCCGAAACTCGTATCGCGGCATAGTTCTCCGCTGCTCGTCAAAGCGGGCGGGAAAATCCTTCACATTCCCTCGCTGAATCCCGCCGCGGTAACGAAAATGGTAGATATCCATTTCCTTGTCATAATAATAGCCATATTTGTTGATCAGGGCACACTGCTCCGCATCGCAATACATGCGAATATCGATGCTTCTGTCGGTATCCCAGTCATAGGTGGACACAAAAGCCTTTACTCCAAGGTCTCGGAAGGCTTGTGCCGCTTCCTTTGAACAGTCTCCCCAGTGAACGGTGGTAACTGTTTTTGCAAAGGCTTCCTCCCCCGCAAAGCGAAGGATCTCCTTGTGCACACGCTCCATTTCAAAATAAGCCTGTTCGTAGGCGGCAAACATATAAGGTCGATCGGGCAGCTCAGCATTGGCATGGAAGGAAAGACGCATCCAATGGGAATTTGCCTTAAACTCTTCCTTGTATTTGTCGGTCATCTGCGACAGATTAAAGCCGCCGTGCCGAGGGGTTTCATAAAAAATGTTGATATGAAATTTGGAACCGTATCGGTCATGAATCCCTTTGATCATGGCAAGATAAGGGTCTTCAAACATCGACGTATAGCGATCTTTGTTTTCGTTCAGATTCTGCAAAAACCAAATATTGTCGTCCAGGGAAAAACGGTATTTTTTATATCCCTTTTTCAGAAAGTACACATCAACGGACCACGCCTCACCGGATTCGGTATCCTGCACCGTAAGGGTATTTTTGAAATGCTCAAGAACACAGTCTGTCCTATAAAAGCAATGGTTGACACGGGGCAAAGGTTGTCCGTTGAGGGTAAGATTCCGATGATCGGACGCATGAAAGGTTACGGTGATTTTCAAGGTGTCGCCGATACGCTCCCCTGAGGCTTCTGTGAGCATAACGCCGTCACGGGGAAATTGAAACTCACCGCTTGCCGCTGTTCGTTGCATAAGAGGCATCTCCCGGTAATACTATAATCTTACCTCTCTATTATAGCACACTTTCTCGGATTTGTAAAGTACCAAAATGAAAAACGGAGCCACAAATGTGACTCCGTTTGATTACACTTCAGTTGAATCCTCCAAAGAGGAGCAGGGCTATGCCGCTGATGGCGAGAAGAATCAACAGACAAGGGAGAACAATGACAAGAAAGGCAGAGATAACCATTGCCAGCTTATCCTTGAAGCCCACATTGTTTTCTTCCATGGCGGCGGCAAAGGACTTTTCGTCTTCTTCCGTCGCCTTACGCAGCAGCTTTTTTTTCTTCTTAAAAAACAGCATAACCGATCCTTTCGGGAATTACTTTCTTTCGTCTACACGGGTTGCCATAGTGGTATCAAAGAGATAGTCGCCGTTTTCGTCCATCTTTCTGTCCAGGAAATGGCAAGCCACAAAGTGACCGGGCTCCACTTCCACCAGCGGGGGAGGAACGCGCTTACACTTATCGCAGGCCATGTAGCAACGGGTGTGGAACTTACATCCGGAGGGAGGCTTGATGGGGCTGGGAATATTACCTTCCAGAATAATGCGTTCCTTGGTGAGACTGTCGGGATCCGTGGTGGGGATGGAGCTGAGCAGAGCGATGGTGTAGGGATGACGGGGATCCTTAAAGAGGGTATCCGTATCCGCAACCTCAACGATATTACCCAGATACATAACGCCGAT
This sequence comes from Clostridia bacterium, assembly GCA_017623595.1. Classification (GTDB taxonomy): domain Bacteria; phylum Bacillota; class Clostridia; order Oscillospirales; family UBA644; genus RGIG995. Next base: position 4,137 of record JAGAOU010000017.1, read on the forward strand.
ACGGTCGGAGATATAACGAACCACGGAAAGGTTGTGGGAAATGAAGAGGTAGGTAAGCTTTTCCTGCTCCTTCAGATCCTGCAACAGATTGATGATCTGAGACTGAATGGAAACGTCCAAAGCGGAAACACATTCGTCGCACACCACAAATTTGGGATTCACCGCAAGCGCTCTTGCAATACAAATTCTCTGACGCTGACCGCCGGAGAACTGGTGAGGATAGCGGTTGTACATATACTTCTGCAGACCGCAGGACTCCATGATACGGAAGACATGCTCCTTCATCTTGGGAGAACCGGGCTTGTAGAACTTGTGGGTCAAAAGCCCTTCTTCGATGATCTGTCCCACCGTCATGCGGGGGTTCAAGGAAGAATAGGGGTCCTGGAAGATGATCTGAAGATCCTTGCGCATGAGCCGCATTTCCGCTTTGTTCAAGCGGGAAAGGTCAATACCGTCATCCAGCATGGCTTCATATTTGGCAAACTCTTCATCATCGGCATATTTGGCCTTCAGTTCGGAGATCTTCGCATCGGCCTGAGCAATGGAAGCAACCAGCTTGTTGCACTGATCTTCCAGGGCGGCAACAACAACGTTCAACTTTTCGATCTTCTTCTTGTTGCCGTCGGAGGCATCCTGATCGTTCTCAAGAACTTCGATCTCCAGTTTGTTATCGTTGATCTTATCCTGCAATGCGGCAACCTTTACCGCATAACCGTAGCGTTCCAGCAGCAGGGTTGCACCCGCCTTGGTGGCCTTCGCAACAAATCCGCCGAGAATCTTGGCAACATTGTCAAGAGCGGTCTTGGCGTCGGCAACAGCAAGGTTCTTGGCCTGCAAATCGAAGAAGGTAGCGCTTTCGCCCATAGCGTCGCACTTTTCGGTCAACTCCTGCGCCTTCTTTTCGGCGGCATGATATTTGGCCACATACTGCTCGGCATTTTTCAGGGTAGTGTACACATATTTGGGAGCAACGCTGTCGATGTTGCGACCGTAATACATGGTGCTGCCGGCGGTCTGATCATAAATCTGAAGCAGAACACGGCCCAGAGTGGACTTACCGCAGCCCGACTCCCCTACCAGCCCGAAGGTCTCCCCTTCGAACACGTCGATGGAGATCTCTTCGTTGGCGCGGACATACAACTGTTCCTTCTGAAAAACCTTGGTTTTCGCGACGGGGAAGTACTTCTTAAGATTATTTATTGACAGTAATTTTTTCATGTTCCGCACTTCTCCTTTCCGCTTTTTCGGGATAGAAGCATCTTACATACTGATTCTCGTCCACCTTAACCAGTTCGGGCTCTTCTTCCATACATTTTGCGGTGCAGTATTTGCAGCGAGGTGCAAACTTACAACCCTTGGGAAGATCGAGAGGATGGGGAACCACGCCGGGAATGGGATCCAGCTTGGAGCGATCGTCATTCAGGCGGGGAATAGAGAACATAAGACCTTCGGTATAGGGATGGCTCTTCACGCAATCGGCAAAGATAATGCGGGCGGGAGCCTGCTCCACTACCTGACCGCAGTACATAACAACCACGTCATCGGCCATTTCGTTGATAACGCCCAGGTCATGGGTGATAAACATAATGGCGGTGCCGTTTTCCTTCTGCAGATTGTTCATCAGCTTCAGGATCTGGGCCTGGATGGTAACGTCGAGGGCGGTGGTGGGTTCGTCGGCAATGAGAATATCGGGCTTACATGCCAGGGCCATAGCAATCATAACACGCTGGCGCATACCACCGGAAAGCTGGTGGGGATACTGTCTTGCCACCGCTTCGGGGTTGGGGATCTGAACGGCCTTCAGCATCTCGATGCATTTTGCTTCCGCTTCCTTTTTGCTCATGCCCTGATGGATCATGAAGGGCTCGGAAAGCTGCTTTTTGACCGAGAAGACGGGGTTCAGGCTGGTCATGGGTTCCTGGAAAATAACCGAAATACGGTTTCCGCGGATGTGATACAGATCCTGGGTGGGAAGATTGACCAGATCTTTTCCATCAAAGTTGATTTCGCCGCTTTCGATGTAGCCGTTGGCGTCCAAAAGGCGGAGAATACTCATGGCGGAAACGCTCTTTCCGGAGCCGGATTCGCCCACGATGCCCAGGGTTCTACCCCGTTCAATGGAATAAGAAACGTCGTTTACGGCCTTGACCGTACCGTTTCTGGTTTTGAAAAAGGTATGCAGATTTTTAACTTCAAGTAACGGCATTATTTTTCCACCTCCGATTTGGGATCCAAAATGTCACGGAGAGTATCGCCGATGATGTTGATACAAATGACAGTAATGGCAAGGAAGAGGGCGGGGAACACCCAACGCCACCAGTATTCCTGAATGACGAGAGAGTTACGGCAGCCGTCCAGCATATTACCCCAAGTGGGACGGGGCAGCTTAACGCCGAAGCCCAGGTAGGACAGGGAGGATTCGGTCAGCATACAGGAGGCGAAGTCCAGCGTCAGAGAAACGATAATAACCGAGATGACGTTGGGCAGGATGTGCTTGAAGGCAATGCGGCTTTCCTTGATACCCATGGACTGGGCAGCCACAACGAATTCCTTTTCGCGTTCTGCAAGAATCTGTCCGCGGACCAGCTTTGCGAGCCCCGTCCACGAAAGCAGACCGAGAATGATCATGATAATGAAGATACGGGTATCCTCCTTCAGGCTACTTCCCTGCAGGATTGCGGAAAGAACCAGAGCGAAGGGAAGGAAAGGAATGGCAGCGAAAATTTCGGTCACGCGCATGAGCAGCAGGTCAACCCAACCGCCGAAGTAACCGGAAATACAACCAACAATAATACCGATGATGGAGGAAACGATAACCGCAACAGCTCCGATGGTCATGGTCATACGGCCACCGTTGATAACACGGTTCAGAACGTCACGGCCCAGGTCATCGGTCCCCATCAGGTAACCGCTGAGGCCCCATTTTTCCACAAACTGACCGTCTTTGAAGGTGTAGTTCTGGAAGCCGCAGGCAAAGATCTGATCCACGGAGCCTGCAACAAGAAGGTCCTCGGGAACCTCGGTCTGTCCCAAAGCGCCGTTGCCCCAGGTGATAACCTTACCGCTTTCGGTGGTGGCGGCAAAGTGACGGGCACCCGCTTCGATGGTCTTCAGGATTTCACCCTCGGGAACCTCGGGTAAGGTGCTGATGGCACCGAGCGCAAGAATCTCACCGTCGTCCAGAAGGAGGGCAATACTGTCGCCGGTAGAAGCGATATCAACAACCTTACGGCTGCCGATGTAATCCACAGTGGGAACACCCTTGTAGATTTCATACTGCTTGTTGCTTCCCGTAACAAACTTGCCGTCCTCAGTGATGGCAAACAGGTTTGTGGTGGTGAAGCAAACCTCTTTGAGCTTCAGACCGTCATTCTTGATGGTCTTGAACACGGAACTCAGATTCATACACTTTGCCATAGCATTACCCCAGGCATAGAGGGTGCCGTCCTTCATGAGAATGGCGGTCATCTGATCTCCGCAGATCAACTGATCCAGATTGTTCACATCCAGTTTCCCGTTGATCAACTCGGTAGGCTGGGGAAATTCCCCAAGCATACGGCCGTTGAGGCCGTACTGAGCGTTGTCATATTCACCCCATGCATAGATGGTACCGTCATCGCCGATGGCAACGCAGTGGTCGGTGCCTGCTGCAGCGAGGAGAATATTGGCATTTTGGACCTTTTCGGGGACGGTCATAACGTCTCTGATCGGATCCTTATAGAAGGTCTTGTAGTAACCCCACATGTGAACATCGCCGTTCTTGTCAACGCCGATGGAAAAAGAGCCCTGAGAAGAAATGCTTCTGGGGGAATCCTCCATTTCGGAAGGAAGGTCCATCATGCTCATATTGGGAGCAACGTTGGTGTGCAGAGTTTCGGTGTAGGTCAGATCAATGGGATTGAAGATCGGCCCAATGAAGACCAAAAGAAACATTGCGGCGAGAATCGACAGAGCACCAACGGCCAAGGGTTTGCGGAAGAAGCGCTTGACGGCCAGCTTGGAGGGGCTGTCGTAACGTTCGTCGGCCACGGTCATTTCCTTTGCAGCGCCGCCGAGGAACATGCGTCTCATCATGAGAGAGAAGGTGGAGGGGCGCTTTTGTTTGTTTTGTTTGCTCATAGCTGCTTCCCTCCTTATTTATTGACGCGGACACGGGGGTCTGCGATACCGTAGGCAATGTCGATGACCAGGTTGCCCAACAGGCCGATGATAACGTAGAACATCTGAAGCAGAAGAACCACTTCAAAGTCCTTGGCGTTCAGGGAGTTGATGTAAATCTGTCCCATACCGTTCAGACCGAAAATGTTTTCGATCATAATGGAGCCGGAGAAGATGCCGAGGAACCAACCGATCACCAAGGTGATGATGGGGATCAGAGCGTTTCTCCAGGCATGGCTGTAAACGACAACCTTTTCACGCAAACCCTTTGCGCGGGCAGTGCGAATGCAGTCCATGCTCAACGCTTCGGTCATGGAAGCGCGGACATAGCGGGTCATACCGCCCAGAGAAGAAACGGTCATAACGACCAGGGGCAGACCCATATGATACAGTTCATCCAACAACTGACGGACACCGGTAAAGTTAGATCCGGCGGTCTTCATCCCCGAAACAGGGAAAATGGGAATCAGAATTGCCAGCAACCAGATAAACACAATTGCCATAATAAAGGTGGGGATACTGTATCCGATAATAGTGGCAGTCTGGATAATGGTATCCCGTTTTCCGCCGCGGTGGCGCGCACAGAAAATACCCAGAGGAATGGTGATCCCGAGGGCCAGAATCGTTGCGAAAATATTGATAAAGATTGTGTTGCGCATGGGTTCGCCTAAAATCTCGATTACCGGTCGATTGTATTCGTAGCTGTAACCGAAATCACCCTGCAGAATGCCCTGATAGGTGCCGTTGATCGGCGCAAGACCTAACCAGCCCAAATAGCGGACAAAGACATTCTGATCCAGACCAAGCTCTTTTCGTAGCTCTTGGTACTTGGCTTCGAACTTTTCGGGCTCGTTTTTGTATACGGTTTTGTATTGTTCTACCTCCGCACGGGCGCGGTCATAGGGAATCATTGCGTACACGAGATACATAAGGATGGACAGGATCAGAAAGACCACCAATACGTATCCCAATCGTTTCAGTACATACTTACCCATTTGGTAAACTCTCCTTCTCGTTTGTGCCTCTCCTGCAGACAAGGCGATGCATGATGACTCAATTCTTGTATCATCGGAAAATCAACAACTCCGGCCTGTAAAACCGCAGAAAGTCCGGCGTCATAAGACCCGGATTTGTGGATTTTCGGATGATATAAGATAATGGGGGGGCAACCCCGAAGGATGCCCCCTCATTACGGGCCTATACTAAAGTGTGAGGCTTACAAACTGTGTATTCCTTACTCAGCAACGTTTGCGATGGTGCAGTAAAGCAGGGCGTCTACAGGGCTCCAGAAGGGGCTGGTCTTGAAGTTTTCGATCTTCGCATTGTAGACATCGTAGTAGTAGTTGGAGTAAAGGGGAACGTCGGGCATAAGCTCATTCCATCTTTCGATGTATGCCTGCCACCACTGATTGTATTCATCGGCGGTAGTAGCATCGTAAACCATAGCCATGGAGAGGTAATCCATACCGAGCTTGTCGCCGGAAGCGGCTACAGCGTCAGCATAGCTCTTCTTGGTGTGGTTGCCTTCAGCATCGTAGTAGGGATAAGCCTTGTCGTACTCATCGTACAGCTTGTTGGAGGAGTAGTCAAAATAAGCGGGGTCAAGAGACCAGTTGAAAGCGTAGTCATAGATAGCGCTGTTCCAACCGGTAGCCAGGTTGAACATACCGTAGGTGGGAGTTCCGCCGTAGCCATAGGAAGGCATACGATAGATTTCACCAAGCAGCTTGTCGAAGTCGCCGACAGAAGAACGGACGACCATACCGAGAGCCTTAACGTTATCGGTACCGACGAGACGAGCAGCCAGCATGTCGGTAACATCGTTGTTGGTGGTACCGAACCAGTTGATGACGAGAGGCATGTAGTAGTCTTCGCCAACCTTAACGGTCTTGTATTCAACACCGTCGGTGTTTTCAACAGAGGTGTAGTTCTTGTTAACGCCGTCAAGAACAGCAGCTTCTTCAGCAGTCAGCTTCTTGTAACGAACAGCGTCAACGCCGGACTGACCTTCAACGAAGGCTTCGCCCTTGGAGTTGTAAATCCAGCCACCGTCAACGAGGGCCTTCTTAGCGTTTTCAACGGAGAAGGAGTAGTCGATCAGACTAATCTTATCGCCGACAGCCTTCCACATATCGAAGTCGGGAGAGTAGGGTCCGTAAATAACGGTGCCGTAACCGCCGGTGAAGGCAGAGGCAAATTCAGCGGTATTCAGGACATAGGCAACAGCCTGACGGACAGACTGGAACATGGTGGGACCAAAGTCGCATTCGAACTGGAGCTTACCGTAACCGGCTCTCTGATAGTGAACTTCAGCGAACTTGCCGTTGCTTTCGTCAACTGCAGCGAGAGCGGCCTGGGTGTCAGCGCCACCGGTGATACCGGAGAGAATGTCAACCTGACCGGTCTTGAACTGGTCGAGCTGAGTTTCCTGAACGATCTTGGTGTAAACGATGGTCTTGATGGAAGGCTTCTGGCCTTCGAAGTTACCTGCGAAGTTGGGGTTGATTTCCAAAGTGCACTGCTTGGTAGCCTGATCCCATTCCTTAATTACATAAGGACCGGAGAAGGCATAGGTGGAAACGTCGTAACGGGCAGCTGCGACATGGGCACCCTTCTTGTAGGTGTCGCCGTCTTTTTCATACCAGTTACCGGTGAGGTAAGCACCCTTACCGTCGTCCTTAATTTCCACGCCATCACCAAAGATGAAGTTCATGGGATAGGGAGAAACGGCACCGTAAGTGCTGGCGAAGTAGTAGGGATAGTAACCCTTAGCAGCACTGATGGTCAGGGAGAACTTGTAATCGCCGAGCAGACGAACGCCGGAGAATTCCTTGGCGGGTTCGACGTACTTAGCTTCCCAAGCAGCATCCCAGGTAGCTTCGTCGAAGGGTTTTTCGGCGGTAGCAGCTTCCTGAGCAGCTTTCTTAGCAGCAGCCTTAGCGTCAGCCTTAACTTTTGCGTAGTCTACATCGCCCTGATAACCGGTGAAGGCTTCGAAACCAACCATTGCCTGGCCGGCCATACCGGGATGTTCCGCACTCTTAACAACAGGGGAGCTGAAAGCGAGGATGTAAGCGAGGTAGTTGACAGCCTTAACGTCGGTGCCATCGCTGAACTTCAAACCTTCGTTGATTTCGATGGTAATAACGAGGTTACCGTCGGCATCTTCGGATTCGGTGTGAGATTTAACAGCGGTGTTGTTCCAGACATAAGCGCCACCCTGATTGGTTTCCATGGTGGAATAGCCAACAGTGAGGCCGTTGACATCCTGGTCGGATGCACCGGCAGAGCTACCGCCCCAACCGGGGAAACGGAAGTCACCGGAAAGATCGGTGGTGCTACCAATGATGACTTTGTTTTCGTTCTTGACGGCTTCGTCACCGGTACAACCTGCGATGCAGGCGGTAACCATGATCAGAGCCAGAACCAAACTGAGGATCTTTTTGGTCATTTTGATTACTCCTTTTCAAAATTCTTTAATTGAGAATCGCGCTTTGGGACAAAGCCCTTCGGACAGCCCCTGTACTGTCGGAAAAGTCCCCCCAAACACCCGAATAAAACACTGCCTTGGGTAGTGAGCGCAATTTCACATACGTATTTTACCACAAGTATCGTCTTTTGTCAATAGTTTTTTTATTTTTTTGTAAAAAAATTTTCATTCTGCCGCCGAAATACAACGGGAAATCACAGAAAAGGAGCAAAAACGCCGATTCAATGTCCCTTTTTCGTCTCTTTCCTCTTTTCAGAAAAAAGAGAACCGCCTTCTGATTTTCACAGAAAGCGGCTTTTTTCAATTCGAGGCGCCCTCAAAAACCGTATTCAGCACAGCAGACCCCTCGCTGTGATAGGTTTCGGGCTCATACGCCATAATCTTCAGTTTTATTCCGGATCCCGATACGGGAACACCCTTCAGCACAACCGAACGCACATACTCTCCGGGGCGAATCAATCCGGTCTCCCCCAGCACCGTGCCGTCCGCCGCCATCATCCGAAGCTTCAGCCACACGGTATTCTCCTTCGGATTTGTGAAATAGATCACGGCAGTGTTTCCTTCCGCGGTCACCGTTGCACAAACCTTGGAAGAAAACCCCATCCCCTCCCGATAGACCTCCCTATAGTTAAGATCTTCGGACACCGAAGGACTGCCAACCTGCGCCGCAGGATCAAATTCGGGCGGAACAAACGGAGCCGAAATCTCCCGGTCGGTCAAACAAAGCACCGTACCCATAACAACAATAGACAACAGACACAAAACCACGGAAACCGTCAAAAGTCTGCTGCGCTTTTGCCGCGCCGACAACTGTCTCATAAAAATCTCTCCCCGTCGGATCTTTCATTCCGCAACGGACAACGAAATCGGAATTTCGGTCTGCAGAAGCGCTTTTTCTCCGCTTTCGGGATCATAATAACTGACAACAAACTTGCAGTCGGCATACCCACCGGGGCTGAGTTTCGGACCGCCAGGCAACAAATCCAACACCATCACCCGCTTTCCGGGGACGATTCTGCCCGATTGCGCAATAACCTGTCCCTGTACCACAATCTGCAACAACATGTCCTGCGTGGATTTTTGCGGATTTCCGAAAAGCAACCCGGCCGAATTCTCCGAAAGATCCACGGTCACGTCTGTCATATAGATAAGATTGACCGCACCGCCGCCCTCGGGCTGCTCCAGCTTGCTTCCCGAATCGTCGGGGATAGGCTCTGCATTTTCCTCTTCCTCCCGAGGAGCATAGTCGGGCGCAAGAATCACCGTCGGTTCTCGAAAGAACAGTGCCCACACCGTTACTGCAACCGCAGAAACGGTGATAAGTAAAAGAAGGAGCAGTAAAAGATTGGTTTTCCGTTTCTCGTTGTGCATCAAACGTTCCTCCGAACCGCTACATACAAATATGTAGAAAAATGTCTTTTACAAGAAGTTCTGATAATCTGCGTGATTTTTGCGCAGAAGGGTGGGCGTATCGAGGCCGTAGGGGCATTTGGATTTGCATTGACCGCAGTTGATGCAGTTCTCAATCTTCTTCATTTCCGCCCGATATTCCTCCGTCAGGTAGTTGGCGGCGGGGGCACGGCGAAGCAAGAGGGACATACGGGCGCAATCGTTGATTTTGATACCTACGGGACAGGGCATACAATACCCGCATCCGCGGCAGAATTCACCGCAAAGCTCTTCCCGCTCCTTTGTGATGTAGGCACGGCGTTCCTCGTTCAGTACAGGAGGGGCCTCGTTATAGGAAAGGAACTCATCCAATTCCGATTCCCTCTGAATACCCCAAATGGGAGCTACGGGATACTGAGCCAAAAAGGCGTATGCCACGTCGGAACGGGTGATCAAGCCGCCGGCCAACGCCTTCATGCAAATAAAGCCCACATCATGTTCTTCACAAAGACGCACCAGCGCCTCTTCCTTTTCCCCCGAAAGATAGGAAAAGGGAAATTGTAACGTGTCATACAGTCCCGAGCGGACCGCTTCCTCCGCCACAGACAAGCGGTGGTTTGTCATGCCGATAAAACGAATCATTCCCTTTTGCTTTGCTTCCAGCATAGCTTCATACAACCCCGTGCCGTCCCCCGGCTTGGGGCAAAAGGCAGGATTGTGGAACTGATAGATATCCACATAATCGGTGCGCATCAGGGCAAGGCTGGTTTTCAACTGATCCCAAAACCCCTCCACGGTGGTGGACATGGTTTTAGTGGAAATAATGATCTTGTCCCGCACATCGGAAAGGGCACGACCGATTTTTTCCTCGCTGTCGGTATAAAAACGGGCCGTATCAAAATAATTGATTCCGTTGTCATAGGCCTTACGCAGGAGTTGGGAGGCGGTTTCGAAATCCACCCGCTGCACGGGCAAAGCCCCAAATCCGTTCTTGCTCACCTTCAACTCGGTACGCCCCAAACGTACATAATCCATAACAAAACCTCTCGCTAAAATTCTTTTTTTTCAGTATACCATAGATCGACTGTTTTTTCAAGGAAAAGTCTCCCCTTTTTCTTACTTGTTCCAAAAAAGCCACAAATTGGGGGTTGACAAATTGAAAAAATCGTGGTATACTATACGGGCATCAAAGATGCGGCACGCCGATGCGCCGGAGTGGCGGAATTGGCAGACGCCCGGGACTTAAAATCCCGTGGGAGAAATCCCGTGCCGGTTCGATCCCGGTCTCCGGCACCAGCATGTTTCTTCCTAAATCGAATATCGCGGAGTAGAGCAGTCCGGTAGCTCGTCGGGCTCATAACCCGGAGGTCAGGTGGTTCAAATCCCCTCTCCGCAACCAAAGAAAAAAGCAGTCTTTCGACTGCTTTTTTCTTTGGTTGCTATCCAAGCCGCAGGCTTGGCATATCATCACCGCGCGAAGCGTGGTGTATATCATC
>JAGAOU010000018.1 GCA_017623595.1 Clostridia bacterium
TCTGAAGAAGTTGAAATCGTCGGTCTGGTTGAAGAATCCCGCAAGACCGTCGTTACCGGTATCGAAATGTTCCACAAGCTCCTCGATTCTGCTGAAGCAGGCGACAACATCGGCGTTCTGCTCCGCGGTATTCAGAGAAACGAAATCGAACGTGGTCAGGTTCTGGCGAAGCCCGGTACCATCAAACCCCACACCAAGTTCAAGGGCGAGGTTTACGTTCTGACTGCCAAAGAAGGCGGCCGTACCAAGCCCTTCGTCTCCAACTACAGACCTCAGTTCTACTTCCGTACCACTGACGTCACCGGCGTTATCAACCTCCCCGAAGGTGTTGATATGTGCATGCCCGGCGATAATGTCACCATTTCTGTTGAACTGATTAAGCACATCGCTATCGAACAGGGTCTCCGTTTCGCTATCCGCGAAGGTGGTAAGACCGTCGGTTCCGGCGTTGTTGCTGAAGTTGATGACTAATTCAGTCCTTACGGATTTTAGTATGTCAGGATGCGGAGCCGGAAGGCTCCGCATCTTCTTTTAAGGGCAAAGCGCTTTGCCCTTAAAAGAAGATGCAAGGAAAGGGATTTATGTCATGGCACAGGAACTGGAACAGAAAGTAATGGTTTGTTTCGAGGAATTTTCCCGTTGCCTTGCCGCTCTGCGCGCCCACACGGGTCAGGCGGGGGAGACCTACGTTCAGGTCAATTATTATTTTGACACCTCCGACGGGGCCCTTTCCGCCGCTCACTCCATGTTGCGGGTGCGGCGCAAGAAAAACGCCCTATACCTTCAGTACAAAAACAAGCGAAAACGCATGGGGGACCTGCTTCTCTGCGATGAGTTCGAGGCTCTTTTGGAATCCTTCCCGCAGACGGTCAACCCCCACGATTATTTCCCCGACGCACCTGACGTGACCTGTACCCTTTTGGGGGATCTTGTCACCCTGCGCACCGATTTCGATCTGCCGGGCGTTATCGTGTCCTTGGACGAAAATATTTATTTCGGCCTTTCGGATTACGAAATAGAGATCGAAGGGGAAGAGGCTCCCATCCAACGGGTGGCCGCCTTCCTGTCCCCCCAAGGGGAATCCAAAGGGGGTAACGGGAAATTTTCCCGCTTTATGAATCAATACCGCACGTATCATAACGACGGAAAAGGAGATATATTATGAGTATTCGGGTGAAAGAATTCGGAAAAACCGCCGACGGCCGCACAGTCAGCATTTATCGCATTACCAACGCCAACGGTGCCTACGTGGACGTTCTCGACTACGGCTGCACCCTCCATTCCATCTGTGTCCCCGACAAGGACGGAAATCTGGTGGACGTGTGCCTCGGTTACGACACCGTGGCGGAATATGAGGCCAATGACGGCTATCTGGGGGCCTTCATCGGGCGCCATGCCAACCGTATCGGCAAAGGGAAATTTACCCTCAACGGAATTGAATACACCTTGGCGGTCAACAACGGCCCCAACCATCTCCACGGCGGAAAGAAGGGCTATGACAGCGTAGTCTGGGCCACCTCCGTCGCCTCCGACCGTCTTTTGTTCTCCTACACCTCTCCCGATGGAGAAGAGGGGTATCCCGGCAATCTGTCTTTGTCGGTGATCTATTCCTTCGACGATGACAACGCGCTGACCCTTTGTTATGACGCTATCTGCGATTCGGATACGGTGGTCAATTTCACCAATCACTGCTATTTCAACCTCAACGGCGCAGGCTCCGGGACAGCAACAGACCTCCTTTTGCAGGTCCATGCGGATGCCTTTACCGAAAACGATGCCGATTGTCTGCCCACGGGCAACATTATCCCCGTGGAGGGTACGCCCTTTGATTTCCGCACGCCCAAGACCATCGGTCGGGACATCGAAGCCGATGATCAGAATCTGAAAAACGGCAGCGGATATGACCATAACTTTGTGCTGCGCGGGGAAGGCATGCGGGATGTCTGCGTTCTTTCCTCCGAGAAAACGGGCATTGTCTGTACCACCGCCACCACCCAGCCCGGGATTCAGATTTACACCGCCAATTTCCTCACCGAGCGCAAGGGCAAGGGCGGCGCCACCTACCATTCCCGTGACGCCATCTGCCTGGAAACCCAGCACTTCCCCGATGCCGTCCATCACGACAATTTCCCCTCCGCCATCCTGAAAAAGGACGAGGAATATCACCAGGAAACCAGATACACCTTCACCGTAACGAAATGAGGTATTACATATGATCCGTAAAGCCAACGAAATGGAAACCGAAGTCCGCCACGAAATGCGGGGCGGCAAGGGGGATGTGCAGTTTTTGCACGCCTTCAAGAAAGATGAATTCGGCGCGGCCTGCCGTGTTTGCGCCGTTCTGACCCTGGAGCCCGGTTGCTCCATCGGCGACCACGCCCATGTGGGAGAGGATGAGATCTACTACATTCTTACCGGAACGGGCCGTGTGTTTGACAACGGCGAATGGGTCACCGTCACCGCAGGGGATGCGGTTCTGACGGGGAAGGGCGCTTCCCACAGCATTGAAAATATCGGCGACGATACCCTGCGTCTTTTGGCCGTAGTCATGACTTACGCAAACTGAGAAGGAGATATATTATGCATTGGTCCGAAGAAATCGCACAAAGAATTATTGAAAGCAACCCCGAAAAGGAAGAATATGTTTGCGCCGCAGGGGTCTCTCCCTCCGGTTCGGTTCATATCGGAAACTTCCGTGACCTCGCCACCCCTCTGTTTGTGGTCAAGGCGCTGGAAAAGAAGGGCAAGAAGGCCCGTCTCCTCATTTCCTGGGACGAGTTCGACCGTTGCCGCAAAATCCCCGCCAATGTGCAGGCGGTGGTGGGCGACAGCTACGATAAATATATCGGCTGTCCCTATGTGGATATTCCCGATCCCTGGGGATGCCATGAAAATTATGCAAAGCACTTTGAGGAAGAATTTTTGAAGGGGATCGAGCCCTTCGGGATTAAGCTGGATTGCCGTTATCAGGGCGATATGTACCGCTCCGGCAAGTACAAGGAAGATATTTTGGAATCCCTGCGCAAGCGGGGCGAGATCTTCGACATCCTCGATTCCTTCAAGACCAAGGATATGTCCAAGAGCGAGGAAGAGCGCAAGGCGGAATACGAGGCGGAAAAGGCCAATTATTATCCCGTCAGCATCTTCTGCCCCGAATGTCACACCGACTTTACCACCATCACCTCTCTTTCCGAGGATTGCACCGAGGCGGAATACACCTGCCGTTGCGGCCATCACGGTCATTTTGACTTCAAGGAAAACACCAACTGCAAGTTGGGCTGGAAGGTAGACTGGGCCATGCGTTGGCGCTATGAGGGCGTCGACTTTGAACCCGGCGGAAAGGATCACGCCGCCCCCACCGGCTCCTACAACAACTCCAAGATCATCTCCGAAAAGGTGTTTGGCCACAAGGCGCCCCTCTTCCAGGGCTATGAATTCATCGGCATCAAGGGCGTTGCGGGGAAGATGTCCTCTTCCTCCGGTCTGAACCTGACCCCCGAAACCCTGCTGAAGCTTTATCAGCCCGAGGTGATTCTCTGGCTCTATTCCAAGACCGAGCCCACCAAGGCCTTTGACTTCTGCTTCGATGACGGTATTCTGCGCCAGTATTTCGAATTTGACAAGATGTATACCGCATATATGGCCGGCACCGCCAGCGAGCATGAGGCTTCCATCATGTACAACTGCCTCATCGACGGCCGTAAGATCGAAACCGTCCCCATGTCCCTCCTCGTTCAGCTGGGCTCTGTGGTGGACTTCAACGTGCCCATGCTGGAAACCGTCTTTGAAAAGATTGGCACCCCCTATAAGTATGAGCAGTTCGCCGACCGTCTCGAACGGGCCAAGTTCTGGTTGGAGCAGTGCGCACCCGAGCAGGTCAACCGTCTGCGCCCCTTCCGCAACTGGGACGTGTACGAAACCCTCACCGAGCAGGAGAAGCAGGCCATCGCCATGCTCCACGAATATCTCTCCAAGCCCGGTTACACCCTCGACGATCTGAACGCCGAGCTGTATGCCATCCCCAAGCGCATTTACACCGACCTGACCGACGACAAGGCCCTCAAGGGGGTTCAGGGCGCTTTCTTCAAGAACGTGTACCGTCTGTTGATCGATAAGGATCGCGGCCCCCGTCTGTATCTGTTCCTCTATGCCATCGACGCGGAGAGATATCTGCCCCTGCTGGACTTCTCCACCCCCAAGACCGAGGCGGAAACCGCTCCCGTGGTAGTGGAAGAGGAAGTGAAGGTGGAGGAAAAGGTCTACGGAGAGCCCGATCCCGTGGCTCCCGTGAAGGATCAGATCGAAATGGAGGCCTTCGACGCCATTGACATGCGTGTTTGTCAGGTGGTTAAGTGCTCCGAGATCCGTAAATCCCATTCCTGCCTGAAATTGGTTCTCGATGACGGCATCGGTCAGCGCACCATCGTCTCGTCCATCAAGGGCGAATACAAGCCCGAAGAGCTGATCGGCAAGAAAATCATTGTTCTTGCAAACCTGAAGCCCGCCCGCTTCGCAGGGGTCACCAGCGAGGGTATGCTTCTGGCCGCCACTAACAATGCCTGCGGATGCAAGGTCATTTTTGTGGACGATTCGGTCCCCGTGGGTACTGCCATTCATTAAGGGGAGACTACGGATCGGTCTTCTTGCGAAAAAATGCAAAAAAACTTTGTCAATTTGCAAAAACTTGCAAAAAACCCTTGACAAATCCCTCTTTTTCGTGTAAAATGGTAGCATCATTTTTCGAAAGGAGTTCTTTGTGATGATTTTTGTCCCTCGATTTTATTACTATATGGGCACGGATCGCCGGAACTCTGTCGAAAGGACTGTTCGGGGATAAGGTCCCTGCGGTCAAAAAACGATGAATTTACAGCGATCCGATGAAGTATTTCTCGGGTCGCTTTTTTTATTTTGTAAAAAAACAAGTTGAGATACAAAGGAAGGAAACTGTTATGATCAATCAGAAAATGTTGGGCTTGGGCACCAAGCGAAGCGCCATTCGGGAGCTTTTTGAATACGGCAAGCAGCGCAAGGCGGAGATCGGCGCCGACAAGGTTTTCGATTTCTCCATCGGCAATCCCAGCGTTCCCGCCCCCGAAGCGCTCACCGAGGCCTTGAAGGATCTGATCGCCAACACCGATCCCGTTGCCCTCCACGGCTACACCTCTGCGCAGGGGGATGCCGCCGTCCGTGCCGCCGTGGCCGAGGCGGAAGAGGCCCGCTCGGGTTGTGATGTGGATCCCAACCTGATCTACATGACCTGCGGTGCTGCCGCATCTCTTACGGTTTCTCTCCATGCCATCGTCAATCCGGGGGACGAGGTCATCGTTCTTGCCCCCTATTTCCCCGAATATCGGGTCTTTGCCGAAAAGGCAGGGGCGATTCTGAGAGAGGTTCCCTGTATTTCCGGCTCCTTCCGGATTGATTTTGCCGCTCTTTCCGCCGCCATCACCCCCCGTACCAAGGCCATGATCATCAACTCTCCCAATAATCCCACGGGGGCGGTGATCCCCGCCGCCGATCTGGAAAAGCTGGGCAAGCTTCTCTCCGAAAAGGAAGGGGACAGCGATTCGGAAATCTTCCTTATCTGCGACGAGCCCTACCGTGCTTTAACCTACGATGGGGTTGAGGTGCCCTATGTGCCTGCCTTCTATCATCGTACCTTGGTGTGCTATTCCTACAGTAAAGCCCTCTCCCTGCCCGGAGAACGGATTGGTTATATTTTGGTTCCCCCCGCCATGCCCGGGGCAAAAGAGGTCTACGCCGCCGTCTGCGGAGCGGGTCGGGCCCTCGGTTTCGTTTGTGCCCCCAGCCTGATGCAGTATGCCGTTGCAAAATGCGGCAACATGACCGCCGATCTGTCGGTCTACGAAACCAACCGCAAGCTTTTGTCCGAATCCCTTTCCGAAATGGGCTATTCCATCACCAATCCCGACGGTGCCTTCTATCTTTTTGTCAAGGCGTTGGAGGAGGATGCCGCCGCCTTCTGCGAAAAGGCAAAGCAGTTCGAGCTTTTGCTGGTGCCCTCCGATTCCTTCGGCGTGAAGGGATATGTGCGCATTTCCTACTGCGTCTCCACCCAACAGATCCAAGCAGCCCTCCCCGCCTTCAAGGCATTGTACGAATCTTACGAAAAGAAGGACTGAACCGTGAAACGATTGGAAGAAGCGCGTAAAATCATCGACCGTGTGGACGGCGAAATGGCCAAGCTCTTTGCAGAGCGCATGAAGGCCGTGGCCATGGTTGCCGAGGCGAAAAAGGATCTCGGGCTTCAGATCTTCGATCCCGCACGGGAGGAGGAGGTTATCCGCCGCAACTCCGCACGGGTGGAGGATGAGGGGCTGAAATCCTATTATATCAACTTTTTGCAGTCCAATATGGAGATTTCCCGCGCCTATCAGAGCCGCCTTTTGGACGGGATGCGGGTGGCCTACAGCGGGGTCAACGGCGCCTTCGGACAGATTGCTGCCCATCGTATTTTCCCCGACGCCACCTTGGTGTCTTTTCCCGATTTCCTCTCCGCCTATGATGCGGTGGAGCAGGGGGATTGCGACTGCGCCGTGCTTCCCATGGAGAATTCCTATGCGGGGGATGTGACCCAGGTGGTGGACCGTGCCTATGAGGGCTCCCTCTACATCAACGGGATTTACGATCTGGAGATTGTTCAGAATCTTTTGGCGGTCCCCGGCACCTCCATGAGTGACATCAAAGAGGTAATCTCCCATCCCCAGGCCCTGTCCCAGTGCGCCGAATATCTGCGGGAAAAGGGATTTAAGACCACCTCCGCCACAAACACCGCCGTGGCCGCCTGTCGGGTGGCCGAGTCGGGACGCCACGACATTGCCGCCGTGGCCTCTCTGGAAACCGCACGTCTGTACGGTTTGCAGGTGATGGAAAAGCGCATCAACGAAAGCAGCAACAATACCACCCGTTTTGCCGTCTTTTCCCGTGTGGAAAACCGTCCTTCGGGGGATGAAAATCATTTTATCATGTTCTTCACCGTGAAAAACGAGGCGGGCTCCCTGGGCAAGGCCGTGTCGGTCATCGGACAGAATGGATTCAACCTGAGGGTTCTGAAGAGCCGCCCCACCAAAAATGCAAACTGGGAATACTATTTCTATGTGGAAGGGGAAGGGGCCCTCAGCAGTGACCGCGGTCGGAAAATGCTGGAAGAGTTGAAGGCAAATTGCGCCGCCATTAAGGTGGTCGGGGCCTATGACCGGGAAAAACTGCTTAAGGAGGAAGAGGTATGATCCTTTCCGTGGATTTGGGCGCCCGCAGTTATGACGTGGTCATTCAGCGGGGATGCCTTTCCCGTGCGGGAGAGCTTTTGAATCTGAACCGCAAGGTCCTTGTGGTGACCGATTCGGGAGTTCCCGCCCAATATGCTAAAACCGTGGCCGCCCAAGCAAAAGAGGCTTATACCGTCACCTTTCCCCAAGGGGAGGCTGGCAAGACTGTGGACACTTGGATGTCCCTGCTGGATGCCCTTGTGGAACACAATTTTACCCGTTCCGACTGCGTTGTGGCGGTGGGTGGCGGTGTTGTGGGGGACATGAGCGGTTTTGCGGCGGCGGCATATCTGCGGGGCATTGATTTTTACAACATCCCCACCACCCTTCTGTCCCAGATCGATTCCTCCGTGGGGGGCAAAGTTGGGGTGGATTATAAGGGTTACAAAAACCTCGTGGGCGCATTCCATCAGCCCAAAAAGGTGCTGGTGGACCCCGACGTGCTTCACACGTTGGATCTTCGTCAGGTGCGTTCCGGTGCCGCAGAGGCGGTGAAGGTGGCGCTGACGGGGGACAAAGAGCTTTTTGAACTGTTCGAATCGGGCAAGGCCATGGCACAGATTGAGACGGTTATCTACCGTGCGTTGGCGGTGAAGGCCGAGGTGGTGCGGCAGGACGAAACCGAGGGCGGACTTCGTCGGGTGCTGAATTTCGGGCACACGGTGGGACATGCCATCGAGACGGTCAGCAATTTTTCCCTCTTGCACGGGGAATGTGTGGCGTTGGGCATGCTGCCTATGGTGTCCGATGAAGTGCGCGTCCGTCTGCTGTCCGTGCTGAGGGCGCTGGAGCTTCCCACCCAATACAAAGGGGATACGGAGGCTATTTTGGAGGCCATGTCCCATGACAAAAAGTGCGCGGGCGGAGAGATCACCGTGGTGACCTGTCCCCAAGTGGGATCCTTCGAATTCCGAAAAATTCCCTTTCAACAGCTTGCCAATGAACTGCGGGAGGTTTTGAAATGAAAAATTCCTTTGGGTCATCTCTGACAGTGACCCTTTTCGGCGAAAGTCACGGCCCCTCCATCGGAGTGGTGCTGGACGGCCTTTCCCCCGGAATCACGGTGGACGAGGACTATATTGCCCATCGACTGACCCTGCGTCGCCCTGCGGACGGGTTGTCCTCCTCCCGTCGGGAGCCCGATCCCTTTGTCATCGAAAGCGGCGTCTACAAAGGAAAAACCACGGGTACCCCCCTCTGCATCCGCATCCCCAACACCGCCCAGCACAGCGCAGACTACGCCAATTACGGCAAGGCTCGGCCGGGACATGCGGACTACACCGCCTATGCCAAATACCACGGCTTTGAAGATCCCCGCGGGGGCGGACATTTCAGCGGTCGCATTACGGCGGCGCTGGTGGCGGCAGGGGCCATTGCCCTTTCCGCATTGAATCGGAAAAATATTTTTATCGGCACCCATATTGCCCGCGGTGCTTCGGTTTTGGATCGTCCCTTCGGTGATTTGAAGCAGGACATTGACCTTCTTTCCACCAAGCCCTTCCCCGTTTTGGACGACAAGGCGGAGGAGCTGATGAAATCCATGATCCTCAAGGCCAAGGAGCAGGGGGACAGCGTAGGCGGCGTGCTGGAAACCGCCGTCATCGGTCTGCCTGCAGGGCTGGGCGAGCCTTGGTTTGATTCGGTGGAGAGCCTTCTGTCCCATATGCTCTTTTCGGTTCCCGCCGTCAAGGGCGTGGAATTCGGGGATGGCTTTGCCCTGGCCGATATGGTGGGCAGTCAGGCCAACGATCCCTTCCGCATGGAGGGCGATCGGGTGGTCACCTCCAAAAATTCCAACGGCGGCATCAACGGCGGCATCACCAACGGCATGCCCCTTCTCTTCCGTTGCGCCGTCAAGCCCACCCCCTCCATTTTCAAGGCGCAGCAGACTGTGGACTTCACCCAAGGAACGGAAATCGATTTCGCCCTCACGGGCAGACACGACCCCTTCATTGCCCATCGGGCACGGATCGTGGTGGACAGTGTTACGGCGCTGGTGCTCTGCGACCTGCTTTTGGGGCGGTACGGTACCGATTTTTTAGGAGTATAACGAATGGAATACGGATTGATCGGGGAACACTTGCCCCATAGCTTTTCCAAAGAAATTCACGGCCGATGCGCCGATTATGATTATCAGCTGACCGAGCTGACGCCCGAAGAGGTTCCCGCCTTTATGGAGGCGAAGGCCTTCAAGGCCATCAACGTCACCATTCCCTACAAGCAGACCGTCATTCCCTATCTGACCGAGATCGACGAAGCGGCGCTGGGCATCGGGGCGGTGAACACGGTGGTGAACCGTGACGGGAAGCTCTACGGCTACAATACGGATTTTTACGGCATGGTTTCCCTCATTCGTCGCATCGGTGTTTCCTTGGAGGGGAAAAAGGTGCTGATTCTGGGTACGGGAGGAACCTCTCATACGGCGCAGGCGGTCGCTAAGGCGGCCAATGCGGCGGCTGTGATCACGGCGGGACGGGAGGTGGATCATCCCGACGTCACCTTTGCGCTGGCTTATGAAAAGCACACCGATGCGGATGTGATCATCAACACCACCCCCTGCGGCATGTACCCCTACGCCGACGGTACCCCCGATCGGGCGGGGACTCCCATTGATCTTTCCCGTTTTCCCAACCTTTGCGGCGTGGTGGACGTGGTCTACAATCCTCTGCGCACCAACCTTGTTTTGGACGCCAAAGAACGGGGCCTTCCCGCCGAGGGAGGTCTGTATATGCTGGTGGCGCAGGCGGTGAAGGCTTGTCGCATTTTCCTCGGGCAGGGCACCGCGGGCATGGACGAGCTGACCGACCGCATTTACGGACAGATCGCCGCAGAAAAGGAAAATATCGTTCTCACGGGGATGCCGGGAAGCGGTAAATCCACCGTGGGGAAGGCCTTGGCGCAGGCTATGAACCGCCCCTTTATCGACACCGACGAGGAGATTGTGAAAGCGGCGGGCAAGGCCATTCCCGAAATTTTTGCCGAGGTGGGCGAGATCGGCTTCCGTGAATTGGAAGCCCAAGTGGTGCGTGACGTTGCTAACCGTTCCACGGGCTGCGTCATCGCTACGGGAGGCGGCGCCATTCTGCGGGAGGAAAACGTCCGCGCCCTGCGCCGAACGGGCAGACTGTATTTTCTCAACCGCTCCCTTGAAGCCCTGCTTCCCACCGAGGATCGCCCCCTTGCTTCTACGGCAGAGGCTATCCGCAAGCGCTACGAGGAGCGCTATGATCGCTACCTTGCCACCTGCGACAAAGAAATCGTCACCGATGAAGTGGTGGAACATACGGTACAGACCATCCGAAAGGATTTTTTATCATGAAGCTTTTGGTTTTGAACGGACCGAATCTGAACATGCTGGGCATCCGCGAGCCCGCCCATTACGGCAAACAGACCTATGGGCAGGTGGTGGAAATGATCGAAGCCCACGCCGCCGCACGGGGTGTGGAGGTGCATTGTCTGCAATCCAATCACGAGGGAGACCTGGTGGATTGGATTCAGGACGCCTATTTTAAGGAATATGACGGCATCGTCATCAATCCCGGCGCCTACACCCACACCAGTATCGCCCTTCTGGATGCGGTCAAATCCGTGGGCATCCCCACGGTGGAGATCCACATTTCCAAGGTGCAGGAACGGGAAGATTTTCGGCAGATCAGTTATATCCGTGCCGCCTGCGTGGCCGCAATTATCGGCCACGGCACTCAAGGGTATCTGGAGGCCATGGATCTTCTCATCGACGGAGGCAAGGCATGAAGCTCCGTCTGATTCCCTCCACGCCTTTGGGGCAGATTTGCGTGCCACCCTCCAAAAGCATGGCTCATCGCCTTCTGATCTGTGCCGCCTTGGCCGAGGGGATAAGCGTTGTTGAAAACGTGGATTTTTCTCAGGATATTGCCGCCACCTGCGATTGCCTTCGGGCATTGGGTGCGGATTTTTGCGTCCGCGGCAATACCGTCACCGTGACGGGGTGCGGAGGTCACCCCCGTCCTTCGGGCCTTTTGCCCTGTCGGGAAAGCGGAAGCACCCTTCGGTTTATGATTCCCCTCTGTCTGTTCGGGGAAAAAGCCACCCTTACGGGAAGCGACCGCCTGATGGAGCGCCCTCTCTCCGTATATGAAGACCTTTTCGCCGCCCGCGGCATTTCCTTGTTGCGTGAAAGAGGGAAGGTAACGGTGGAGGGACGGCTGAGCAGCGGAACCGTTTCCCTTCCCGGCAATGTGAGCAGTCAGTTTTTGACGGGGCTTCTCTTCCTGCTTCCTTTGTTGGAAGGGGAGAGCCGCATCCAATGCACCACGCCTTTGGAAAGTGCCTCTTATTTGGATTTGACCCTCTCCGCTTTGGAGACCTTCGGCGTGACGGTTTCTTGGGACGGGGACAGAACCTTTGTTGTCCCCGGGGGACAGACCTATCGGCCCCGTACCGTGACGGTGGAAGGGGACGAATCCAACGCCGCCTTCTTCGGCGCTCTCGGTGCTTTGGGGTATGACGTAACTCTTACGGGGCGCAACCCCGAAACCCTGCAGGGGGATCGGGTGTGGGAGGAGTATTTTTCCGCTTTGGCCAAGGGGAATTGCACTTTGTCTGTGGCCGATTGCCCTGACCTTGCCCCCATCCTCATGACCGTGGCCTGCCTTTGCCACGGAGCAACGCTCACCCACACCCACCGTTTGAAAATCAAGGAAAGCGACCGTGGGGCCGTCATGGCGGAAGAACTGGCTAAATTCGGCGCAGAAATCACCGTGGAGGAAGATGCGATCCATATCAAAAAATCCTCCCTTCATCCTCCGTCCGCCCCGTTGTCGGGGCACAACGATCACCGTGTGGTCATGTCCATGGCGGTGATGGGAATCCGATACGGCGGGATTCTGGAAGGCGCCGAGGCGGTCAGCAAAAGCTTCCCCGCCTTTTTTGAACACATGAAACAACTTAATGTCGGAATGGAAGAATTATGATGCATTTACATCGGGATACCCGCATCCTTATTGTGGGTCTGGGCCTGTTGGGCGGTAGCTATGCCATGGCTCTGAAGAAAAAAGGATTTCGTTGTATTTATGGCTTTGCCCGTCGGCAGGACACCATAGATTACGCCTTTGAGCACGGTCTCATCGACGAGGGCTCCGCCGAGGTGGATGAGGATCTCATAGCGCGGGCGGAAATGATCGTCTTTGCCCTTTATCCCACCGTTCTTTTGAAGTGGGTGGAAGAGTACGGCCATCTCATCCGTCCGGGCACGGTGGTCACCGACGTGACGGGGGTCAAGTCCTGTATTATCGATCCCGTAACCGCCGCCCTGCCCGCAGGCGCCGAATTTGTTTCGGTGCATCCCATGGCGGGCCGTGAGGTGGGCGGCATCGAAAACGCCGATGACCGCATTTTCGAAGGGGCAAACTACATTGTGGTTCCGTCGGAAAAAAATACGGAGGATGCCATCCGCCTCTGTGAGGACCTTGGGCGGGAGTTGGGCTTTGCCCGCATTTCCCGTCTTTCTCCCCAAGAGCATGACGATATGATCGCCTTCCTCTCCCAGCTGACCCACTGTGTGGCGGTGTCTCTTATGTGTGCCAGCGACGATGATCGCCTTGTGGCATACACGGGAGACTCCTTCCGTGATCTGACCCGCATTGCCCGCATCAATGACGAGATGTGGTCCGAGCTGTTTTTGCTCAACAAGGATGCTCTTTTGCGGCAAATGGACACCTTTTTGGAGCAGGTCAACAAAATGCGCGATCTGCTCGCCGACGGCGATCGGGAGGGGTTGCGGGAAATGATGCGCATTTCCACCGCCCGTCGCTCCAAATTCGATAAAAAATAATCTTATGTAAGTGTTATGTAAAAAGGAGACTGAAATGAATATGAACTTCCTTCGTAAGCTTCCGATTCCTCAGGAAATCAAAGCCCAATACCCCCTGACTGACGGGCTTGCTGCCATTAAAGCCGCTCGCGATGCGGAAATCCGTGATATTTTTACGGGCAAGAGCGACAAATTCGTTCTCGTCATCGGCCCCTGCTCCGCTGACTTCCGTGAACCTGTGCTGGAATATATTTCCCGTCTTCGCAAGGTGCAGGATCAGGTGAAAGACAAAATCATGATCATCCCCCGCATCTACACCAACAAGCCCCGCACCACGGGGGACGGATACAAGGGTATGCTCCATCAGCCCGACCCCAACACCGATGCGGATATGCTGAAGGGCATTATCGCCATCCGTGAGATCCACCGCGATGCCCTCTCCGATTACGGCTTCTCCTGCGCCGACGAAATGCTCTATCCCGACAACCATCGTTATCTTTCCGATCTTTTGTCCTATATTGCCGTGGGCGCCCGCTCTGTGGAAAACCAACAGCACCGCCTCACCGCCAGCGGTCTGGACGTGCCCGTGGGCATGAAAAATCCCACCGGCGGCGATCTGTCCATCATGATGAATGCCATCACCGCAGGTCAGCATTCCCACACCTTTATTTACCGCGGCTGGGAAGTGAAATCCACGGGCAATCCCCTCACCCACGCCATTCTGCGCGGCTATGTGGATATGGGCGGCCGTGCCATTGCCAACTACCACTACGAGGATCTGCGCAATCTCTGCGAGGTCTACGCCAAGAGCGGCCTTGCCAACCCCGCCGTCATCGTGGACACCAACCACTCCAACTCCTCCAAGATGCATCTGGAGCAGGTTCGTATTGCCCGTGACATCCTCAACTCCTGCCGTCAGAATTCCGAGATTCGCAAGCTGGTCAAGGGTCTTATGATCGAAAGCTACCTCATCGACGGCGCACAGAAGCTCAGCTCCTGCGGCCCTGTCTTCGGGCAGTCCATCACCGACCCCTGCCTGGGTTGGGAAAAGACCGAGGCCCTCATCTACGAAATCGCCGACACCCTGTAAGCCTTGTCCTCCCCGCCCTTGGGGAGGGGCTGCTCAATACATCAGAAAAGGATGCGTGCAATATGAATTTCCGAGAATTTTTGCAACAGAATAAGGTCTTTCTGGATGGGGGGACGGGGACGCTTTTGCAGGCGGCGGGGCTGTCTGCGGGACAATCCCCCGAGGAGTGGAATCTGACCCATCCCGAGGTGGTTCAGTCTGTCGCGAAGGCCTATTATGAGGCGGGGAGCAATGTGGTTTCCGCCAACACCTTCGGAGCGAATTTGCTGAAATTTTCCAAAGAAGAGCTGGAACAAATCATCCCCGCCGCCGTTGCGATTGCAAAGCAGGCGCGGGAGGAATCCTCGGGGAATCAGCTCAAATTTGTTGCGCTGGACATCGGGCCTTCGGGGAAACTGCTGAAGCCCTTGGGGGATTTGGATTTTGAGGACGCTGTGTCTCTTTTTGCCGAAACGGTACGCATCGGGGTGCGCTGCGGCGTGGATTTGGTGCTGATCGAAACCATGAATGACAGTTATGAGACCAAGGCCGCTCTGTTGGCGGTCAAGGAGAATTGCGATCTTCCCGTGTTGGTTTCCAACGCATATGGGGAAGACGGACGGTTGCTCAACGGTGCCACCCCCGAGGCCATGGTTGCCCTGCTGGAAGGCATGGGTGCGGACGCCATCGGCGCTAACTGCTCTCTCGGGCCCGACCAATTGAAGGGCGTGACAGAGCGTATTGTTTCTGCCGCATCGGTGCCTGTGTTGTTCAAGCCCAATGCGGGATTGCCCGCCGTAAAGGACGAAAAGACGGTCTTTGATGTTTCTCCCGAAGAATTTGCCGCATCGGTGGCCGATGCCATGGCAAAGGGCGTTCGCATTGCGGGCGGATGCTGCGGCACCACCCCCGAATATATTTCGTTGCTGGTAAAAAAGGCGCAGGGGTCGGCACCTGCACCTATTGTGCAAAAGAATTTTTGTTGTATTTCCTCCTACACCCACGCCGTGACCTTTGCCGAGGAGCCCATTCTTATTGGGGAGCGGATCAATCCCACGGGCAAAAAGCGGTTTCAGCAGGCCTTGCGGGAGCATGATCTGGGCTATGTGTTGCAGGAGGGTCTGCGGCAGGCCGAAAAGGGCGTGCATGTTTTGGACGTGAATGTGGGACTCCCCGACATTGATGAGGTTGCCCTTCTGTCCGAGACGGTCTGCGAGCTGCAGTTGGTCACCTCCCTTCCCCTCCAGTTGGATACGGCCAATCCCTCCGCCATGGAGCGGGCTTTGCGCCGCTATAACGGCAAGGCTCTGATCAATTCCGTCAACGGAAAAATCGAATCCATGGAGGCAATTTTCCCGCTGCAGAAGAAGTACGGGGGCGTGGTGATTGCTCTGACGTTGGACGAATCGGGCATTCCCTCCACCGCCGACGGTCGGATTGCTATTGCGGAAAAAATCTTGCAGCATGCGGAACAATACGGCATTGGGAAAAAGGATCTGATCTTTGATCCTTTGGCCATGACCGTTTCTGCGGATAAGAATGCGGCGGCGGAAACGCTGGAGGCGGTGCGCCGTCTGACCGCCATGGGATGCCGTACCTCCCTTGGGGTGTCCAATGTGTCCTTCGGCCTGCCCGCGCGGGATGGGGTCAACGCTACCTTTTTTGCGTTGGCGCTGGAGCGAGGGCTGTCGGCGGCCATCATGAACCCCCATTCCCCCGAAATGATGAAAACCTATTATGCCTTCCGTGTCCTGCGGGGGTGGGACGACAACTGCGCCGATTATATTGCCTTTTGCGAAACCCTGCCCGCCGCTGTCCCTGCGCCCGCAATGCAGAGCAAGGCCGATTCTGCGGAGACTCCGTTGGAAAGCTCTGCTCTGCAGACGGCCATCCGCAAGGGGTTGAAGGGGGATGCGAGTCGTCTTGCGGCGGAAGCGCTGACCCGAATATCTCCTTTGGATCTGATTGCCGAAGAAATCGTTCCCGCCCTGGATGCGGTGGGACGGGGCTTTGAGAACAATACGATCTATTTGCCCCAACTGCTCATGGCGGCCGAGGCGGCAAAGAGCGCTTTTGAGGTGCTGAAAAAATCCCTCCCGAAGGATGCGGCTCCCACCCGTGGCCCCGTGGTGATCGCCACCGTCAAGGGAGACGTCCATGACATCGGCAAAAATATCGTGAAGCTTTTGTTGGAAAATTACGGGTTTGAGGTCATTGATCTCGGCAAGGATGTGCCTGCGGCGGCGGTGGCGGAGCAGGTAAGCGCCCGTCGTGCGCCCTTGGTCTCCCTTTCCGCCTTGATGACCACTACCGTCCCCGCCATGGAAGAAACCATCGTTCTTTTGCGCAAGACCTGCCCCGATTGCAGGATCATGGTGGGCGGGGCGGTGCTGACCCAAGAATATGCGGACAAAATCGGCGCCGATTTCTACGGCAAAGATGCCCTCTCTGCCGTCCGCTACGCCGAAACGGTCTGCTGAAAATACGGAAAAAAGAAGAAAAACCAACTGTGCCGGCGGATGATTTCCGTCGGCACAAAAAACGGTTTTTTTCGGTGCTTTTTTGCTTTCTACCCCAGGGCCACGTCGAGGGCCATCATGAGGGAAAATCCCAGACCGAAGAACACGGTGCCCAGGTTGGAGGGGTCTCCCTCTGCCAGCTCGGGAATCAGCTCTTCCACCACAACAAAGAGCATGGCTCCTGCGGCAAAACCCAAAAGAAGGGGCAGCATCGGGGAAATCAATCCCGCCGCAAGGACGGTCAACAAGGCTCCGAGGGGTTCTACGATTCCCGACATTACGCCCCAAAGAAAGGCCTTGCCCTTGTTCATACCCTCGGCCTTCAGGGGAAGAGAAATGATGGCACCTTCGGGAAAATTCTGCAGGGCGATTCCCATGGCCAACGCCATGACCGTCGCCGCCGTGATTTCCCGATCCCCTGCCATCCATCCCGCCAGCACCACACCCACCGCCATGCCCTCAGGCAGATTGTGCAGGGTGACCGACAGAACCAGTTTCGAAGTGCGCTTCAGACGGCTTTTGGGGCCCTCCGCCGAGCCGTTGAGGTGGAGATGGGGGATCATCCGATCGAGAATCAGCAGAAATCCGATGCCGAGCCACAGACCCGTCGCGGCGGGGATAAAGGCAAAGGCTCCCAGGGCGGCAGACCGATCCATGGCGGGAATGAGCAGGCTCCATATGCTGGCCGCCGTCATGACTCCCGCCGCAAACCCCGTCAGCATTCGCCGCAGAGATCGTTGCATGGATTTTTTCATAAAAAAAACGCACCCGGCCCCCAATGCCGTCCCCAAAAAGGGGAGCAGCAGGCCGCATACGAGAGTGTTCATGGAACATCGCTCCTTTTTTTTCGTTTCATATCACCATATGCATCGTCGGAGATAAATGATAAAAAAGGATGAGGATTGCTTCTTTGGACGTCTTTTTTGCCTGCGTTGAAAAACAAAAGGTTTGTGACTTTTTCCGAAAAGTATTGCATTTTTTGTCGATCCGTGCTATGATATAAGTGCAGTATATATTTATACATACGGAGGTATATGTCATGGCAAACTTTTGTACAAAATGCGGCAAAGCGATTGAAGGCGACGCCGCATTCTGCTCCGGCTGCGGCAACCCTCTGCCGAAGCCCACACCCGCACCTGCGGCTCCCACACCTGCAAAATTCTGCACCAAATGCGGCAAACCCATCGAAGGGAATCCCGCATTCTGTACCGGTTGCGGCAACCCCCTGAACGCGGCACCCGCTCCCGCACCCGTAGTTGAAGCAGCTCCTGTAGCAGAACCCGCTCCCGCACCCGTAGTTGAAGCGGCTCCCGTAGCGGAACCCGCTCCCGCACCCGTGGTTGAGGCTGCTCCCGTAGCGGAACCTGCTCCCGCACCCGTAGTTGAGGCGGCTCCCGTAGCGGAACCCGCTCCCGCTCCCGTAGTTGAGGCTGCTCCCGTAGCAGAACCCGCTCCCGCACCTGTGGTTGAAGCAGCTCCCGTGGCTCAGCCCCGTTTCTGCACCGGATGCGGCAAGCCCATTGAAGGCAATCCCGCCTTCTGCATCGGATGCGGCAAGCCTCTGAACGGCGCTCCCACTCCCGTTGCGGCTCCCGTTGCTCCTGCGGCCGCTCCCGCAAAGCCCGTGAATAAGGGTCTGCTCTTCGGTTTGATCGGCGGCATCGGCGGCGCACTGATTCTTGTCATTCTTCTGATTGTTCTGCTTGGCGGCGGCGGCGGTTACACCAATGCCATCGACAACTATGTGGACTTCATGCTCTCTGACAGCATTTCCAAGGGTCAGCTGACCGACCTTGCTCCTGAAGAGTATTGGGAAGAAGAGGGCGGTTTGGATGCGGCCGCTGGCATGCTGGCGATGTTCTCTCCCCGTGCCATGCTGGAAGAAGAATACGGTGAAGGCCTGAGAATTTCCTATGACATTCTGGACGAAAACGACCTCTCCAAGAAAGAGCTGGCAGAGATCAACGAAGATCTGGAAGATGACTACGGACTGGAAGCCACCGCCGGAGTTGAGATTGAGGTTGAAGTGAGCTTCGAAGGCGAAGATGACGAATATTCGGATACAACGACCATGGTCATCGTCGAAATCGACGGCGAATGGTATGTTTATCCCTTCTTGGATATGCTGTAATTTTTAACACAAAAACAAATGAGCGCAAGTTTGGAGGATCGGATTGTTTGAAGAGACACCTCTTTCGGACCTGCGCTCTTTTTCTTCGGAGGTTCATTATGAAACCGCAAACAAAAGTAGTTGCGTTCCTGCTGGTTGCCCTTTTGGTGTTGTCTCTTTTTGGGGGGAACGCCCTTCCTTCTTTTGCAGAAGAGGCGGATACCTATCCCCATCTGACGGCAGTGCCCGAAGGATATGTGGGAATCTATACGATTGAAGATCTCAGCAATGTCCGCAATAATTTGGCGGGGAACTATATTCTTATGAACGACCTTGAGTTCAAGAAAGAGGATTTTCAGGAGGGCGGAATTTATTATATTGACGGCTACCGCTATGCCTGGCCTGCCATCGGTTCCCTTGCGGAGCCTTTTTCCGGAATCTTTGACGGAAACGGCTATGAAATCCGCAATCTTGTTTACAACGGGGATGACGGCTCGGATCCCTATTATGCGTTTGGTGGCCTTTTCGCCAGTCTCAGCGGAACGGTTCAGAACCTCGGTGTAGTGGACTGCTCCATACGTGTTTCCAAGAAACACGCCTATGCAGGTGCCATTACTGCAAATGTACAAGGAAACTCCCTCATTAAAAACTGTTATGCCTCGGGCGGTGTCTCCGCTTCCGGTCTTGACAGTGTTGTTGCGGGAGGACTGGCCGCCGGAGGGGGAACCATCGAAGACAGCTACAACCTTTGTCATGTCAGCGCAACCGGAAAACTGGGAACCGCCGGAGGTATTGCCGGAACCGGGTCGCAGATCTCCCGATGCTACAACACCGGCAATGTCAGCGGCGGATACAGTGCGGGCGGCATTTGCGGAAACGGCGGCAACATCACCGATTGCTTCAATACGGGCATAATCACCAGGGGCGAAAAGTCAGGCGGGATTGTGGGTAGCGCTTCCGGTGTTGTCACAAATTGCTATAACGTTGGCTGTATCAAAGACGGGTATAAAAAATATGTGGGCATTGTCGGAAAATTCCGCAACGAAGGCAAACAGGTCAACTGCTATATGTTTGATAAGCAAGCCTCGGGAGAGGGCCTGGGCGCCCGCCGTTCGGAAGAACAGATGCGTACTCAGGAAACTTTTAAAGACTTTGACTTCACAAATGTCTGGACCATGGGCGGAAGCGAGGATTATCCCTATCCCGAATTGAAAGCTCTGAAAATGGTTTATGCCCCCAAGGCGGAATACCTCTCTTTGTCTACTCGTCCCAAGGACGTATACGAGATTGGGGACGCCTTTGACCCCTCCGCGGGCGTTTTTCGAATTGACTATACAAACGGTACATACAAGCTGTTCCCCTTGACTGGAGAGATGGTTACGGGCTTTGACAGCTCCAAGGTGGGAGAGGTACTGTTGACCGTCACCTATGAAGAGTTTACCGAAACGTTTTCGGTCAGTATTCAGGAGAAAACCGTTCCGGAATCGACCCAAAGCGACACCGAAGCCTCCTCGGACACAACGCCCTCTGACACCGATGCACCCGTAGAGCCCATAGAAGAATCCTCCGGGCTTTGGATTGTGGTGGTTGTTCTTGTTGTGGCGGCGCTTGGCGGTGCGGCGGCCTTCTTTGTCATCAAAGCGAAAAAGAAAAAATAATATTTACTTTGCAGAAAAAGAATGAAACCTATACACGGAGGAATTATTATGTTCGCAACGGAATTGGAAATTCAGCATCTGGAAGAGCTTTATGCAGGTCGTAAGGCCTTTTTCGGAGATCTTCACAACCATGCTCAGACCTCGGACCGCAGTGACGGCCTGCGTCCTCTGTCCCATTGGAAGGGGGCTTTGGAGGCGTTGAAGCTGGACTTCGCCGCCATTCTGGATCACGGTCAGGTGGAGCATATGTATCTGCCCGATTGGGAAGACGGCCTGTTTGTGGGTGGTACCGAGCCCGGCACCTGGATTACCGACAACAAAGCCGAAAAGAATTGCATCCATTACAATCTGATTTTTGAAAACGCCAAGCCCCTGGAGGAATTACTGGATGCATTCCCCGAATATGAATTCACGGGTGGCATTACGGGACGCTTTAAGTATCCCAAATTCACCACCGAACGCTTTTGCGAGCTGATCGATTTTGTCAAATCCCACAACGGATTCTTTGTCCATCCTCATCCCAAGCAGGTCATGATCTCCAACGATCCTTTGGATTACCTCTTCCGGGAGGAAACGGGGCTGGAGGTCTTCTACGGAGACATGCGCAATGCTCATTCCGAGGCAAACTACAAGCTTTGGCTGGATCTGTTGGCGCTGGATAAGAAGATTTGGGCAACGGGGGGCAACGATAATCACGCTTGCGCCGCCGACACCGCTTTGACCTGCATCTACGCCGAAGAACGCACCAACGCATCCTTCATCTCCCATCTGCGGGAAGGTGATATGGTCTGCGGATCGGTGGGTGTTCGTATGTGTGTTGGTGACACCAAGATGGGTGGCGAATGCAAGTTCGACGGGCAGAAGCTGATTCTTGCCGTTTCGGATTTCCATCGCAGCGTCAAGAATCCCGATCATAAATACCGCGTGGACCTGCTGGACGACAAGGGATTGGTCTTCAGCAAAGAGGTGTCCTGCAACGCACCCGCCTACTTTGCCATTGATGCGAACCCCGATTGCAAGTTCTACCGCGCCGAAGTGGTGGACGTGAATATCGGCAAGCGCATCTCTCTGGGCAACCCCATTTGGAATCGCTAACGGAATCATTTGCATAAAAACCGCAACTTTTTGCAAAGTTGCGGTTTTTTTTCATTTTCACCTTGACAAGCAACTGTATTTATGGTATAATATGACATCGTGTTATCATGCTAAATTGATAAATTCTGCAAGGAGAGAATCCGTATGCCCGGAAACACAACACAAATCCTGATTGCCATGGTGCTTTACATGGCCGTGGTTATCTTCATCGGCGTGTTTTATGCCAAGCGCGCCAACAAAAATTCGGAGGCCTACTTTTTGGGAGGCCGCTCTCTCGGCCCTTGGCTCACCGCTATGAGCGCAGAGGCGTCGGACATGAGCGGATGGCTGCTGATGGGGCTTCCCGGTGTGGCCTATTGGTGCGGTCTTGCCGATGCGGCATGGACGGCCATTGGCCTTGCGGTGGGCACCTACGTCAACTGGCTCATCGTCTCCAAGCGCCTGCGCCGTTACAGTGTGCGCGCCAACAACTCCATCACCCTGCCCGACTTTTTCTCCAACCGCTTCCGTGAAAAGAAAAAGCTGATTTTGGGCATTTCCGCCGCCTTTATTCTGGTGTTCTTCACCGTTTATGCTGCCAGCTGCTTTGTCACCTGCGGAAAGTTGTTCTCCACTTTGTTTGATCTGGACTACCGCTGGATGATGATTCTTGGTGCGGTTTTCGTCCTTCTGTACACCCTGCTGGGCGGCTTTTTGGCAGAAAGTGCCTCGGACTTCATGCAGGCCATTGTCATGATCGTTGCTCTGTCGGTCATCGTGATTATCGGTACGGTCAGCGCAGGCGGCATTGGCGCCGTCCTCGACAATGCGCAGAACATTCCCGGTTTTTTGGAATTCTTCGGCCTTGCCTCCCCCGAGCTCAACGAGGCGGGTCAGCAGATCGTAGTGGACGGCGTTCCCCAGTTCGGTGCCGCCGCCGATTACGGTCTTCTCAGCGTGTTCTCCATGATGGCGTGGGGCTTGGGCTACTTCGGCATGCCTCAGGTTCTGCTCCGCTTTATGGCCATCCGTAAGGAAGGGGAGTTGAAGCGCTCCCGCCGTATCGCCATGGTTTGGGTGGTTATTTCCCTTGCTGTTGCCGTGTTTATCGGCATTGTGGGTCGTCAGTTGTTCCCCACAGAGCATCTGACTGCTTCCGCCGCCGAAAATATCTTTATCACCCTTGCGACCTCCTCCTTGCCCGCAATTTTGGCAGGCTTTGTTATGGCAGGAATCCTGGCCGCCACCATCAGCTCCTCCGATTCCTACCTCCTTATCGCCGCATCGGCCTTCTCCAAGAACATTTTCCAAGGCATTTTCAAGAAAAAAGCCACCGATAAGCAGGTCATGTGGGTTTCCCGCATCACCCTGCTGGTCCTCGCTCTCATCGGCATTGTCATCGCATTGGATGAAGACAGTGTTATCTTCAACATTGTCTCCTTTGCATGGGCAGGCTTCGGCGCAACCTTTGGCCCGTTGATGCTCTTCTCCCTGTTCTGGAAGCGCATCAACAAGGCCGGCGCCATCGCAGGCATGGTCAGCGGCGCGGGAATGGTCTTCCTTTGGAAGTTGGTGCTCAATCCCCTGGGTGGCGTCTTCGCCATCTATGAGCTCCTCCCCGCCTTCCTCTTCTCCTCCCTCTGCATCGTTGTGGCCTCTCTGCTGACCGCACCCCCCTCCAAGGAAATCGAGGAAGACTTCGAAGCCGTCCGCACCGGCAATCTTGACGCCTGATTTTTTAAAACCGATAGAAAAGAAGAGAGCTCTGTACAGAGCTCTCTTTAGCCTATCGAAAAAGTCCAAGCCGGTTTTTTGTAAACTTAAATGTTCTATTTGCGAATAACAGGTAACTTTTGAACCGAAACAATCCTTCCACCGCTTTGCGGTCCCCCTCCCTTTACACAAGGGAGGCTTTATTTTTGTGCATTTCTCAATGTTTTTTTCGCTGTTCAAGAGCCGCTCTCAGACAGTAAAATAATAGGAAGTTCGCGCGCAACGGTCAGGCTCCCTTGTGTAAAGGGAGCTGGCTCGCCATAGGCGAGACTGAAGGATTGTGTGGGACAAAAAGATTATTTTTATTGTTTAGCGCGAAGGACTGCTTTTGCGCTTTTCAGGATTTCCGCCAACCCCAAAAGCTCCTCGGGGGAACAATCTTCCAGCAGTTCGTTGATTCGCCCTGCGGAGATGTGAGCGCTTTTCACTAAATTACTGTAAACGATTTCATCCAAAGAAACTTCAAGGGCGTTTGCAATCCCAACCAACGTGGGCAGGCTCAACTTCGTGGCGGCGCGTTCAATATGGGAAAGATTGGACGGTTCAATTCCCGCCCGCTCTGCCAACCGCTCTTGCGTCCACCCTTTTTCTTTTCGTAGTTCCCGAATTCTTTTTCCGATTACGACATAATCCAAATTCATCTGCAATACCTCTCAAATGTGCTGAAAACTTCATATATAGGTATTGTAAATCCGATTCGGATATGTTAGAATAATGTATATATCCTTTTCGGATATATACTAATATTTTTATCAAAAAAGGTGGAAATTATTTGTGACGGTTACGTTTTTTGGCCATCGGGACGCTCCGCCCACGGTGGAACCTTACTTAAGGAAGGCCATCCTTCATCAAGCGGAACAAGGAGCGACGCTTTTTTTTGTTGGGAATGAAGGCTTGTTTGATCGTATGGCGGCGAAAATTTTGCAACAACTTTGTGCAGAAAATCAAGCGCTGCATTATTATGTGGTTTTAGCATACCTTCCCAAAGAGGATTTTGAGCATCCCACACTTTTCCCCGAAGGCCTTGAGAAGGCTCCTCGACGTTTTGCAATTTCTGCTCGCAACCGATGGATGTTAGAGCGGTCAGATGCGGTAATTGTTTACGCTCCTTATGTAGGCAATGCACGGGCTTGGAAAGAAGCCGCCCTCAAAAAAGGAAGGGTTGTTACGGAATTGATTGTGCCCATCGACAAGAACGAAACCGAGAATTGACAAAAATATCAAGGAATCGTCATAATTGTATGATATAATGAAAAAAAATGTAAAAGGAGTTCTTTTTATGTCGATTGTTTATTCCGAAGAATTTCGATCCTTTTATCTGACCACCCCCAACACCTCCTATGTGTTCCACATCAATGAGGGCGGTTTTCTGATTCATGATTATTACGGGAAGCGTCTTCCCTTGTGTGATATGCGGGATTATTCGGTTCGCCTTGTCCGCGGACCCAAGAGTGCGGACGGTACCACCTCTCCCGGCGGCGCGCCTATGGAATATGCCTGCAGCGGAACGGGGGATTTCCGTGTCAGCGCTCTGCGCATCCGCAATGTGGCAGGGGATTCCGCCACGGACATCCGCTATGTCTCCCATAAAATTTATGGAGGCAAGCCTGCCATTCCTCATCAGCCCTCCACCTATGGCACTGAGGAAGAGGTCTCCACGCTGGAGATTTTGACCGAAGATGCCGTCACGGGGGCCAAGGTAACGCTGTATTATTCTGTGTTTGACATTTATGATGCCATCACCCGCCGTGCGGTGATCGAAAACGGCTCGGATTATGAAATGGATCTGGAACGGGTCTATTCTCTTTGTTGCGAAATCCCCTTCGGCAATTGGCAGATCTGCCACCTCTACGGCGAATGGAGCAGAGAGCGTACCTTTGAGCGCAGTCCGTTGATCCACGGCGTCACCTCGGTGGAAAGCTCCCGCGGATGCTCCAGCCATCAGCACAATCCCTTTGTTGCCCTTGTGGACGAGCACACCACCGAGGATATGGGACATGCTTACGGCTTCAATTTGGTCTACAGCGGTAATTTTTCTGCGCAGACCGAGCAGTCTGTGGACGGCGATCTGCGGTTGATTATGGGCATCAACCCCGATGATTTCGGTTGGAAGCTGGAGCCGGGGGAAGTCTTTGAGACTCCCGAAGCGGTTTCGGTCTATTCTTCCGAGGGGCTGGGCGGCATGAGCCGCACCTTCCACAAGTTGTATCGCAACAATCTTTGCCGCGGTCCCTG
This sequence comes from Clostridia bacterium, assembly GCA_017623595.1. Classification (GTDB taxonomy): domain Bacteria; phylum Bacillota; class Clostridia; order Oscillospirales; family UBA644; genus RGIG995. Next base: position 25,519 of record JAGAOU010000018.1, read on the forward strand.
GAAGACGGCAAAGCGCCCCCTTTTGATCAACAACTGGGAAGGAACATACTTCAATTTTGATGAAGAAAAAATCTTCAACATTGCCAAGCAGGCCGGGGAACTGGGCGTGGAAATGCTGGTTCTCGATGACGGCTGGTTTGGCGCACGCAACAGCGATAAAGCGGGCCTGGGAGACTGGTTTGTTAACGAAGAAAAGCTGAAGGGCGGTCTTGGGAAGCTGTCCGAGCGGATCCATGCCCTCGGGATGAAATTCGGTCTTTGGTTTGAGCCCGAAATGGTGAATCCCGACAGTGATCTCTACCGAGCCCATCCCGATTGGTGTCTTCAGGTTGACGGCCGCGGGCTTTGTACCAGCCGCAATCAGTATGTTCTGGATATGTCCCGTGAGGATGTGAGGGAGTATCTGTTCACCTGCATGGACAACATTCTGAAGAATGCCAAGATTGAATACATTAAATGGGATTTCAACCGCTATCTGACCGAGGCGGGAAGCCTTCTGCTTGCCCCCGACCGTCAGAAGGAGATCTTCCATCGGTATGTTTTGGGCCTTTATGCTCTGTTGGATCGCCTCGTCACCGCCTATCCGCAGATTTTGCTGGAGGGTTGTGCCTCGGGCGGCGGACGGTTTGATCCTGCAATGCTCTATTATTCGCCTCAATACTGGACCAGCGACAACACCGACGCCATGGATCGGTTGGATATTCAGTACGGTACCTCCATCTGCTATCCCACCTCTGCCGTTTCCTCCCACGTTTCCGCATGCCCCAACCATCAGACCGGCAGAACAACTCCGTTGCAGACCCGTTGCGATGTGGCGTTGGCAGGCTCCTTCGGCTATGAGCTGGATGTCACCAAAATGTCCGAGGAGGACAAGGAAGCGGTGAAGGGACAGGTCGTAGAATACCATAAATATTACGATCTGATTCATTTCGGAGAGTTGTTCCGCGTTCTGCCTCCCAATCGGGAAGAATGTGCCTGGTGCTATGTTGCCGAGGATAAGAGTGAGGCTCTTCTGACCTTTGTCTGCATCCACAACCGTCCCCGCGTCCGCCGTCGGACGGTGCAGTTCCGCGGACTGGATCCCGAAAAGCTCTATGCCGACCAAGACGGCATTGTTCGTCCCGGTTGCGTATGGATGAATGCGGGCGTCAATTATCCCCGTGTCATGAAGGATTACGAAACCTTCAAAGTCCACCTTACCGAAGTGAAAGCGTAACCGTTCGTTCAACAATATCCCGCCGCAGGTTTCCTTGTAGAACACCTGCGGCGTTTTTTTACATTGTGCTTTTTATTGCAGGCTCTGTCACAAATAAGCGTTGATTCAGATGTTTATCCAAACAATCCTTCCGTCACGGCGGCCGAACACGCCGTGCCACCTCCCTTTACACAAGGGAGGCTGAATTTTGTGCAAGCTCTACCGTCTTTTTGCGGTTTAA
>JAGAOU010000116.1 GCA_017623595.1 Clostridia bacterium
ATTCGGTGCTGAAAATGCCGAAGGCATATCAGCCAAGCACCAACGGATCAAAGTGGAGTTTTCCGTCACCTGTAAAAACAGATGACTCATCAAGGGATCCCCACACTGTGTACAGCAAGATGCAACTTGTGTTGGAACGTGCGGGCTGTAAACGCGTCCGCTTCCACGATTTGCGCCATACCTTCGCAACCATGGCGCTGGAAAACGGAATGGACGTCAAAACCTTGTCGGCACCCATTGGTCACGTGGCTGCCGCGACCACCCTTGATATCTACAGCCATATGACCGATACGATGCAGATGCAGGCGGCGGTGAATATCGACCGCAAGATCGGCGGTACGGACGCACAGATGTCCGATGTGAAGCAAACACCCGCGGCAAGCGCAAACACGCCCGTAAACGCGTAGTACGAGCCCACAGAGCCCCATCCCGAGCCCGTCCCGAGAAAGATACGCAAGCCGAGCACCGGATGCATCTATCAGATCAACGATCACCTTTGGGAAGGGCGGTTCACGCAAACCAACGCCGACGGAAAGCGAATCTCACGCAATATCTATGCACAGACGAGAGAGGAATGTGAAGAAAAGCTGGCGGTGCTGATCGTGGAAATGAAGGCCGAGATCAAAGCGGAGAAGGAGAGAAGAAAACAGGCGGCAAGTGCATGATGAAAGAAGGGCGACCATGGCGGTCGCCCTTCAATATTTGGGATGCGGTAAGCAAAGAAAACTCAATTGACAGGAATAACTTCAGCAAATACATTCCCTGTAGCAATATTGGGTTCTTTGATTTTTGCATCAAAAGGATAACTATAGTTGCCGTATGCATCAAATACAGACTCATTGCTTGTTGGCAAATCTGTTTGCGATGAATTGTTATCTACTAACAGCTCGAGTGCTTCTTCCCGAGTCATCATTTTTATCTTTTTTTTATCCATGGTATTTCTCCTATTGTAAATCTCAATTCAATATAGTTTATGCCTTATGGATTTCTCTTGCCATTGATAACAAAAGTTTGTCCTCTTTGGCATTCAATATATTTTACAGAAGAAGGAAGACGATATATGCTGAGAAGATACGAGTGGTACAGTGATAGAACCTTGTCTTGGAAATCTTGATCGCTTTCCAATGCAGTCACTTTCAATCCCAACTTTTTGCATTTTTCAAAATCATAATGTCTATCATGTAGTTTGGATGCATCATGACTTGATAATTCACTAAGAACCTTATCTATTCTGGCTTTCTTAGTGACTTTGTACCCCTTAAACATACAGTCTGAGAGCCAACCATCTACAAGATCATAAGACATTTTTACGGCATTTTCACATTCCCCAACAAATGTGGGTCTATACTGTTTAATGATTTCTTTCCAAATAAGAGATTTGTTTGGATCTACCTGTGTTTCAGCAATAGCTCTTTCAAATTCTTTTAATACACCTTGGGCAGGAACGTTGTGGTATTGCGGATCAATTGGCCCAAGGCTTGATTGTTTACCCATAACAATTTCTTTACTTGAACAGGCAATCATAGTGCCAGCCGACATGGCCATATGAGGCACAATGACACGAATATCCATTTTAAAAATTTTACGCAAATAAGTTACAATACTTTCGGTAGCAGTGACCCCACCCCCTGGAGTATGTAAAATCAAGTCTAACCCTTTGCTCTTATCCATTCCAGATATAGCATTCATAAAACCATTGATGTCGTTGTCATTGATGGAGAGTTCTGGATTAGCCACAGATGATTGCAGAAATGCAGAAAAATAACAAATCACATTTCTCCCCGTAAAAGAAGACAAATCGGTCATTTTTCTTGTACGTAACAAAAATAACTCCTGCGAAATTGTCGCATTAATCTGTTGCTGACGTTGTGGAGTATTGTTTGGATTCGTAGCAAAAATCGCATTGAGTTTAGGCTGAATAATTGCCTCAAATTCTTTTTCGATATCCGTATAGTTACCCATGTTGTCCTCTATCATTTCAAAAAAGCCGCAAGGTGACCCCTTGCGGCTTTGAATTTTTGCGGTCAAAACCGCTATTTTGGTCGGAGTGACAGGATTTGAACCTGCGGCATCGAAGTCCCAAACTTCGCGCGCTACCAACTGCGCCACACCCCGATATTTTATTCCCACTTATTATAGCAGATTCTTTGCTTTTTGTCAAGGGTTTTTGGGAATTGTTTTGTCTTTCTTGCTGCTTTTTAGAATTTATTTGCCGTAATACGAATAGGAAAATCCTTGAAAATGTGAAAAAGGTGTGGCAAGAATAGGAAAAATCAGAATCAATCCGCAAAATATGCTTGAAAGTTGCCCTTTAGTGTGGTATAATAAATCAGTTATATAACAATTTGGAGGTGATTGTTTGAAGAAGATCACATTGATCGTGCCTTGCTACAACGAGGAGCAAGCCTTGCCTCATTTCTTTCCCGAGGTTTTCCGCGTAGCGGATGAAATGAAGGAAAAGGCAGAGATTGAACTGTTGTTGGTGGATGACGGTTCCAAAGATGATACATTGAAGGTTTTGCGTGACTTTGCGGAGAAGGATTCCCGTGTTAAATATATTTCCTTTTCCCGTAATTTCGGGAAGGAAGCGGCGATGTATGCCGGTTTTTGCAATGCAAAGGGGGATTATGTTGCTGTTATGGATGCGGATCTGCAGGATCCTCCTGCGCTATTGCCTCAGATGTTCGAGCTTTTGGAAAGCGGCGAATATGACAGTGTTGCTACACGTCGGGTTTCCCGCGTGGGAGAGCCCAAAATTCGTTCCTTCTTTGCCCGTTGTTTTTATAAGCTGATCAACCGTATTTCCGATGCGGATATCGTGGACGGTGCCCGTGATTATCGACTGATGCGCCGCGAAATGGTGGATGCGATTGTTGCTATGGGAGAGCAGAACCGCTTCTCCAAGGGTATCTTCGGTTGGATTGGATTTAAAACCTACTGGCTTCCCTTTGAAAATGTGGAGCGTGTGGCAGGGGAGACCAAATGGAGTTTCTGGAAATTGTTCCGCTACTCCATCGACGGTATTGTGAATTTCTCTCAGACTCCGCTGAGTATTGCCTCCTGGATCGGTGTTTTGTTTACCTTCCTGTCCATCGTTGCCGTTGCATTTATTTTTATCCGAAAACTATGCTTCGGCGGATCCAGCGTGGACGGATGGGCCTCTTTGGTTTGTATTATTGCTTTTATCGGCGGTGTTCAGTTGGCCTGCCTTGGCATCATCGGGCAATATCTTTCCAAAACCTATTTGGAGGTGAAAAAACGCCCCCACTACATTGTGCGTGAAACCAACGATTCTTCTGCGGATCGCGTGCGGTGATTTTCCGTACCGCAGGGCGGTACGTTCGGTGATTAAAGCCGAAAGAAAGGACCTATAGTAAAAATGCTGAAACGTTTACTTCAATGTGTGAGAGAATACAAAACTCCCACGATTCTCACGCTGATCTTTATCGTGTTGGAAGCGATTATTGAATGTTTGATTCCCTTTCTCACCTCCGATCTGATCAACAGGTTCGGTGAAGACGGTGTTGAGATGAATTCCCTGTTAAAAATCGGTTTGCTTCTGGTTTTACTTGCAATTCTTTCCCTTGGATGTGGCGGTATTGCCGGCTTTACCTGCGCAAAGGCTTCGGCCGGATTTGCAAAAAATCTGCGGCGGGATCTATTCTATAAGGTACAGGACTATTCCTTTGAGAATATCGATAAGTTCTCTTCCTCCTCTCTTGTTACCCGTATGACCACTGACGTTACCAATGTGCAGCATGCGTTTATGATGATTATCCGTATTGCGGTTCGTGCGCCGTTGATGTTGATTTTTTCAGTGATCATGGCCTTTTATATGGGCGGGTTTCTTGCGATGGCCTTTGTGGTTGTCATTCCCGTTCTGGTGTTCGGCCTTCTTTTGGTTGCACGCAAAGCAATGCCTGCATTTCGGCGTGTATTTAAGAAATATGACCGTCTGAATGAATCTATCGAAGAAAATGTCCGTGCTATGCGCGTTGTCAAGGGCTTTTCCAGAGAAGAATATGAAAAAGAAAAGTTCGGCATAGCAGCAGAAGACATTCGGAAAGACTTTACCCGAGCGGAACGCCTGGTTGCGCTGAACTCTCCTTTGATGCAGTTTTGCGTGTATTTTAATATGATCTTCGTGCTTTCCGTCGGTGCTTATCTGATTGTTCGTGATGGCGGAAGTGTACTTGGAGTCGGTGATATTTCTGCCATGCTTACTTACGGCATGCAGATTTTGATGCAGCTGATGATGATCTCCATGATCTATGTTATGCTCACTATGTCCGGAGAATCCATGAAGCGTATCGTGGAGGTTCTTGAGGAGGTTCCCACGCTGAAGAGTCCTGCGGATCCCGTGACTGAAGTCTGTGATGGTTCGGTTGACTTCAACAATGTGAACTTCAAGTATTCTGCAAGAGCAAAACGAAATTCTCTTTCCGATATTGATCTTCATATCAAATCCGGAATGACGGTGGGCATTATTGGTGGTACCGGTTCGGGGAAAACCTCTTTTGTTCAGTTGATTCCCCGCCTTTATGATGTAACGGAAGGTTCTGTATGCGTAGGCGGAGTGGATGTGCGCAAATATGATGTAGAGGTTTTGAGGGGCTCTGTTGCGATGGTGCTTCAGAAAAACCTTCTGTTCTCAGGCACAATTAAGGAAAACCTGCGCTGGGGAAACGAGAATGCTACCGACGAGGAGATTGAAGAAGCTTGCCGATTAGCACAGGCTCATGATTTTGTCCAATCTTTCCCGGAAGGCTACGACACATACATCGAGCAGGGCGGTACTAACGTATCCGGCGGGCAGAAACAACGTCTTTGTATTGCCCGTGCTCTGCTGAAAAAACCTAAGATTTTAATTCTGGACGACTCGACAAGTGCGGTTGATACGAAGACCGATGCCATGATCCGTGCAGGATTTAAGAAATTTATTCCGGAAACCACGAAAATTATTATCGCTCAACGCATTGCCTCGGTTCAGGATGCAGATATGATTATCGTTATGGACAATGGTGCAATTTCCGCTGTGGGAACTCATGAGGAGTTGCTCTCGACCAGCGAGATCTACCGTGAGGTATACGAACAGCAGACGAACGGAGGGGATGACGATGAGTAAGCCGATGCCCATGAAGGGCCCCGGTGGAAGATCCGGGCCGGGCGGACGGAAGATCAATTTTAAGGTTCTCGGACGCGCCGTAAAGCTCCTTTTTTCCTTCTATCCTGTTTTGGTTCCCATTGCAATTTTCTGTATTCTTTTTGCGGCCGGGGTTGCTTCTGTTCCCGCAATCTTCCAGCAGAAGGTTTTGGCCGTGATTGAAGCCTATGTAAAGACCCAGGACGTTACCGGTGCTATGGGCGAGGTTTTCTCTCTGATTCTGATTTTGGTTAGTTTGTATCTCGTTTCCATTACCCTTATTACAATTCAAGGGCAACTGATGGCCTATATAACTCAAGGGTTCCTTTGTAAACTGCGCCGCAAAATGTTTGATGGTATGCAGAACCTTCCCATCAAGTATTTTGATACCAACAAGCACGGCGATATTATGAGTCATTATACGAACGATATTGATACCTTGCGCCAATTGGTATCTCAATCCTTGCCCAGCCTTCTGCAGGCGGTTATCGTTGTGTTCTCCGTAATGTTTATCATGCTTTGGTACAGCGTGTGGATGACCCTCGTTGTTTTGGTTGGTGTGATCGCCATGTTCTTTGTTGCGAAGGTGATCGGTGGGGGATCTGCAAAATACTTCATTCGTCAGCAACGCTCTGTGGGTAAAACCGAGGGCTTTGTACAGGAAATGATGAACGGGCAGAAGGTCATTAAGGTCTTTTGTCACGAGGAGGAAGCCAAGGAAGATTTTGACAAGATCAACGAAGAGCTTTATCATGACGGCTTCCGCGCCCATGCTTACGCCAATATGATGGGCCCTATCAACGGTAATATTGGCAACATTCTTTATGCGCTGATTGCAACCGTTGGCGGAATTTTGCTGATTTTGGATGTTCCGAATCTTTCTGTTTCGGGCGGTGCTTTGGCGGTTTCCGTTGTGGTTCCCTTCCTGAATATGACCAAGCAGTTCACGGGCAATGTCAACCAGGTTTCTCAGCAGTTTAACCAAATTGCTATGGCTCTTGCCGGTGCGGAGCGTGTCTTTGCATTGATGGATCAAAAGCCCGAAACAGATGACGGCTATGTTACGTTGGTCAATGCTTCTGTTTCGGAGGACGGTTCTGTTTCCGAATCGGAGATAAAAACCGGTCATTGGGCATGGAAGCATCCCCATAGCGATGGGACGGTGACCTATACGCTTTTGCAGGGGGATGTCCGCATGAGCGAGGTTGATTTCGGTTATGAAGAAGGAAAGACGGTTTTACATGACGTTTCCCTTTATGCCGAGCCCGGTCAGAAGGTTGCCTTTGTGGGCGCTACGGGGGCAGGAAAGTCCACCATTACAAATCTGATCAATCGTTTCTATGATATTGCCGACGGAAAGATTCGCTATGACGGAATCAATATTAATAAGATTAAAAAGTCCGATCTGAGAAAATCTCTCGGAATTGTGCTTCAGGAGACCAACCTTTTTACGGGTACCGTGATGGATAACATCCGTTATGGAAATCTTGATGCCACCGATGAGGAATGTATTGCCGCCGCTAAGCTGGCAGGTGCGGATGATTTTATTACCCGCATGCCTGACGGATACGATACGATGCTTACGGGCAACGGAGCAAACCTTTCCCAGGGGCAGCGTCAGTTGATCGCCATCGCGAGAGCTGCGGTTGCGGATCCTCCCGTAATGATTTTGGACGAGGCCACCTCTTCCATTGATACTCGGACAGAAGCCATTGTTCAGCGTGGTATGGATAAATTGATGGAAGGGCGTACCGTTTTTGTGATTGCGCACCGATTGTCGACGATCATGAATTCCGATGTTATCATGGTGCTCGACCATGGGCGGATCATTGAACGCGGAAACCATGAAACGCTCCTGGCGCAAAAAGGTACCTACTATCAGCTTTATACCGGTGCCTTTGAATTGGAATAATCAAAAGAAAAAGACCCGAAGAATCAGCTGTTCTTCGGGTCTTTTGCAATACAATGTGTTGTAATTCGGAACAGGATATATCCCAAAAGGGCTCCGGTGGTATTGGAAATTATGTCGGTTACGTCGAAGGAATGATAGGGAGAACCGAAAACAGTTGCAACAAGCTGAAGACATTCAATGAGGACGGACATCAAAAATCCTGCTGAAACTGTCGTAATCAGTCTGTTTTTTCGGATCTGCGGGAAAAGGATCCCAAAGGGAAGCATCATAACCACATTCAGTATAATATCCTTCACTGCGCCTCTATACCCCATTTTTAAGTCGCGGAAGGGAATAAAATTGCCGTAATCGCCGTCAAACTGTTCAAGTCCCCAACTGTTCGGTATGGGGAGTAAGGTAAGATAGATTATTGCACAGACATATCCGTAAAACAGTGTGTACAAAAAGCCTTGCCATCCCTTTTTGCGCCACTTTGCGAAAAAGAGCAGAAAATACAGAATTATTGCAATCATCGAAAATATTAAGAACTTCATAAATACTCCACATGTAGTTTGTTATTATTATACCACATTTTTATTTCGAATGCAATAGCAATTTGTTATTATTCTGCATTTTTTATGAATATAGAATAATGCCGAGGAGCTGAGAGTGCTCTTCGGCATTGAATTTATTGGGGTAGAGAGGTTAACACGCCGATAAACACCGGGAGATTTGTGGTGTTGTCGAGGATCATAAAGATGAAGGGACGATCCAAAACCACGGTTTTTGGATCCATTGGAGCAGCCTCATCACGCATCTCCACCATGGTAACAGCGCCCGCTTTTGTGCCCAATTCGTCAACGGAAATGAAGGTCTTGTGCAACACGTTACTGATGTAAAGATTTCCGCGGGTGGATTTTCCGAGAGCTGAGAAATCCGCGTTTTGCGGCGAAAATGCGGTTGGCATTCCCAGTTCCGCGAGCACTGTATTCATGGAAAGCTCGTATTGGTAGCTGAATTTCGGCATGGTTGCAAAAACAGTAGTTGTTTGTCGATTGTTTAATGTGTTTTGCAGTTCCTCGGCGGTGAGTCCGTTGATGTAGTCATATAGGTCTACATTTGTGTTTGGCAATAAAACAGCAAAACTGTATTTTCGATTCTTATATTGTTTGACAAATCCTGTGGCCCTTCCGTCCTCCAAATAAATTGATTCCTCGGAATGCATCATGGTTGCATTTTGCCGTACACCGTTGATGTCTGTGAAGGCTCCGTCCCGTACCGAAGACTTATCATAGACCTTTTCCCATTCCGCATCAAAGACCAAAGCATTGATCAGGTACATCACGGCATCGGGATGGATTTCATCCAGAATTTTATCAATCATTCCGTCCGTATTCTCCGAAACCCATAAATTGATGTCCTTTAGCGTTTGATTGTCAAAGGCGGATTTGTAAATCTGCGCACCGAAACAATCTGCGTTTTTCTGCAAAAAATCCTGTTCTACGGTCAATCGGTCTTCTTCATCCCGAAACCAGATGGAGTTTGCGATATTCAGTTTGTACTTTTCCCCTTGGGGAAGATTCTTGGAATAAGACTTCAGATAGGCGTTCAGATCCGTAAGGGGGATCGTCCCTCCCAAAACCGATTCCATTTCCGAAAGAGTGTTTCCCTTTGCTCCATTGGCAGTCATAGTTAAGGCCAACTGAATCGATAGGGGAGAGATCAGCACATTGTTTTTTCTACTTTTTTGAACCGATTGGGAAAACAGTTCCAAAGAAAGTGCCCATTGATGATTCAAAAAGGCTTCGTCGCTGTTCTTTCCGTTCCCTCCTTGAGGTCGGATTCCATTCATCAAGTCGGAGGATTGTATTTCTCCGTTGCATCCGACTGCGGACAATAACAAAACCGCAACAAGAATCCAAGTTAATACAAAAGATGCGTATTTCATAATAAATCTCCTCACGATTCTGATTCCACGATTCCATAAAAACAATAGCTTACTTCGCCGTAATACGGACGAACGTTTTCGTTCCAGACAGCGGTAATTTCACAAATATAGCCTCCCTCTTTCAGAGTTATCAGGGGATAGGTGTTTACATTGATTATTTCCGGAGGAATCGCACCGAGGTCCGCTTCACCTATGTGCTTTTGGGGCCATGTTCGAACAGTAAAACTGTCCGGCTCTTCTTCAAAGGCTAATTTGAATTCATTGTATTTTAGATTGATTGCCTTTAAATTTGCTTGAAGCGGATGAAGAGCATCAACTGTTACTGCGGAAACTGCACCTTCTTCCGTAATGTAGGACCAAAAGTAGGCCCCTTTGTCTATGGGTAGACCGTCCTCCGACTCGTTTGGAGTAATGATTTTTAATTCAGGCGGAGTTTTTCTAACCTCTCGGGAGTTAAAAACATCTTCGCTTACGTTGTTTCCCGAAACCAATCGATCTGCATAATATACATCTACACCGGAAGATTCTTGTATCTGTGTAGACCGATTTAATTCTATAATAATATGCCACTCTGCCATGTCACAGGTTCCTACCTCGGGAATAATAGGTTCGATGCACACTGTAAGTTTAGGCTTTGATGTATCGATATCGGAAGATGAACTTGTTTGGTTCGATATGTACACATCGCTTACTTTATGACGGATGGAACCACTGCCTTCTTCCACAAGAATGAAGAGTAAATATTGATTTTTGAAAAAGTCATCGTTATAGCCACTGCATAAGGAAAGAAAGTCCTGTGCTTCTCCATCTGCGGGGCGACTCGTTTCTAATTGAAAGTTTTCTTTGTTGGCATCGTAATAGGCCTGCAGTTCTTCTGTGTTGTTGATGAGATACACCTGCGGAAAATCTGCGCCCTCCCGATAACCGTCGGTTCGAATGTAACGGGCTTTAAATGCAAGGGAATCTTTTTTGTCAGCTCCGTCTGCAGGCGGATCTGCGGGCGAGTCGTCAACAACAATGTCGGTATTTGGAGAACCTATGTTGAAATTATCCCGATCGGAGCGTGCCGCAGATTCTTCTTTGAAGGCATTTGGGTTGACCGTGGAATTCACCGCACCGTTGCATGCGGAAGTCCCAAGAGACAGGATCAAGCAAAGACAAAGGACTGATAATTGTCTTTTTATGCACATTTTTTTCACTCCAATCCGAGAAGTTCTCTCAATGCTTGATAGGTTTTCTTACTAATGTCGACCTTCAATTTTGTTTCAACAGAATAGAGGGTTTCCACCTTATCACCGAGATTGTTTTCAGCGATCAAATACTGAAGCTGTTCTACTACCTGACGAGAACCCTTGATGTGGCAGG
>JAGAOU010000117.1 GCA_017623595.1 Clostridia bacterium
CCCACCACCGTAGAAGAAAGAGTTTTTCCGCCCATATCACCGGCAATGGCCCATATAACCCCGGTCACCATACAGGATACCCCAACGACAAAAAGCATCCCCGAAGCAAGCGCCTGACTCTTAATAAACGGAAATGTAATCATTCCAAAGAAGGTGACAACCGACGCAATAATAAGCATAGGCTCCCGCCTCCCCTTAAAGACCTTATCCGTAATCAGCGGAAATAGGAACATGGCGCAGGCATGTCCGAGAGGCAGAAGAATGGTACTGAAAATACCGTCTTGAACCGACAACCCCATTTCCTCCATGAAATAAGAAGGAACCCAGGTCAAAAGTCCGTAGCGACCGACCCCTGCAATTGCGGAAATCAAACAAAACAAAATCACTTTCGGTTGGCTGAAGAGGAGCTTGTATGGATAAAAATACCCTTTCGTACTCAAACGCTCCGCCATTGTCTTCTCTCTCAAATTAAGAGACTCATTATCTTCCTCAAAGGCCCTTAATCCCACATCTTCGGGTTGGACCTTAAAGAAGGCAATAAAGGCAACAAGCACAAGCACCATCGGGACCATCGGATATCGGAAGGCGGCCCGCCAACCCCAATCGGGGTTCAGTGCAAGACACCAGTTGATGGTGAGGTAGGTAACCACCTGCGCCATTCCGGTAAAAGCAGTCGCAAGCCCCGAAGCAAAGCCTCTTTTCTTCTTAGGCCACCACTTGTTAAGAACACCCAACCCGTTGGCCCATACCGTAGACTGACAAAAACCGTTCAAACCCCAAAGAACAGCGATCACCGGTATGGATGTTTGAAATGAAATCAGAACATTGAGACCTGCCGAAGCAATGATTCCGAAGATCATAAACTTCTTATATCCGAAATAGGCACCGAGCCGTCCGCTGATCAGTTGCCCGAAGGCATAACACCAAAACAACGCAGAAGACACGATCCCCATGGCTTCTTTGCCGCTGCCCAATTCTTCCCCCATTTGGGTCAAAACCAGATTGATATTCTGCCGTCCGTTGTAAAAGAACAGATACGTAAGCCCGAAGCTCAAAAGCATAAGCCAAGCATACTTTGTAAACTTTTTATACTCTGCGGGAGTATAACCGAAGCGCTTTTTTTGTACAACATTCATTTTCATCTTTCCCACCTTTCACAATAAAACGGAACCATAACTGAATTTTCAAATATTACCTGACAAAATCAGTATAGCAAACCGCTACTAAAATGTAAAGGAAAAATAGAAACACAAAAGTGAGGAATATCAACTTTCTTTGAAGGTACAAACGCCCCTTGTCTTCACTAAATTGAAAAAAAGAAATCTCTTTCTACGAATCCGAAACCAGATCTCTTACGCCGCTCGGCTCATATTCTTGAAGGGGAGCCAGAAATCCTCGCTCCCGAAGCCCCTGCTCAATGTGATCCAAAGAATCTTCCCGATCGGCAGTCACGGTATGGTAATGATAGCCCGCCGTGACGTTTTTCAGAAGTCCCGACTTGCCGGACGCAATGTCGGAAAGAAAACGGCGCACATCCAAGCGAGAGCGAATATCCATATCCGCCCGCACGGTACCGTAGTATTTATGGAACACAAACACGTCCGCCACGGTCCCCCCCGCATCCACAATGAGGTTCAGTTCCGTTTCCACCTCATCGTCGGTATGGATCACCTTGAAGATCCGCTGCACGGGAGATTTTTTGGTCAACAAATAACCGCGGGCAAGGGATTCCACCGCCACACCTTTTGCACGAAGGAGGGCAACATCCTGAACAATGACCTGGCGGCTGACCCCAAACTCTCCGGCCAGGACTGTGGCGGAAAGAGGGGCGGATGCGAGGGTGAGACGGTCGAGAAGGGCTTGTCTTCTGTCTTCGGAGCTCATCATTGGCATCTCCTTAAATCGCATGCAGATTTTTCAGCGAAAGATCCAGAATGGGAGCGGAATGAGTCAAAGCCCCACTGGAAATATAATCCACACCCAAATCGGTCAGGCGGGCGATGTTTTCCTTGGTCACATTCCCGGAGACCTCCACCTCTGCACGGCCGTCGATATAGTCAATGGCCTGCTCCAGCTGATCGTGATTCATATTATCCAACATAATAATATGAGCCCCTGCCGCAACGGCGTCCTTGACCATATCCAGCGTTTCCACCTCTACCTCGATCTTGCGGACAAAGGGCGCATAGGCCTTCGCCTTGGCAACCGCCTGCTTCACCCCGCCGGCAGCCCCGATATGATTGTCCTTCAGAAGCACACCGTCGGAGAGATTATAGCGATGGTTGTTGCCGCCCCCCACACGAACGGAGTACTTTTCAAAAATGCGATTGTTCGGCGTGGTTTTGCGGGTATCGAGAAGCTTCGTTTTTGTCCCCTCAAGAAGGGAAGCCACCGATTTCGTATAAGTGGCAACACCGCTCATCCGCTGCAGGTAATTCAGCGCGGTCCGTTCTCCCGAAAGGAGCACACGAATATCCCCCCGCACCTTGGCGATCAATTGTCCCACCGAGATGGAATCCCCGTCCTTCGCATAAAACTCCACCTGAGTGGATTCATCCAAAAGCGTAAACACACGGGCAAAAACCTGCACACCGCACAGAATTCCCGCCTGCTTGCAGATCAGATCCACCTCGCCCATGGTGGCGGTTGGCATAACGCTGTTGGTGGAAACGTCTTCACTCGTGATATCTTCTTCCAGGGCCATACGGATCAAAGGATCCACTTTCAATTTCATTGTTGCTTGATCAAACACGGCTCTTTTTCCTCCTGTCTATTTCATCGAGTACCATTTTTTTGTTCTGCGCTTCCCATGCGGAAGGATCGGCGTAAGGGCTGAGATCCACCGAAGGAAGCGGGGTGATTTCTTTGGGATTTGCTGTCATATGCTCTGCCGCCCGTTTTGCAAACACCAGGCTTTCCAACAGAGAATTGCTTGCCAAACGGTTTTTTCCGTGAACACCGTTGCAGGCTGTCTCCCCCACCGCATACAGGCGTTCCATGGAGGTTTTGCTCTGCTTGTCCACCTTCACGCCGCCCATAAAGTAATGCTGAGCGGGAACCACGGGAATACATTCCTTGGTGGGATCGTACCCGTGCTCGGCACAATACGCCACAATGTTCGGGAAGTGCTCTCGCAATTCCTTCTCGGGAATGGGGCGAAGATCCTCCCATACAAAATCCGTTCCGTCCTTTTTCATCTGCTCCAAAATGGCTTCGGTCAGCAGATCCCGAGGCAGAAGCTCCTCCACAAAGCGCTCCATGTTCTTGTTATAAAGCTTTGCGCCTTCGCCCCGCACCGATTCGGAGATGAGAAAACTGCGCACATCGGCCTTGTCGGAATAAAAGGTGGTGGGATGGATCTGAATATAGTCAATATTCTCCAGTTCGATTCCGTGGCGAAGGGCGATGGCAAGCGCATCCCCCGTAAGGTGGCGATAGTTGGTGGAATGGCGGAACAGACCTCCGATTCCCCCTGTGGCAAGCACGGTATACTCCGCCTGCACGGTCTCGATATGCCCGTCGGGGAAAGCCAACACTGCCCCGTGGCATACGTTGTCCTTTACCGCAAGATCCAGCAATGCGGTATGCTCCAGAATTTCCACATTGTCCCGCTCCCGCACCCGTTCAAGAAGCTTGCTTGTGATCTCTTTGCCCGTAATATCCTTATGATAAAGGATCCGATGACGGGAATGGGCACCCTCACGGGTGAAATCCAGAGAGCCGTCGGGGTTGCGGTTGAATTCCACCCCGTAAGCCAACAGATCACGAATCACATCCTGAGAGGATGAGATCATGATCCGAACACTTTCCTCACGGTTTTCGTAATGGCCCGCCCGCAGCGTATCTTCAAAAAAGGGATCAAAATCCTCTTCATCTCGCTGAACACAGATTCCTCCCTGCGCAAGAAAGGAATCGTTGCGCTCCGCATCGGATTTGGTGATCACCGTTATCTTTTTGTCCCGCGGAAGATTCAGCGCACAGTACAGCCCCGAACATCCGCTGCCGACAATCAAAATGTCTGTTTTCATAATGGCCTCCTTTTGAGTTCATTTTATTGTACCATATGTCAAGACACTTGTCAAGATAGATACCTTGACATTTTTGCAAAAATGGTGTATAATAGGTCGAACGGAGGCAATATTTATGTTCAACACAAGAGAATTACAGGATAAAATCGTAAAACTGAAGCAGGAGAAGGATGTTTGCATCCTTGCCCACGCTTATCAGAGTCAGGACATTCTGGAGGTGGCGGATTACGTGGGAGACTCCTACGGGCTAAGCGAACTGGCCAAGAATGCCCCTCAGAAAACCCTTTTGATGTGCGGCGTCCGCTTTATGGCTGAAACCGCCAAGATCCTCTCTCCCCAAAAAACCGTGATCCTCTCCCATCCCCAAGCGGGATGCCCCATGGCAGAGCAGTTATCTGTGGAGGAGCTGAAACAACTCAAACAGAACTATCCCGACCACAGTGTGGTGGCTTATATCAACACCACCGCAGAACTGAAGGCGGAATGTGATGTCTGCGTCACCTCGGCCTCTGCCCTGGAAATTGCGAAAAAACTCCCTGCGGAGAAAATTTTGTTCATTCCCGACCCCAACTTAGGCAACTGGGTCAAAGGACAGGTAGAGGGGAAAGAGTTCCGCTTTATTGAGGGAGGATGCCCCATTCACACCCGCATCACTGCCGAAGACGTGAAGAGAGAACGAAACCTGCACCCCCGTGCCCTTCTGTTGGTGCATCCCGAATGCCGCCCCGAAGTCACCGCCGCCGCAGATTATGCGGGCAGTACCACGGGAATCATGAAATACGTCAAGAACAGCGATGCCGATGAATTCATCATCGGCACGGAGAACAGTATTGTTCAGCATCTGCAATTTGAATATCCCGAGAAGAAATTTTATGCGCTCTCCAAGGCATGCATCTGCGAGGATATGAAACTGACAACCCTTGCAGACGTATACAACTGTCTGCTCGGCAAGGGCGGCGAAGAAATTCAACTGTCCGATGCCCTGCAAAAAGGCGCACGAAAGGCCATCGATGCAATGCTTACCTACGCAAAATAAAAAACGCAACCGAGATATTCACAAAAGAGTTCCCCCCTCTCCCCGAAAAAGCCATAAATTCGGAGTATACTGACAAGGAACATTCGCAAAAGGAGTATACACCATGAAATTTTTCAGCGAAACCACCCCTTGGTACAAAGCCAATTTTCATACACATACCACCGTCTCCGACGGACGCAAATCCCCCGAAGAGGTAGAAGGCTTTTTCCGCGCCGCAGGGTATGATATTGTAGCATTCTCCGACCATCGAAAGGTCTCCCCTGCAAAAATCGAAAAGGATTTCATTCTCCTTTCCGCCACGGAGCTGGACACCCTCTACGGAGAAAATCGGGAGTGCTTCCACATCATCGGACTGAACATTCCCGCCGATGCCACCTTTGGAGATCTCCCCAAAGACTCCCATCCGCAGGCCTTTATCGACCGCATCCGTCAGCTGGGCGGAATCGCATTTCTTGCCCATCCCCAATGGAGCCTGAACCAGCCCGAGGATATTGTTGCGCTGAAGGGCATTTTTGCCGTCGAGGTTTATAATACCGCCTCCACCCTGCCCAACAACGCCGATCGGGCGGATTCCTCCCAAATTCTGGATCTTGTGGCTCGCAAGGGGCACCTGATTCCTCAGATTGCAACGGACGACTGCCATTGGTATACAGGCGAGCATTGCCGCTCCTACACCATGGTTCAAGCCGAGGATTTCTCCGTCAACGGCATTCTGGACGCTCTGAAAAAGGGGCAATTTTATGCATCTCAAGGCCCTCGAATCAATCAGGTAGAGGTCATCGAGAACACCATGACCGTTTCCTGCTCGGAATGTGTCACCGCCATATTCTACTCCAACTCTCCCTGGGTTGGAAACCGTTCCAAGATCACCCCCGAGGGCTCTACGGAATACACTTATCAGATCCAACCCGCAGACCGTTTTGTCCGCGTCGAGCTGATCGACAAAGACGGAAACAAGGCCTGGCTCTCCCCCTTCGCTGTCAACGGAGCAGAGAATAAATTCAAATATGAGGACTGAAGAACAATTCGAAAAAATATCCTTCATTTTTCCCAAGGCCTCTTGACAAACACAGAAAATTCGTGTATAATAGAGAAAACGAAACAGCTTTTACATGACTGACGGATTTTTGCGGAGCACCGCAAGGGAATGTAAGAGTCTTATGCCGACCGTCTGGGCAAGTCAGTAAAATGCTGATTTGCCCTTTTTTATTGGGAAAATCAGCCCACAAAATTCGCTCTTTGAAAGGAGATTTCCCCCATGCTGACCCCCAATCAAGTTTCCGAAAAATTTCTTGCCGTAGGCAAAGCAAAAACGCAACTCCCTCTCTGGAAGATGTTTCTTTTGGGCATCGCCGCAGGCGCATTCATCGGCCTTGCAGGCGTTGGTTGCACACAAATGAACGCCCTTCTGGGAGGAGGCGTGGGCAAAATGATGGGTGCTCTGATCTTCCCCGTAGGGCTGGTGCTGGTGATTCTCGCGGGCAGTGAACTGTTTACGGGCAATTGTCTGATCGCTCTTTCCGTGGCGCAAAAGCGGGTCAAACTCCGCAGCATGCTGAAAAACTGGGTTGTTGTGTACATTGCCAACTTCATCGGTGCCGCATTGGTTGCCGTTTGTGTGGCCCTTTTGGGTGGCATTACCGCTGAATCCTTCCAAACCGCCGCCCTCTCCTCCGCCGCCGCAAAATGCACCCTCACCTTCGGGCAGGCATTGATTCGCGGTGTGCTTTGCAATGTGCTGGTCTGCTTGGCCGTTTGGGTGGCCACCGCCGCCGAAACCGCAGGAGGAAAGGTTGCGGCGCTCTACATGCCCATCGCCCTCTTCGTTCTCTGCGGCTTTGAACACATCGTGGCAAACATGTACTTCATCCCCACAGGCCTCTTTTATCAAGCCGTCAGCGGTGTTACAACCGAGGGGCTCACGGTGGCAAACGCTCTGATGAACCACTTTATTCCCGTCACTTTAGGCAACATCATCGGCGGCGTGGCGGTAGCGTTGCTCTACGCCGCGGTCTACCGAAACAAAAAGGAGAACTGACATGATTGAGATCAAGGAACTTGCAGATTATAAAGATTACGGTCGGGTTCTTTCCCTTTCCAACGGCATCTTGGAGGCCTATGTCACCCTGGACATCGGCCCTCGCATCATTCGCTTCGGATTTGTGGGAGGACAAAACTTCATGAGGGACGACCGTACCGCCCTGGGAAGCCTTACCGACGAACGATTTGAAGCCTACTTCGGTGCAGGAAAGGCCTGGGAAAATTTGGGAGGCCATCGCATCTGGCTCTCCCCCGAATCCTATCCCGAAACCTATTATCCCGATCTGAATCCCGTGGAATACACCGTTGACGGGAATATAATCTCCTTTGGGCCTCCGGAGGAAACGGAAAACGGCATTCAAAAATATCTGGAGATCATCCTTCCCGAAGAGGATGCCTCCATGGCGGTCACCATGGGAGCAATGAATGTGGGAAATAAACCGCAACGGTTTGCATTGTGGGGACTTACGGTCTGCGCCCAAGACGGCACCGAGATCATCCCCATGAACACCGACGACACGGGACTTCTCTCCAACCGCACCATCGAGGTGTGGCCCTACACCAATCTGGCGGATCCCCGCGTGAAGTGGTTCAACAAATACGTCACCCTCACCCAGGATCCCACGGCAGAAACACCCTTCAAGCTGGGCTTTGACCTGAAGAACGGCGAGGTGCATTATCTGCGGAACGGCGAGCTTTTCACCAAGTCCTTCGATACCTATCATCCCGATGCAATCTATCCCGACCACAACTGCTCCTTTGAAACCTACACCAACAAGGAATTCATTGAAATCGAATCCCTTTCCCCCCTCTGTGATGTGATCCCCGGAGGTCTTCTGGAGTTGACCGAAGTCTGGTCCTTGACTAAGATTCCCGAAGGAGATCCGACAACAGAGGAAGGCATTGACGCATTACTGAATATTTAAACCGATACGGTTTAGAAAAGAGCAAAAAAAATGAAAATTGCAACCACAACCGCAGAAGTTCTCCCCTATGTGGGACAGAATTCCGAGCAAGCCACCCGCATGTATCGCGGCACGGGCTTCCACCATCTTGACTATAGCTTCTACCATGCGCTGAAGATTCCCGATCATCCCCTTATGGGCGAGCATTGGAAAGACGTGATCAACGCCGCCAAGACCGCCGCCGAAGAGGAGGGCTTCTCCTGGGTGCAGGCTCATCTGCCCGCCTGCAAGCTGATCGGAGAAGGGAAAGAAGATGGCTTGAAGGCTTGTCTGCGGGCCATTGAAGCCTGTGGAATGCTGGGCATCAAGCTTGCCGTGATCCATTCCTCCTTTGCCGAAGGTCCCTATCGCTATCCCGAAGACAAAGAGGCCTATTTTGAAGCAAACCGTCCTTTTTTTAAGGCGTTGATTCCCGCTATGGAAGCGAACGGCGTGCATGTTTTATTGGAGAACAGTTGCGAGGTCAACACCCGAGGTCTTTATTTCCCCATGACCGCCGCTAATCTGAATGACTTTATTTCCTATCTGGATCATCCCCTCTTCGGTGCCTGCTGGGACATAGGACATGCCCACATTCAGGGCTTGGATCAACACGATGAACTGGTAGCCTTGGGTAAAAACCTGAAGGCCGTTCACATCCATGACAACAATGGTGCAAAGGATCAGCATCAGCCGATATTCAACGGAACTCTGGACTGGGACAGCTTCATGAGAGGCATTGTGGATTCGGGCTTTGAAGGCCCCTTCACCTATGAAATCGACGGATTTCTGCCCTACCGAAAGGAACCCGAAGTTCTCGCCGATTTCCGCCGGGAGAAAAAACTGCAATCCCTCACCGACCACTACAAAACCGCAAAAAAGCTCCTCAACGCCTACGGCATCGAGGGAGAATAAGAAAGCCAAGTCCCGACGGATGGAATCCGTCGGGACTCAAAGAGGTTTTTCTTTTGTATGGCAAATGCGAAACTGGCGATAAAAAGGAGAACGCATTATGGAAATAATTATATATGACCATCAAATTTTTGCGGTGAATAGAAATAAGGCCGAAAACTTTTCTGATTCTCTTGTATACAAAGCTAAAGACAGCTTACATCAAATTGATTTTGAAGAGTGCGCAAAAAACTTTAAAGATACCCATTCAACAAATAATAGGTGCATTGGCGAAAGAAATATCGAAAAAGGATATATTCTTCTATATACTAACGGTTTGCAAACTAAAATCGTTTTTCGGAAAGCTTTCGTCTTTCCTTTCCAAAACTATCTTTTGCACGGAACAAGACGAGAACGTTTTTTGAAACTTCAAAAACTGCTTTCACAGACCAAATATACTACATACGACCTGACGTAATAAAACCACCCCGACAGACATTGATAATCTGTCGGGGTGTCTTTTTGGCGGCGGGAGCAAGCCCACGCCCTACGGATCCATGAGAAGTTCGCTTTCTTTTGACTTTTTCAACAGTCCGGGACCGAAGGATTGCTCCTTCGGTCCGTAATTTTTATTGCTTATTGTTTGGAAAAATCCAGTTTTCCGTCGACGACGGTAACCAAAACCGTGTCTCCCTTGCCGAAGGATTCGCTGAGCATCCGTTCAGCCAAAACATCCTCCACCATAGATTGGATGGCGCGGCGCAGAGGACGGGCACCGTAAGCGGTGTCGAAGCCCTTGTCGGCCAGAAAATCCAGCGCCTCATCCGAGAAGTTGAGGGTGATGTCCATTTCCGACAGACGCTTGCGTACCGATTCGGTCATCCGCAGAGCAATCTGCTTGATGTCCTCCTTCTTCAGCTGAGAGAAGACGATAATATCGTCAATACGGTTCAGGAATTCGGGACGGAAGGCCTGCTTCAACTCGCCCATGACCTGCTCGCGGATCGACTCCTGCGCCCGATCGAATTCCCCATCGGAGGGAGCAAAGCCCATGGTCTTTTTCTTTTCGGAAATATTGAGGGCTCCCACATTGCTGGTCATGATGATGACGGTGTTTTTGAAGTCCACCGTTCTGCCCTGCCCATCGGTCAACTGGCCGTCGTCCAACACCTGAAGCATGACGTTGAACACGTCGGGATGAGCCTTTTCGATCTCATCGAAGAGCACCACGGCATAGGGCTTGCGACGCACCTTTTCGGTCAACTGACCGCCCTCGTCATAGCCTACATAGCCCGGAGGGGAACCTATGAGGCGGGAAACGGTGTGCTTTTCCATATATTCGGACATATCAATGCGGATCATGGCGTTTTCATCCCCGAACATAACCTCAGCCAGAGCCTTGGAAAGCTCGGTTTTACCCACCCCCGTAGGACCAAGGAAGAGGAAGGAACCGATGGGACGCTTGGGATCCTTCAGCCCCACTCTGCCCCGACGGATGGCACGGGAGACGGCCACCACGGCCTCATCCTGCCCCACCAACCGCTGATGGAGAATGGATTCCATATTCAAAAGGCGCTGTCCCTCTTCGGAAATCAGCTTGCGGACAGGGATGCCGGTGGATTGGGAGATCACTTCTTGAATCTCCTCGGCGCCCACGGTCAATTCCCGCCCTGCCGCCTCTTCGTTCCACTTACGGCGAACCTCTTCAAGTTCCGCTTTCTTAGCCTTTTCCTCGTCGCGAATGCGGGCGGCTTCCTCGAAATTCTGATTGCGCACCGCATCCTCTTTCTCAGCGCCCAAACGGGCGATCTCCTCCTCCCGTTCCTTCAACTCGGCAGGAGAGGTGAGATTGGAGATGCGAAGCTTAGAAGCGGCCTCGTCCATCAGATCAATGGCTTTGTCGGGCAAAAAGCGATCCTGAATATAACGCTTGCTCAGCTTAACGGCGGCTTCGATGGCCTCGTCAGTGATGCGCACCTTATGATGGGCCTCGTATTTGTCCCGCAGTCCTTTCAAAATCCCGATGGCATCTTCCACGGAAGGTTCGGCCACGATAATGGGCTGAAAACGGCGCTCCAAAGCCGCATCCTTTTCAATGTTCTTGTGATATTCGTTGAGTGTTGTGGCGCCGATGACCTGAATTTCGCCCCGCGCCAAAGAGGGCTTGAGGATGTTGGCGGCGTCCATGGCCCCTTCTGCGGAGCCTGCGCCCACCAAAACATGCAATTCATCAATGAAAAGGATGACGTTGCCCGCCTTTTTCACTTCGTCAATGACGTTTTTCAGTCGTTCTTCAAAATCGCCCCGATATTTGGAGCCCGCCAACATGGAAGCGATGTCCACGGTCACGACCCGTTTATCCTTCAGCATTTCGGGGACGGCACCGTCCACAATATGCTGGGCCAAGCCCTCGGCAATGGCGGTCTTGCCCACACCGGGTTCCCCGATAAGGCATGGATTGTTTTTGGTGCGGCGGGACAGAACCTGAATCACACGGGCAATTTCCTCGCTGCGGCCGATGACGGGGTCGATCTTGCGCTCCCGCGCCTGCTCGGTCAAATCCACGCCGAACTGATCCAGCCCCGGGGTTTTTCCGTCGGACCGACGAGCCTTCTCGCCTTTTTTCTGTGCGCCCGAGGGGGCAATGCCCAAAAGCTCAAAAACAGAGGAGGCAATCTCCCGTGCGTCCGCACCTTCGCTCTCCAAAAGCTCCACGGCCTTGCAGTCGGTCTCCTTCAAAAGGGCAAGCAACAGATGCTCCGTACCGATAATGTTATGCCCCAACTGACGGGCTTCCGCATAGGATTGCTCCAAAATCTTCTTCATACGAGGGGTCATATCCTGTCCCGAAACATTGGAGGGTGTCCCCGTACCGATAGACTCGGCAATGCGGCTGACCAATCCTTCCACGGTGATGCCCGCATCAGTCAGCGCCTTTTGCGCAACACTGTCCTCGGTCTGGGTCAGACCCATGAGCAAATGCTCGGTTCCGATATAAGAATGTCCCAATTCACGGGCGGCCTGCAAAGCAAAATTCAGCGCCATGCCCGCCTTTTGAGAAAAATTATTGAACATAAAAGATCACCTCAAATTCGATTGCTGTGTGATGTTATCCCCGCATCCGTTCCCGAACCAGGGTTGCCCGACGCTGATCCCGCTCGTTTTCCGATTCGGAATCTCCCGTGAGCATGAGATTGTAGGGCTGACATTCGATGAAAAGTCGATCCAATGCGGGAATATCCAATTCCAACAGCCCTTCCTCCGCTGCCAGACGCACCTTGGAATACAAGGTACGGAACTCGGCCGAGGTGAGCATGCGGCATTCCTTCAGAATTCCGTAGGAACGATAAAGCTCATCCCGAGCGCGAAGATCGGGGAATTGATTCTCCCGCGCCTTCTTTTCCGATTCACAGATCTGCGCCACGATACGGTTAAGAAGGGCGATGGTCTCGGATTCGCTGATCCCCAGAGAATAGGAATTGGAAACCTGATAAAGACAAGCCCCCGCCTGGGTTCCTTCCCCGTAAAGGCCTCGCACCGTAATACCCACCTGAGAGACCGAATGGATCACCCGCTCCATCAGCCCCCGACGGGTCAGCGCAGGCAGATGAAGCATCACCGAAGCACGAATACCCGTACCCAGATTGGTGGGGCAGGAGGTGAGATAGCCGTATTTGTCCGAAAAGGCGTATTCTACCTTGCCATCGATATAATCGTCCAGTTCATTGATGCGGCGGTAAAGATCTTCCAGGCAGGAGCCGAATCCCATAGCTTGAATCCGCAGGTGATCCTCTTCGTTAATCATGACGGAAAGGGTCTTTTCCCTCCCCAGAAGAAGGGCGGTTTTTTCTCCGTTGCGCCCGAAATCGGGAGAGATCAGATGTTCTTCGGTCATGGCCCCCGCCTGCACGGAAGTGACATTTTTCATATCGAGAAAATCAAAGGTTTCGTGGGGATATTCTTTGAGAAGGTCGTGGAGTTCCAACTTCATTTCCCGTGCCGCCTCCTCGGAGAGACGGGAGGGGAAGGGATATTTTTTCAGATTCCGCGCCAGGCGGATCCGAGAGGAAACAACCATGCGGGAATCAATCACGGGCAGATTGGTCTCACTCATTTTGCGTCTCCTCCTTCGGAATTCTTCTTCGCCTCAAGCTCGCGGATCTTGTCCCGCAAAACCGTGGCTTCTTCAAAGTTTTCGGTTTTGATGGCCTCCTCCAAACGCTTTTTCAGCGCGGGAATTTCCTTTTCCTCGTTTTTCTCCGCCGCATGGGGGACTTTACCGTTATGAATTTTATTCCCGGAAATACGGGGCAGAAGACGGCGAAGATAGTCACGGAAGGTATCATAGCAATCGGCACACCCCATGGTCCCCGAACGGGAAACCTCATTCAAGGTAATTCCGCAGGTGGGGCATTTCGCCGATGCGGGCGCGGAAAACGCCCCCAACAGATCGGACATAGCGGACAAGCCAAAACCGAAGTTCCCAAAATTCGAGAAGGAATCTCCCAACCCCAGTTTCGCCGCGCACTCGGAGCAGAGAAACACTTCACGGGTCTTTCCGTTTACGGTTTGCTTAAAATAGGTGGTTGCGGTGTTCTTTTTACAGTTTTCGCAAAGCATAACAATAACTCCTTTACATTTTATTCGGCGGCCGCCGAAATCAGCATGTTTTTAAAGATGTCCGCCCGTACAAAATCCCGAACCGCCGGCGGAAGGGCGGAGAGGGAATTTTCGGACACTGCGGCACGGATGAGACGAACCTCCCCCGCGGACGGATATCCGTAGTCCATCATGTTGCGCAAAAACAGATCGGCGTTGAAAGCGTTGATGTTCTTACCAACTGCGTTGACCACATGCATAATGTGGGTACGCTTATCGCTTCGCACCCGCTGAATGCGAATGTATCCGCCGCCGCCTCTGCGACTTTCGATGATATATCCTCGCTCGGGCGTGAACCGAGAAGAGATAACATAATTGATCTGGCTGGGCACTACATTGAACTGTTGCGCCAATTCGTTGCGCTGCAGCTCCAATGCCCCGTCCTGCTTTTCCAACGCTTCCATCAGAAACGCAGCTATCAGATCGCTGGACTTCATAGAGCATTACCTCCTTATGTTTAGAAAGTCAAAATAGGAAGGAAGATTCCGTTGAGCGGTGAGGGCGCGTACCAAGTGTACGTAACCGAGCCATCGACGGAAAGAAGACGCAGTCTTCGGTGTTCCGACGTTTTTTCCTGTTTCGCAGAGAAAAACGGAAGGAAGATTCCGTTGAGCGGCGAGGGCGCGTACCGGGTGTACGTAACCGAGCCATCG
>JAGAOU010000118.1 GCA_017623595.1 Clostridia bacterium
AGCGAAACCGATAAAGTGCGCGCTTCGCATGCCTCCCTTGTGTAAAGGGAGGGGGACCGCAAAGCGGTGGAAGGATTGTTTCGGTTCAAAAGTTACCTGTTATTCGCAAATAGAACATTTAAGTTTACAAAAAAAATCGGCTTGGGCTTTTTCCTCCGAAAAAAGAAAGCACTCCACCCCATTCTCTCGTTGCGCTTTACGCGGGGGTGGTCAGGCGTTTTTGGTCAGCCTTTCATAGCCCTCCCGCACGGCAATGGCGCCCTCGCGGACGTAACCCACATCGTTGCCCGCAAAGAGGATGGTGGCGCCCAAATCCACCCAATACTGCAAAAAGTCCTCGTTGAATCCGGTAGAAACCCCAAAAGGCTTGCCGAATTCCTTCAACACCGCGGCAATTTGCTCGTACAACGGCAGCATATCGGGATGGCGCACCTGCCCGATCAGCCCCACAGAGGCGGAAAGATCGTTGGGGCCCACGATAAAACCGTCGATGCCCTCCACGGCGGCGATCTCCCGCAGATTTTTCACCGCATCGATGTGCTCGATCTGAACAATGCGGCGGCAGTGGCGAAAGGTTTCGGTGACGTATTCCATTTGAGAAATAGCGCCGTAATCCAAGGCACGCAAGGGGCCATAGCCCCGAATCCCTTCGGGAGGATAAGAGCAGGCGGCCGCCGCCAGCGCCGCTTCCTCTGCGGTGCGGATATAGGGGAAAATAATCCCATCCGCGCCCATATCCAGCACCGGCTTTGCCCGCACAGGATCGTTCCAGGGGATCCGAACCCATGCAGGAGTCCCTCCAGCCCGCGCGGCGATGAGGTTGTTGACCAGATTTTCATGGTCGATGGAGGTGTGCTCCATATCAATCCAAAGCACATCAAAGCCGCATTGCGCCATAGCCTCGGTCAGCATGGGCATGCCGCCGAAGATGTGAGATCCGTAAATCAACTCTTTGTCACGCAGTTTTTCTGCAAGATTTTTTTTCATGAAAAAGCATCCTTCCGTGTTTTTCAGAGAACCACGTCGGTGGGGATATAAGGCAATTTCAGTCCGATAATCTGCGCGCCCTCGCCCATGGAATTGCGCTTGAAGCGGGCAATGGAGAAGCGGCGGAAGAAGGTGTCCAGAGTCTTGACAATGGTCTCTTCGTCATACTCGTCAAAGGTGGCCATCATGTATTGGAACAGCTCGTCCCGCTCCAGACGGTGCTTGGAATAATAGTAAATAATGAAGTCATGGAGCAGGTAGGGGCCAAGGATGTCCTCGGTTTTCTGCGCCTGCTTCAGCTCGGGAGAAATGTCTGTGGCGGCCACATCTGCCAGGGATTCGCCCAGCCGTCCGCCATACCGCTTGGCCAACAAATTGACAAGATCTTTAATCAAGGTCTTGGGCACGGAGGCGTTGACGTTGTAGTGGCTCAGGGTATCCCCCGCAAAGGTGCAGAAGCCCAGCGCGGCCTCGGAAAGATCGCCCGTGCCCACCGCCAGCGCATTGTAGCGGTTGGCCATGTCGAAGAGGATTTGGGTCCGCTCCCGCGCCTGAGCATTTTCATAGGTAATGTCCGCCGTTTCGCCGTCATGTCCAATGGTTTTCAGATGATCGGTGACGGCGGATTTGATGTCGATTTCATGGACCGTTGCCCCCACTTCTTCCATGAGAATGTGGGCGTTGGTGTAGGTCCGCTTGCCCGTACCGAAGCAGGGCAGGGTCATGGCGATGATATGATCGAGGGGCAGCTTGGCCATCTTCATGGCCTCATAGGTCACCATCAGCGCCAGGGTGGAATCGAGACCGCCCGACACGTTAATGGCAACATATTGCATATGGCTGGATTGGATGCGGGTGTAAAGGGCCTGCACCTGCAAGCGGAAGAGCTCACCCAAATATTTCTTCGGATCGTTCTTCCCGTAATAGGGGATCCGCAGGTCTGCATGGGGGCGGCGGACAGACTCCCAGCCCTCGGAGGGGTTCTCCTCGTCATAGTAGGAAAGGATCACGTCGGGCTTGTCCTGCAGGGCAAAATCCACCGTGCGGCCGTTGCGGTAGATGCCACAGAAGCCTTGGTAAACCCCGTCGGAAACCGCCTCACCGAAGCCGGGGTTGGCCACGGCAAAAAGGCAATTTTTGGCCGATGAAATTTTTTGGCAAAGCTCGGTCACGTCGGCGGAAAGGCAGGGGTAGCCCGCCATGGCGGTAGGCAGAAGGATCACGTCTCCGTCGCCGCTGCCGTCGGCGGAAATAATCACCGAACGTCCGCAAATCTCGAACTCATTTTTACGCCCCAGCTCCCCGTTTTTGATATACATGTTCCCAATCTGATCGGCGGAGGTGACCAGGGTGATGCCCTTCTCGGCGGAATAATCGCAGAGACGGTCGAGAGCCCGATCGGAAGCCTCAATAAAGGATTTGTAGGCAAAAAGCATGCCGCAGGTGACCCCCGTCACCGCAAAAGCGGGGAAAAGATACACGTCGGCGGGGTTTTGATCCATCACCTCGATCATTGTGGTTACGTTGTGCTCGGGATCTCCGGGAACAACAGGAAAAACAGCGGAAAGCAGTTTCATATTCATTCTCCTTTTTCAATCAGCGCTACGGCGCGGGCGGCGATGCCCAAGCCTTCCCCCGTAAAGCCCAGGCCTTCCTCGGTTTTGCCCTTGATGTTGACAAATTCAGGGTCAATACCCAAAGCGGAGGCAATATTTTTGCGCATCTGCTCCGCATGGGGGGTGATTTTCGGGCGTTGGCAGATGACGGTGGCATCCACGTTGACGGGGCGGTAGCCCTTGGAGCGCAGATACTCCACAGAGTCCCTTAACAGCGCCAGACTGTCGGCGCCCTTCCATTGCATGTCGGTGTCGGGATAGCGTCGCCCGATGTCTCCCAAGCCTGCGGCGCCCAAAAGAGCATCGGTAACGGCATGCAACAAAACGTCAGCATCGGAATGTCCCAAAAGTCCTTTTTCGAAGGGGATGTCCACCCCGCCGATGATGCATTTTCTGCCCTCAACAAGGCGGTGGACGTCGTACCCTTCCCCCACCCGAATCATGCCTTCTCCTTCGGCGGACGAGCCTTGAGAGAGTAGATGGGCATCCCCATTTCGGAGAAACGGGTCTCATACTCGGTGTGATAGGGATTGGGAATGTCCGAGTGGTGCAAATCCTCGGTATAATCGTAAATTTCGTAGTTGCACTCTTGAAATTGCTCCACGGAAAAATCGAAGAGAGGCTTATTGTCGGTCTTGAATTCGATGTGTCCGTCGGCCTTGAGAACAGTGCGATACCGCTCCAGAAAATCCGCATGGGTCAGGCGCAGATGGGCGTGCTTGTTGTTTGGCAGAGGATCGGAAAAATTCAGATACAACACCGAAACGGAATGGCTGGGGCAAAGAGCCTCATGGGCAACATTTTCCAAAATCGGCTTGCGGTTTTCGTCCAGCCCCATGAACTTAATATCAATGCCCTCGGTCAGATCTTTTGCATCGGCCAGCAGGAATTTTACATTGCCGATCTCCTCCCGTGCCGCCTTTTCCGCCGCCATTACAATAACGTCGGGAATCTTTTCCAGAGCGTAAAACTGCACATTGGGATGATCCTTCGCCAGGGCAGTGATGAATTTTCCTTTGCCGCAGCCCACCTCAACACGGATCTCCTCTTCCCCTGCGGGAATGGTGGGGGTGAAGCGATCCGCAACCCGTTCCAGACGGGGAACGGTGTTCTTTTTTTTGCGTGCTCTCATGATTATGCTTCCTTTCCGTTGCCGTCGAAGCGGATCAACAGTACCGTCACATCGGCGGGATTAACCCCTGAAATGCGGGAGGCCTGACCGATGGAGACGGGGCGAAATTTATTGAGCTTTTGTTGCGCTTCCAAGCGCAATCCTTGAATTTTTGTATAGTCGATGTCGGGGGGCAACCGACGGGATTCCAACCGCTTGAATTCTTCGGCGGCGGCCATTTGTCGGCGGATGTAGCCCTCATATTTCAACGAAATTTCCACCTGCTCCGTCACGGTATCGGGTAGGGACGGGCGATCCTTATCCACAGGGGCGAGGGCGGCATAGGTCAACTCGGGACGACGGATCAGATCGGCCAAAGAGGCGCTTCCGTGGAGGGGCGGCGTGCCGTGGGCCTCCAAAAGATCCCGCACCGATTCGGGAGAAAAGTGGGTGGTGCGGCAGCGTTCGATCTCTTCTTCCACTAAGCGATATTTTTCAACAAATCGATCATAGCGCTCCCGGGAAATCAGCCCGATGCGATACCCCATGGGGGTGAGGCGTTGATCTGCGTTGTCCTGCCGCAGCAGGAGACGGTATTCCGAGCGGGAGGTCATCATGCGGTAGGGCTCGTTGGTGCCCTTGGTCACCAAATCGTCGATGAGGGTGCCGATATAAGAGGATGCACGGTCGAGGACAAGGGGCTCTTTTCCTTGCAATTTCAAGGCCGCATTGACGCCCGCCACAAATCCTTGGGCAGCGGCTTCCTCGTAGCCAGAGGTGCCGTTGAACTGCCCCGCTCCGTAGAGGTTGGGGTGGTCTTTGAATTCCAGCGTGGCGGAAAGCTGCATGGGGTCGATGCAATCATACTCGATGGCGTAGGCGGTGCGCATGACAACGGCATGCTCAAAGCCCTTCAGAGAATGCAACATTTCCAACTGAACATCCTCGGGAAGAGAGGAGGAAAATCCCTGCAGATACATCTCCTCGGTTTCCCGTCCCATGGGCTCCAAAAAAAGTTGGTGCCGCTCTTTGTCGGCGAAACGAACGATTTTGTCCTCGATGGAGGGGCAATAGCGGGGGCCGATCCCCTCGATTTTTCCCGAATAGAGGGGGGAGCGGTGGAGATTGGCGCGGATGATGCGGTGGGTTTCGGCGTTTGTGTGGGCGAGATAGCACTCGTGGGTATTTTCACCGATAAATTTCCCTTCATTCTCAAAGGAGAAGGGGACAATTTTATCATCGCCCCGTTGGGGCTCCAGTTGGGTCAGATCCACGGAAGAACGCTTGATGCGAGGGGGCGTGCCGGTTTTGAAGCGGAGCAGGGAGATCCCCAGCGCTTTGAGAGAATCGGTGAGTCCCGTGGCGGCGAACATGCCGTCGGGGCCTCCTTCGTAGGCCGTTTCGCCCACGATGATCTTTCCTTTCAGATAGGTCCCCGTGGAAAGGATGGCGGCGCGGACGTGATATTGGGCACCCAAATGGGTGGTCAGAACCCATTCGTCACCCTCCTGTGTCAGGGAGCGGATTTCGGCCTGCTTGAGCTCCAGATTGGGCTCCAGCTCCAAAATGTGCTTCATGCGATCCTGATAGCGACGGCGGTCGGCCTGGATGCGCAGGGAATGGACGGCGGGACCCTTGCCCAGATTGAGCATGCGGCTCTGCAAAAACACCTCATCCGCCACCTTGCCCATCTGTCCGCCCAAGGCGTCCAGCTCCCGCACCAAATGCCCCTTGGCCGTGCCCCCGATGGAGGGATTGCAGGGCAGATTGCCCACGGCATCGAGACAAATGGTGAACAGTATGGTCTTATGACCGAGGCGCGCGGCGGCAAGGGCGGCTTCGATGCCTGCATGCCCCGCACCAACCACGGCGATGTCCCATTGTCCTGCGTTGTAAACTGTCATATTGTTACCTCAAAGATAGATTTCAAAGGGTGGGGGGGAGTGGGAGTGTGTACTTTTCCCATCAAGCCCTTGCGTTCAGGCGATGAGCTCCCAAAGCCACCACACGGCGGGGGCGAAGACGAGAGCGGGAAGATAATTTGCCACCTTCAGCTTGGTGATGCCGATGATATTGAAGCTCAGCGCCACAATCATCAGCGAGCCTGCGCAAACCATGGCGTCGATGGCGCCGTCGGTCAAGATCGGCTGAAGAACCCCCGACAAAAGCACCAGTCCTCCCTGGAAGACCAACACAAAAAGGAAGGACAGCATCACGCCGATGCCCAGGGAGACCGCCAGCATGGAGGAAGAGATCAAATCCAGCAGGGATTTGGTAAACAGAAGGGTGTTATCCCCCTCCAATCCCGCTTGCAGGGAGCCCACCACCGTCATGGCCCCCACGCAGAAGACCAGAGATGCGGTCACAAAGCCCCGCGCCACGGAGCCCTGCCCCTCGGATTTGGTGAAACGTCGCTCCACCAGATCGCCCAGCGCATTGATTCCTTCATGAATATGCATCAAAAATCCTGCCGCCGTCCCCAAAACCATGGAAATGATGATGATCAGCGGCATATGACCGGGAAAATCCTCGTTGATCATCCCGTCAATCCCAATGTAAAGCGTGCAAAGCCCCAGTACATTCATAATCCCCGCGGCCATTTTTTCGGGGATCGCCTTACGAAAGAGAAGCCCGAAGGAGCTTCCCACCAACACAGTCAAAACATTTACGAAAACGCCAAGCATTTGCCTTTACCCTTCCAGTAACCAAAGAATTCCATAGAGCGCCGCCATGATAACGGGCTGATGGAGAAGATAAATCCATAACGGCTTGCGCCCGATGGCGCAGAAGAAATGGTCTGTCTTTCCCCGCAGGCAGGGGATGAGAGACTGCCGCCTTTTGTACAGAACCTTCCCCAGAAAATAACCCACCAAAAGGACCCCCGCGCAGGGGAAAATGGGGAACCAATCGGAGCCGTATTGCAGCGTGCCGAAGATCACAGACCAAATTTCATGGGCGGAAATACGGAAAACATGGGTGGCATCATACCACTTAATGACAAATCCAACGGCGATGATGGCAACGCCGCCTCCAAGGGCAATCCACTTGCCCCACTTCTCCCCGAAGAGGGAACAGATCCAACAGAGCAGCGCCCCCACCGTCATGGCAGACAGAACCCCGAAGAGGATGGTGGCGCCCATGTGGAAGAACAGGTCGAGGGTGACGGTGACTAAGGTGATGGTCAACGCCGCACCGCCCACCTGCAACACCCGCCGCTTGTGGTTTCGGGTCAGGGCCGAGCCCACCCCTGCCATGAGCAGGAAGAGGGTGGCAAAAATGTAATGGAGCACCAGCCGCCATTGGGAAAAGGCCACCGCCTCGCCGAAGTCCCCCAGCCGATAAATCCACACCGTGTCAGCGTCGGAAAACCAATAGGGCAGGCAATAGAGGTCGTATGCAAGGTGGTCGAGACACATCATCACAAGGGCAAGGCCCCGCAAAAAGTCTAACTCAAAAATGCGATGGTTATGGGATTTTTTACTCATTTTGGGAACTCCAATCCCAAGTGCTTACAGGCCGCCTCGGTGACGCAACGTCCACGCTGGGTGCGGATCAAAAAGCCGATCTGCATCAGATAGGGCTCGTACACGTCTTCCACCGTCACCGCCTCTTCCCCGATCATGGCCGCCAGGGTTTCCAATCCCACGGGGCCTCCGCGGAACTGCTGCACCACGGCGGTGAGCATGCGACGATCCAGGGTATCCAGCCCCAATTTGTCAATATCGAGACGGCGCAGAGCCTCGTCGGCGATTTCGTCGGTGATGATGCCATCCCCCAACACCTGAGCAAAGTCCCGCACCCGCTTGAGAAGGCGGTTGGCGATACGGGGGGTGCCACGGGAGCGGGAGGCAATTTCATGGGCGCCCGCATCGGTGATACCGATGTTCAAAATGGAAGCGGAGCGCTTGATAATCTGCTCCAGTTCGTGGACCTGATACAGCTCCAAGCGCAACATAACACCAAAACGGTCACGGAAGGGAGACGCCAACTGTCCCGAGCGGGTGGTGGCGCCGATGAGGGTGAATTTGGGCAGGTCAAAACGGATGGAACGGGCGGAAGGACCCTTGCCCAAAATGACGTCGAATTCATAGTCCTCCATGGCGGGGTAGAGGATTTCCTCCACCGTGCGGGAGAGGCGATGAATTTCGTCGATAAAAAGGATGTCCCCCTGCTGCAGGTTGGTCAAAAGGGCCACGATGTCCCCCGCTTTTTCCAATGCGGGGCCGCTGGTGATGCGGATGGAGACCCCCATTTCGGCGGCGACGATGTTGGCAAGGGTGGTCTTTCCCAATCCCGGAGGGCCGAAAAAGAGAACGTGATCCAGTGCATCGTTGCGCTGCTTTGCGGCCTCGATGAAGATGCGCAGGTTTTCCTTAGCCTGCACCTGCCCGACATAATCGTCCAACCGTTGGGGGCGGAGATTTTCGGGATCGTCGGAGGCCTCGATGGTGCGGGTGGAGAGCAAACGATCGTCAAATTCCATACCGTTCCTCCTTAAATATTAGAAAGCATGCGCAGGGCTTGGCGCACCAAATCCTGACTGTTGTCGGCGGTGCACTTCTCCAGCGCCTTGGTGATGTCGTTTTTATGATAACCGAAGGTGGCAAGGATGGCGGCGGCATCCTCGAAGGCCGCTTTGTCCGCCACGGCGGCGGCTTTTTGGGTTTCGGACACCTTGATGTCGGTCTTGGCCAGCTTGTCCTTCAGTTCCAGACAGATGCGCTGGGCCAATTTGGGCCCCACCCCGTTGGCCTTGGAGATCTGACGGTGATCCCCCGTCATGACGGCGGCGGCAAAGGTCTCGGGGAGCATTTCGGACAGAATGGACAGAGCCCCCTTGGGCCCCACGCCGCTGATGGAAATGAGAAGAAGGAAAAA
This sequence comes from Clostridia bacterium, assembly GCA_017623595.1. Lineage (GTDB taxonomy): Bacteria > Bacillota > Clostridia > Oscillospirales > UBA644 > RGIG995. The sequence continues at coordinate 8,593 of JAGAOU010000118.1, forward strand.
CTGCTTCTCCTGCTCATCGGCAAAGCCGTAAATGGTCAAAGCATCCTCCTTGACGTGGAGATATGTATAAAGTTTTACCTGATTTTTGCCGCTGATCTCCTGATAGGTGTTGGCGGTGATGTTGCATTGATAGCCCACGCCGCCGCAGTCAATGACCGCCGTCTGAAGGTCGCAGTAGGCAAGATCGCCCTGAAGATAATAGTACATAAAGGTCTCCTTTGAAAGAGGATAGTTTGGGGAACCGGGAAATGCACTTTTCTTTTCTCCCGAAAAGAAAGAAGAACACCCCCTCGTCTCTCGTCTCTCGTCCCTCTAACTCCCACTTACTGTCGGCGGGAGAGGTTGGCCATGCCCAGACTGTGGGCGCAGCAGATGGCAAGCGCGAGTCCGTCGGCGGCATCGTCAGGGCGGGGAATTTCCTTCAGATTCAAAAGCATTTTGGTCATGAGCATGACCTGCTTTTTTTCTGCGTTGCCGTATCCCACCACCGCCTGCTTCACCTGCGGAGGCTTGAATTCATAACAGATAATCCCCGCCTTCTGACATGCAAGCATGATCACTCCGCGGGCATGGGCCACGGCGATCCCCGTGGTGATGTTTTTGGAAAAGAACAACTCTTCGATGGAGACATAATCGGGCTTCAGCTCGGCCAGCAGTTTTCCCAGCTCGTCATAGATCATTTCAAGACGCCGCTCCAAGGGGATCTTGGGGGGCGTGATGATGGCACCGTATTGGGGGGAAGAAAAGCGGTTTCCGTCATAATGGACGAATCCCCAACCCACCGTTGCCACACCGGGGTCGATGCCCAAAACCGTCATATTGTCCCATCCTTTCCGCAGAAAAATCCTATAATGGCAGGGTGCCGACAAAGAACGACACCCTGCGGTAGGTTTGCGATTTTAGCCCTCGTTGGCCTTCAGATGCTTGAGGTAGGCGTTGATGAAGCCTTCCAGATCCCCGTCCATGACCGCCTGCACGTTCCCCATTTCATAGTTGGTGCGGTGATCTTTGACCAGCGTGTAGGGCATGAAAACATAGGAACGGATCTGAGATCCCCAGCCGTTGTCCATCTGAACACCCTTGATGTCTTCGATTTTTTCCAGATGCTCCCGTTCCTTGATCTCCATCAGCTTGCTTTTCAGCATCTTCAGAGCCATTTCACGGTTCTGCTTCTGGGAGCGCTCGGTCTGACATCCCGTCACGATGCCCGTGGGGATGTGCTTGATGCGCACGGCGGAGTCGGTCTTGTTAACGTGCTGACCGCCCGCACCGGAAGCGCGGTGACATTCGATTTCCAGGTCCTCTTCCCGAATCTCAATGGACTTATCGTCCTCGATTTCGGGCATAACCTCCACGGAAGCGAAGGAGGTCTGACGGCGCCCCGAGGCGTCGAAGGGGGAAACGCGCACCAGACGGTGCACCCCCGATTCGGACTTCATGTAGCCGTAGGCGTTCTTGCCTTCCAGCATGAGAACGGCGGATTTGATGCCCGCTTCGTCTCCGTCCAGCATGTCGATGCACTTGACCTTGAAGCCGTTCTGCTCCCCGTAACGGGAATACATGCGGAAGAGCATCAGGGCCCAGTCCTGAGCCTCTGTGCCGCCCGCCCCCGCATGGAAGGTGAGGATGGCATTGGCCTTGTCATATTCCCCGTTGAGCAGGGTGTCCATGGTCAGATGCTCGATGGTCTTTTCCAGCTCCTCGGTCATGGTGACGATTTCGTTTTCCGTGTCCTCGTCGCACTCTTCCATGGCAAGCTCCACCAAGGTTTCCGCATCGGAATGGGCGGCGACCACGGCGTTGTAAGCGTCCAGAATGTCCTTCTGCCGCTTCTGCTCTACCAGAATTTTTTGAGATTTTTCCATGTCGTTCCAGAAGTTGGGATCGGCGGTGATCTGCTCGAACTCCGCCAGCTTCTCCTTCACTTGGGGAATACGCATGGCGCTGGACAGCTCCTTCAGCTGCTCGGCAATCTCCATCAGTTTTACACGGTAGTTGTCTAAAATAATCATAGATGTGTTTCCTTTCGAAGGAAATTATGAGTTAGAGGGAACGGTAGGTGTACTTTTCTTTTCGGGAGAAAAGAAAAGTACCAAAAGAAAAGCCATGTTCCGACGAATTACATTCGTCGGTGAGGTTTGTTCGGTTAAAGCTTGGTCACAGGGTACCGCTCCTCACGAAAGCGGCACCCTCATGGGGCAGAGAATAGAAACGGAGAAGCGTTTTCTATGCGGCACTCTCGAACGATGCGAAAGAGGAGGGCGATGCGCTTTGCAAGCCTTCCCCTGGGTAGGGGAAGGTGGCACGGCGTGTTCGGCCGCCGTGACGGATGAGGTTGTTGCAGTTCGCAATGATTCTTTTCGGGAAGTAACATTCGCGGGGTCAACCTCATCCACCGCTGTCGCGGTCCTCCTTCCCCTACTAGGGGAAGGCTTGCGAAGCGCGCACCTCATCCACTGCGCGCCGTTCGAGAGAGGTTCACTTTAAGGCGAAGTGTAAAGGGTTTTTCCCTCTTTCCTGCTCTTTATGAGAGGGTCGGCTTCGTAAAGGCCGATCCTCTGTGATCGAGCCTTAACTTAACCTACTCCCCCGCCGAAAGTATTTCGGCGGCATGCGGCATTTCTTCTTTTCGGTTCCTTTTCTTCTTTTCTCCTGAAAAGAAGAAAAGGAACACCCACGCCAAGCTATCTATCTCAGAAATACAGCTTTTCGTTGAGGTAGGCGACCACGTCGGTGACGGGGATACGGATCTGCTCCATGGAGTCGCGCTCACGGATGGTAACGCAGCCATCGTTGGCGGTTTCGAAGTCCACGGTGATGCAGTAGGGAGTACCGATTTCGTCCTCACGGCGATAACGCTTGCCGATGGAGCCGGTTTCATCGTAGTCTACGTTGAAATACTTAGACAACATTTCGTAAATCTCCCCTGCGGGCTCGGCCAGCTTCTTGGACAGGGGCAGAACCGCCGCCTTGAAGGGCGCAAGGGCGGGATGGAGACGAAGGACAACACGGGTGTCGTTCTTTTCCGCATCCACAACCTCTTCGTCATAAGCGTCCACGAGGAAGGCCAGTGCCACACGGTCGGCACCCAGAGAGGGCTCCACCACGTAGGGGATGTAGTGCTCGTTGGCTTCCTGATCGTAATAGGTCATATCCTGACCGGAAGTGGTCTGGTGAGCGTTCAGGTCGAAGTTGGTACGGGAAGCAACGCCCCAAAGCTCGCCCCAACCGAAGGGGAAGACGAACTCAAAGTCGGTGGTGGCGTTGGAATAGTGGGACAGTTCTTCGGGATCGTGGTCACGCAGACGCAGATTTTCTTCCTTCATGCCCAAAGACAGAAGCCAATCCTTGCAGAACTGCTTCCAGTAAGCGAACCATTCCAGCTCGGTGCCGGGCTTGCAGAAGAATTCCAGCTCCATCTGCTCGAATTCACGGGTGCGGAAGGTGAAGTTACCGGGGGTGATTTCGTTACGGAAGGATTTACCTACCTGACAAACGCCGAAGGGCAGCTTCTTGCGGGTGGTGCGAGCCACGTTGTTGAAGTTGACGAAAATTCCCTGTGCGGTTTCGGGACGCAGGTAAACCACGTTCTTCGCATCTTCCGTAACCCCTTGGAAGGTCTTGAACATCAGGTTGAACTGACGGATGTCGGTCCAGTTGTGCTTGCCGCAGGTGGGGCAGCAGATGTTGTGCTCTTCCACAAATTCCTTCATTTCGGCCTGAGACATGGCGTCCACCGCCTTGCCCAGCTCGAAATTATTCTCGGCACACCAATCCTCGATGACCTTGTCGGCACGGAAGCGCTCCTTACATTCCTTACAGTCCATCAGAGGATCGGAAAATCCACCCACGTGACCGGAAGCAACCCAGGTCTGAGGATTCATGAGAATGGCGGCGTCCAGGCCCACGTTATAGCGGTTTTCCTGAACGAATTTCTTCCACCATGCCTTTTTCACGTTGTTTTTGAATTCCACACCCAGAGGACCGTAGTCCCAGGTGTTGGCAAGGCCGCCGTAAATCTCGGAGCCGGCAAAGATAAAGCCGCGGTTTTTGCAGAGATTTACGATTTTTTCCATTGTCTTTTCGGTATTTTTCATAGTATTCAACCTCTCGGTGTAATTATTCTTGGGTTTCGGTGACTTCTTCGGTCACGGTCTCTTCGACAGCTTCTTCCTCGGGCTCGGAGGGAAGGGGTGCAATGTTCATCACCTTATTGTCCTCGCCGATGCGCATGATGCGGACACCGGAGGAGGTGCGGCGATAAACGGGAATGTCTTCCACACGGATGCGGATCAGAACACCGTCGGAGGAAATGACCACCAGATCGTCCTTGTCGGTGACGGCCTTGGCCCCTGCGATGAGACCCGTCTTTTCGGTGATGTTGTGGCAGGCAACGCCACGGCCGCCGCGGTTCTGAATCTTGAACTCGGAGAAGGGAGTGCGCTTGCCCATGCCCTTTTCGGTGACGATCAACAGATCCTTTCCTTCCTCGGCAAGAATGGAGGAAATCACCTCGTCGTCTTCGGCCAACTTGATGGCCTTCACGCCACGGGCGGTACGTCCCACCACGGAAACCTGATTCTCGTCATAAGAAATACCCATACCGTTGTGGGTGATCAACACCATGGTCTTGGTGCCGTCGGTCAAGCGAACCGAAACCAGCTCGTCCCCTTCATCCAGATTGACGGCAATCAGGCCGCCCTTGCGGATGTTCTTATACTCGGACAGCAGGGTGCGCTTGGTGATCCCTGCCTTGGTGACCATGTTCAGATAAGCGTTCTCTTCGTCGATTTCGCCGTAGAGAGGAATCATGGCAGAAATAGTTTCGCCCTGCTCCAATTGCAACAAATTGGCAATGTGCATTCCCTTGGCCTGACGGGATGCTTCGGGCACTTCGTATCCCTTGATACGGAAGACACGGCCGCGGGTGGTGAAGAAGAGAATCTGGGCATGGGTGGAAGCGATAAACAATTCTTCCACAAAGTCCTCTTCCTTGGTGGCCATGGCATTGATGCCCCGTCCGCCGCGGTTCTGCACCTTGTAGACATCCTCGCTCTGCCGCTTGATGTAGCCATGATGACTCATGGTGAAGACGCTGGTCTTCTCTTCGATGAGATCCTCGATGTCGATCTCGTCTTCCACGTCCTGAATTTCGGTTTTTCTCTCGTCGCCGAACTTGTCGCGGATGGCGATGAGCTCTTCCCGCAGAAGGGCGTTGAGCTTTTCGGGGCTTTCCAAAAGACCCAGATAATAAGCGATCTTTTCCTGCAGTTCGTTGTATTCGTTCTGCAGTTTTTCACGGTCGAGACCCTGCAGGGCCTTCAGACGCATGTCCAAAATGGCCTGCGCCTGAACATCATCCAGACCGAAGCGGGCGCAGAGACGTTCCTTGGCATCGTCATAGGAAGAACGGATGATCTGAATGACCTCGTCAATATTGTCCTGAGCAATCAGCAGGCCTTCCAACAGATGGGCACGCTCACGGGCCTTGCGCAGATCAAATTCGGTGCGCCGACGGAGAATTTCCTGCTGATAGGCGATGTATTCGTCCAGAATCTGCCGCAGAGACAGAATCTTGGGCTGCTTCTGATCGTCCACCAAGGCCAAAAGGATAATACCGAAGGAGGACTGAAGAGCGGTCTGCTTGAAGAGGTTGTTCAAAACCACCTGAGGATTGGCGTCCTTCTTCAGCTCGATAACCACACGCATACCGTTGCGGTCGGTTTCGTCCCGCAGGTCGGAAATGCCTTCCAGCTTCTTGTCTTTTACCTGCTCGGCGATATTTTTGATCATCATGCGCTTGTTGACCTGATAGGGCAACTCGGTGACGATAATACGCATGCGGTCCTTGCCGAATTCCTCGAATTCGGTGCGGGCACGAACCACCACCTTACCGCGGCCGGTGGCATAAGCGGCACGGATGCCACGGTGACCCATGATGATGCCCCCCGTGGGGAAGTCGGGGCCGGAAATATGCTCCAGCAGAGCGTTCATTTCGATCTCGGGATCGTCCAGCACCGCCACGCAGGCATTGATGACTTCGGAAAGGTTATGGGGAGGGATATTGGTGGCCATACCGACGGCAATGCCCGAAGACCCGTTGACCAACAGGTTGGGGAAACGGGAGGGCAAAACCCGAGGCTCTTTTCTCGATTCGTCAAAGTTGGGATCCCAATCCACCGTGTCCTTGTCGATGTCCCGCAGCATTTCGTTGGACATCTTGGACAGACGGGCTTCGGTGTAACGGTAAGCCGCCGGGGGATCTCCGTCCACGGAACCGAAGTTCCCGTGGCCGTCCACCAGCATGTAGCGCATGGAGAAATCCTGCGCCAAACGCACCATGGCGTCATACACCGATGCGTCGCCGTGGGGATGGTATTTACCCAACACGTCACCCACGCAGGTGGCGGATTTCTTGAAGGGCTTGTCGGAGGTCAGTCCGCTTTCATACATAGTATAGAGAATACGTCTATGGACGGGCTTGAGACCGTCACGCACGTCGGGCAGGGCACGCCCCACGATGACCGACATGGCGTACTCGATGTAAGATTTCTCCATCTCCTCCACCAAGTGACTTTCGGTAATCACCTGATCGGGAAAGAGAATGTCTTCGGGTTTGTAACTTCGATTGTGGGCCATTCTGGCACCTCCATTTTACTGTTTCCTACTTCGTATTATAATTGGATTTGATTTACTCTTTAAAGAAACCCCTTGCTGTGCACAGCTCATTCATAGCACCTTGTTCGTGTATTTCTTTTGAACGAAGCGCAATAAATAAATTGTGCGCTTTGCAAGCCTTCCCCTAGTAGGGGAAGGGGGACCGCGACAGCGGTGGATGAGGTTGACACCGCGAAAGTTACTATTCTTCCCGAGATTCTTCTTTCGACAGTTCCAACGCCTCATCGATGCGCCGGCAGACCCATTTGAATTTGTCTCTTACTTGATAATTTTTAAATCGAATGACCGTAATTCCGTAATGTTTCAGAAATTCCGTCCGTTGGGCATCGTTCTCTAGCCCTTCCTCGGTGTAGTGCTGTTTTC
>JAGAOU010000119.1 GCA_017623595.1 Clostridia bacterium
CTTTTCGATATGGTCCTTCTCCACCCATTTGTTGTATTTCTTATCCACGGGGAAATATCCCACTCGGTATTTGCTTGCGTCCATCAATCTCAATCTCCATTCACAAAAAGCAAACGTTTTTTCGTAAAATCGAGTCTTATTTCGTCCAATGCTTCGTCAGACGTTCACGGATTCGCGTTTTTTCCGCCCGATCAGCTTCACCTGAGTCAGAATAATTCCCGCAAAGATCAGCGCACAGCCCACATATCCGCGAAGTGTCATGGTTTCCCCGAGAATGATGGCGCCGCCGATGACGCTGAACATGGATTCTGTAGAAAGAATAATGGAAGCAAAGGCAGGCTCCGCGTTCTTCTGACCCAGAATCTGGCAGGTGTGCGCCACCCCGACGGACATAAAGCCGCCGTAGAGAATGGGCAATGCCGCCGCCTTGATATCGGCAAAGGTATTCACCTCCATCACACCTGCAGCAGTCCCCGCAAGGACAAATGCGCCGCTGAGGAGAGCGCTGACCCCAAACTGAGTCATGGCAAACCGAAGGGAATACATCTGATCTCCGAAGCGGTCGATGACAATGATGTGAATGGCGAAAAGGAAGGCACAGCCGATGATGACAAGGTCCTCAAAGCTGACGGAAAAGCCATGGGTGAAGGAAATAAGGAACAGTCCGCACACCGCACAGGCAACGCCGAGCCATGTTTCAACGGTGGGGCGTTTTTTCATGAACAGCCCCATAAGAGGCACGATCACCATATACAGGGCAGTAAGGAATCCCGCGCGTCCGGAGCTGTCGGAAAAGCCCGCTTTGTTGTAGAGCTCAATCCCATACTGCTGAAGGGTGGATGCGGAAAACAGGACCACGCCGCACACAAGCCCTGCGATCACCGTGGTTTTCATCATTTTGCGGTCCTTGGCGTTCCGTTCGAACAAAAGGATCACAGGAATAAGGGACACACAGCCAAGGGCAAACCGAATGCCGTTGAACACAAAGGTATTGACGTGCTCCGAGCCCACGCTCTGGGCAACGAAGGCAAAGCCCCACACAACGGCGGTCAGGATAAGAAGGGCAATCCCCTTCCCGTTTGTCTTTTTCTCCATAATTGTACATTTTTCTCCGTTTTCATATAAACTTCATGCTTTTCTATTATATCACCAAACCCTCTCTTTTGCAAGGTTTTATTTCGTGGGTTTTATCAATATGAAAACGGAGACCGTAAAGTCTCCGCTTTGATTATGGTTTTACGCAAGGGGATAGAGATCGGGCAGCATACTGTGCTGGAAGAGGAGGATGGCATCAGCAAGGTCGAGATTGCCGTCCTTATTGAAGTCCATGCTTTCGCTGTAGCTGACGGGGTAGAGATCAGGCAGAACCGTATGCTGGAACAGAAGGATTGCATCGGAAAGATCAAGGGCTCCGTCACCGGTAATGTCGCCTGTGACAAATTCGGGCACGGGTGCTTCAATTGCAACGAACTCGAATCCGTATTCCGCCGCATATGCTTCTGTGGTGGAGCCTGCGTAGCCGTAGAGGGTGAGATCGAGGGAACAATCATCGAACGCTCCGGAACCAAACTCCACAGA
>JAGAOU010000120.1 GCA_017623595.1 Clostridia bacterium
GTTGGTTTCGGTGTCCGTATCGGTGATATCGGAATCGGTGCTGACGTCGGGCTCGGTGTCTGTATCGGTGATGTCGGAATCGGTGCTGACGTCGGGCTCGGTGTCCGTGTCTGTGATATCGGAATCGGTGCTGACGTCGGGCTCGGTGTCCGTGTCGGTGATATCGGAATCGGTGCTGACGTTGGGCTCGGTGTCCGTATCGGTGATATCGGAATCGGTGCTGACGTTGGGCTCGGTGTCCGTATCGGTGATATCGGAATCGGTACTGACGTCGGGCTCGGTGTCCGTGTTGGAGTTGTCACTATTGTCCTCGTCGAGCACAGTGCCGTTCTTTGCGTGAATTTTGCAAATGACGGTATCTTCGGCGGTTTTTAGTGTGACTTGGTAGATCAGAACACCGTTTTCGGCGGTCAATTCCCAGGTCGCCTTTGCAGCTTTTGCGATGTCTGCGTTTTCCTTTGCGATCGCCACTGCTTCTTCCGCTTTGATCAAGGTACTGTTACTTGCGGAACCGGTCATTTCCGTGTTCTGCAAGGGGATCTGCTCGGTTTCGGTCAACAATTTCAGTTCATTGACCGAAAGCTGTGCCAGATCCTCAAAAGAAAGTTTCGGTGCTGCCGTAACCATGTTTTGGATCAGCGACGCTTTTCCCGGGCTGATGCCATGTTTTTCTGCAAGGGCGACCAGTCCGTCGCTCTTTTCAATGGTTTGGCAGATTATTGATCCGTCGAATTCGTTCTGTTCAAAAACCGTGTTGACCTCTTGGTTCAGTTTCTGCTGAAATGCGGCGGCGGATTCTTCGTCGACATCGTCAATGGAAAACAGTATGGAGTTGGTTGTTTCGTTCAGATATCCTTCCCGAAGCATTTCGTTCACGATTGTATTGACCGCGGTGTCCCAGGGATGTTTTGAAATCTCCAGGTTTTTTATCAATGTCTGCGCTTTTTCATTTAGGGCAATGATTTTTGCCACATTGTCCTTTTCGTCCAGCTGAATTTCCATGCTAGGGTTGACGTCTACATATATGGTTGTGTTTACTGCGGGGGCACTTCGATTCAGCAAAAACACGGAGACAAAGGCCACGATGAAGAAGAGTGCAACGGATGCCGCAATGCTCAGAATACGGACGGTGTGAGCCGTTCGATTCCTGCGGGGCATGGGAACGATCTGTTCCACGGGTTGACTTTTACATTCCGCAAAAAGACCGTCAAGGATATTCGGTGTGACGGCTTCTGCCGCAGACCGAAGTTTTTCTTTGATTTCTTGTTCGTTCATGATCCCGTCTCCTTTCATAGATTTTTTTCCAGTTTTTGTATGGATCTTCGGTATTTTGAGAGTACTGTGGAAAGGGGGAGGTTCAGAAGCTCTGCAATTTGTTTGTGCTTAAGATCCGAAACTGCGTGTAAAATAACGATTTGTCGTTCTTCGTCGGTCAGGATTTTCAGCCCTTCGGTCAGAGCAATGCGATCCTCTCTTGCGGAATCCTCCACAGGAGGTAGGTGCAGATCCCATTCGTCGGGTGCAATCTCTGCGATCCGCTTCCGATCGTTGAGATGATTGTAGCACAGGTTTCGGGTGATGGTCAAAATCCACGCCATGGGAGTTCCGTTTGATTGATATGCGGGTGCCGCAGAATAAACTCTGAGATAGGTGTCGTGCATGATGTCCTGCGCATCATGGGCGTTCTTGACAAGGGAGAGAGCAAAGGCATAAATGCCGGAGCTTGTTCTGTGATAGAGTTCTTCGAAGGCTTCCTGACTGCCGGTCGCAATGTCCTTGAGACATCGTTCCAATGCTTCAGACTCCGGGAAGTGAGTCTGCTTTTTCGCCATTCTTTTCGTCCCCTTTCGTTTAATATAACCGCGGAAGTATGCGTTTTATTGCATGGGCTTCAAAAAAATGCATGTTTCCGCATCTACATCTTTCTTTCATCAATGTTTTACATTTCATTATAACACACTTTTTTTAAAATGTCAATATGGATATTTTAGCGGAATGTCGCATAGGTTGAAAAAGGATCGGAGGTTGTTTGCATGTATAAAAGGTCGATTTTCAGCGGGGAAATCAGGGGAATAATTTGTTGTGCTATTTGTTTTTTCTTGTTGATTTTTGGCTTAAATGCCACGTTGTATGTTTCTGCGGCGTCTTCCGGGATTGAGCTTCCCATTCTCATGTATCACAGTGTCGGGTACAACGATCGGGTTCATTCGGCTTATCTGCTTTCTCCCGAGGCTTTTGAGGCGGATTTAGTCTGGTTGAAAAATCACGGATATCATACCGTGTTCCTGTCTGAGGTCATTGATTACGTGGACGGCAAGGGCGGCTTGCCCGAAAAACCGGTGGTGATCACTCTGGATGACGGGTTTCTGAACAGCTTTACCTATGTACTTCCTTTGCTGCAGAAATACGACATGAAGGCAACTGTCTCGGTGGTGGGCAGCTTTTGCGAAGCCTATACTCAACATCCCGACCCCAATCCCGCCTACGCTTATTTGGCCTGGTCTGATGTGCGCGCCCTTGTGGATTCGGGGTTGGTGGAAATCGGAAATCATACCTATGATATGCATTCCGTCGGTGTTCGAAGGGGATGTATGCGCAAGGCTGATGAATCGGTGGCTTCCTATGCCTCTGCACTTTCCTCGGATCTGAGCCGTCTGCAATCCATGCTGCGGGAGCAGGTGGGAATCACCCCAACCGTGTTTGCCTATCCCTACGGGGCGGTGAGCAGCGAGGCTGTGTATGTTCTGCAGTCTTTGGGGTTTCGTGCCGCATTGACCTGCTCGGAGCAGATCAATCTCATTTCTCCCGCTGTGCCGGAGGGACTGTATCATTTGGGGCGCTTCAACCGCCCCTCGGGGGAGACGACGGTTGGATTTATGCAAAAGGTTTTTGGCGAAAAATGATATGGTAAAAATGTACAAAAATGGAATTTGAGTATGTGGCTATTTAGTATATTTATACGAAAGTTGCGGTAAAGTTGTTTCAAAAATGTGGAAAGTCTTGACTTTTTTTCGGAAATCGGATATAATGAACCAAGTGGCGACGAAAAGCCGCTGCGGAAACATTGAAAAGAGGTTTAGCCCCATGTACGAAGACAAGACTTTGGTCTGCAAGGATTGCGGACAGGAATTCACCTTTACTGCCGGTGAACAGGAATTTTATGCTGAAAAAGGTTTCACCAACGAACCTCAGCGCTGCAAGGCTTGCCGTACCGCTCGCAAGAACGCCCGCGGTGAAGGCACCGAACGCAAGATGTATGACGCTGTTTGCGCTTCTTGCGGCAAGGAATGCAAGGTTCCCTTTGAACCCCATGATGACCGTCCGGTCTATTGCAGCGATTGCTTCCGCAACCAGAAGTAATTGAATCCTATCGTAACCGGGAGGCAGTTTGTCTTCCGGTTACTTCTTTTTAACCGATGAAAGGACGGAGAAAATGAAAAACATTTGGCATGATATTGATCCCAAGCGCATTACCTGTCAGGACTTTATGGCCGTTGTCGAGATTCCCAAGGGGAGCAAGAAAAAGTACGAACTTGATAAGGAAACCGGGTTGATTATGCTCGACCGTATCCTTTACACCTCTACCCATTATCCCGCAAATTACGGTTTTATTCCACGTTCCTATGGCGATGACGGAGACCCCTTGGATGTTCTGATTATTTGCTCCGAGAGCTTGGAGCCGCTGACGCTGGTTCGGTGCTATCCCATCGGGGTGATTTCCATGCAGGATGGCGGGCGCAACGATGAAAAGATCATCGCTATCCCCTTCGCAGATCCCAACTACAACAAATATCACGATATTTCCGAGTTGCCTGAGCACATTTTCGATGAAATGCGCCACTTCTTCAATGTTTATAAAGCTTTGGAGGAAAAGGAGGCCGTTGCGGGGGACATCAGCGGACGGGACAAGGCCGTGGATGTCATTGCCTCGGCGCTGGACAATTACGTGGAAACCTTCTGCAAATAAAATAAGTGTTTTGAGAGGCGGGAACAACCCCCGCCTCTTTTTTTTGTGTGTTGTGTGGCTTTTTTGTGAATTTTTCGGATTTCGTGTCACATTTTCAATTTTTTTCCGTGTATATAGGGTGAAAGGGAAAATCGGTCTCGCAATTTTTCCTTTGGTGGGGCAGGTTGCACAAAAAGTAAGCCGTTTTTTTGTGCAGGATGCCGAAATTATGCGGGACCGTTGACAGAAAATCCCTTTGTATGTTATAATGTAAGTAAGAAAGAGGTGAGACCCATGGGGCAGAATGAAAGTTCCGAAGAACTGTCAAGTCAGTCTTTTCACATTTTTGATTTCAAAAAGGAAAAATTTTATGAAACAGAA
>JAGAOU010000121.1 GCA_017623595.1 Clostridia bacterium
AGGGTGTTTTCCGCCGCAAACAGAGACAGAACGGGGGAGAGGAGGAAGAGAATCCGATAGATCACCGCCCCCTTTTTTGAGGTCAGCCATACAAAGCAGGTTTCGCCGTAACAACTCCAGCTCAATACCGAAAGAAAGGCAAACAGAATCAGGCATAACGCAACAATGCCCTTCCCCACGGGCCCCAATACTTCATGGGCCGCTGTAAGAACCCCCTCCGATGAATGGGCTGACTCCGCGGTCAGGATCATCAGCGCCGACACGGTGGAGATCACCACCGTATCAAAAAATACCTCAAAAATGCCCCACAGACTTTGTTGCAGAGGGTCTGCGCCGCAGGCTCCGTGAGCCAGACCACCGCTTCCCAGCCCCGCCTCGTGGGAGAAAAGCCCGTTGCCCACGCCGTAACGGAACCCAAGGGCAAATCCCGATCCCAAGACGCCCCCCGACAGAGAAGAAAAGGAAAAGGCTTCGGTGAAAATTCTTCCGAAGGCGGGCAGAATCCGATCATACCGAAATCCGATAACCACCAATCCCGTCAGCAAGAAAATCCCTCCCAGCAGTGGTAAGGTCTTTTCCAAAGCCCCCGCATTGCGTGGAATTCCTCCCGACAAAAAAACACCGACTCCGACGGAAAACAGCACTGCCGTCACCCAAGGGGCAACCCCAAAGGCACTTTTGGCACCGTGAACGGCGGCATCGGTCTGGATCATGCTTCCCATGGTCAGAGCGGAAAAAAGACCGAAAAGGGCAAATAAGCCGGCAAACCCTTTGCTTTCCGTGATCTTTTTAATGTATGTCATAGGGGCAAATCCGTAATGGGTCTCCTCCTTCGGCTGATGCTTCACCGCCAGATAGATTTCAAATTGCTTGACCGTCATGCATAGCAGGGCAGAGATCCACATCCAAAACACCGCCCCTGCCCCTCCAAGGGTGATGGCAAGGGCAACTCCTGTGATGTTCCCTACGCCGATGGTCCCCGCGAGGGAGGTGGCAAAGGCACGGAAGGGAGAGATGGGGCGTCCCGTTTGTTGGGGCGATGTGATTTGGCGGAGCATGGCAGGAAAGGCACGCAGGGCTCCCCCTCGGGTTTTGATCGTTGCGTACAGTCCGAACACCATGAGGGTGGCGGTGGTTGTCGCACCGAATCCCGATGCAAGATGGGTCAACATAAGATCACTTCCTTGTCCCAATGTATGCGGCAAAGGAAAATTTTATGTGTTGACTTTGGGGGTGAAAGTGTGATATGATAGATACCGAGGTGATATACATGAAAAAAATTGCCGATCGTATTTTCGGTTCTCCCCAATATCTGCGTGAACTGTTGTTTGCCGCCCGCTTCGGTGCTTTGCTTCAGTTTGTTGCGGCGCTGTTCTTTCTCTTTCTTTCCCGCAACGGTGGCCCTTTGGGATGCCTTGCGGTGGCCCGTACATTGAACGAAGCCGCCCTCGTCACGCTGACGCTGGAAATCTGTGTGCGGATTTTTGTGGGCTTTCTGCGCAAAGGCGGGCTGAAGTTGTAAGTGAGATTTGAAACCTTCTGTTTTGTATGTTTTCAGAACGATTTCAACTGACGTTAGAAAATTTCTCTCCAAATGAGTTATTGATTTTTCCTGTGAATATGCTATAATAATGTCGGGATAAGCGCTGATCCAAAACAATTTGGAGGAATGACCATGATTAAACTTGGAGAAAAAATTAAATTGCTGAGAAAACAGAAAAATATATCGCAGGAAGTTTTTGCAAATTATCTTGGTGTATCATTTCAAGCGGTTTCCAAATGGGAAAACGGAAACACAATGCCTGATGTGACAATGATCCCGGCGATAGCGTCTTTCTTCGGTGTATCAACGGATGAACTTTTTGATTTTAATTTATTTGAAATGGAAAAGCAGGTAGATGCCATTTGTGATGAGGCGTACAAATATCGCAATTCCGATATGAAAAAGTCGGAGCAAATTTTGCGTGAAGGATTACAGCGATTTCCTGGCAACGATATCATTCTGAATAACCTTCTTTACACTTTGGACTATCGAATCCGTGCCGAAGAGGTGATCTCCCTTTGTAAAACACTGATAGAATCGACAAAGGATGATTCCGTTAAATATGATGCCTGCCGTATTCTTGCTTCCTGCTACAAAGAGAACGGACAGAGTGATTTAATAAAGCCCACCCTCGAAAGAATTCCCGAAATCTATTTTACAAAGCTTGAGTTGTTGGCGACGCTTTTAGATGGTGAGGATTGTTACGAAGCCGCACAAAAGCAAAAGAATCTTTCTGCAGAGAGTTTAATTGACATGTTGATTGTTGCGGGAAAATACTTGCAGACAATCGGTGAATCCGAAAAGGCAAACTCTCAATTCAGAATTGCCAAAAAAATTATGGACGCCTTTGAAGATGATTTCCTTGAAACGAAATGGTTCTCTTCGACGTTTTTTGAGTCTGCCGGTGAACAAAGAAGCGAATTAAATGAACTGGTGAATAATTGAAAGTGGTTCACAAAAAAAGGCCGAGTTTTTACTCGGCCTTTTTACGTAAGAGACTTGTGGTCTGTTATTGATGAAAACTCGAATCGCAGTTGAATTTATGTCAAAAAATAAGTTATTGATTCTTGTGCCATTCTATGATATAATACAATCGAAAGCAAGGCCTGCTTAACAGACTTAAAAGGAGACGCTGCATGAATCATATTGGACTTAAAATAAAAGAACTTCGGAAGAAAAAAGATTTAACACAAGAAAAACTTGCAGAATATTTGAACGTATCGTTTCAAGCAATTTCAAAATGGGAAACGGGAATTGCTTCTCCGGACTTATCTATGATCGTTCCTTTGGCCAGACTTTTTGAAGTGTCCACAGACGAATTGCTGGGGCTTGTTGATTCCTTGAAAGATCCTCGCCAAGAGGAATTACGAAAAATCTGGGGAGAAACATGGGACACCGGTGATGTTGCAAAACGCTATGAAATCGCTCGTCAGGCCGTATTGGAATATCCCGGGAATTTTGAATATCTTGTCTGGCTTGCCGACGCAGAAGCTTCTTATGCAATTCACCATTGCAAGAATAAGAGTCCTGAGCAAAGGGAGCATCAAGAAAATGCAGTTCGCAATTATAAATTGATTATTGAGGATTGCGGAGATGTTGAAATGAAAAACGATGCAATGTATGGCATCGTTATGGAACTTTCCGGCCTTGGAAGAAAGGAAGAGGCTCTGCAATACGCAAAGCAGCACCCGCAGGCCGACGAGTTGATGCGCTGGTGTTTGTCCGGTACAGAAAAGGAAATTCACCGTCAGAAGATGATCCAAAAAAAACTGGGGGACCTTGTATTTGAACTGGAGTCCGGTCATCATGATCTTCAAGGGATACAGGCCGCCGAAAGAATTGTAAAAACTGTTATTGACGATGAAAACTATCTGTGGTTTCACGATACACTCATGCATAATTATATTTGGCAAGCACAGTGTCTTGTGAAAAGCAATCGGTATGACGATGCTATTTGTGCACTAATAAAATCTCATTACCATGCAGTGCAATTCGTTGAAATGTTTTCAAGGGGAAAAGAATCGCCGCTCCCGTATACTTGTAAAATACTAAACAAATCAACGTTTGACTCGAATGATACGTGCTGGAGCGGGACAACTACATTGATTGAAGATTTCGAGGATTATTTGTCATGGAACGTTTTCGATGTAATCAGAGATCGAAATGATTTCCAAGAACTGTTAGACTTATCATAATATTTTTTTAAGAAGCAAAAGGGGAACCGTACAATGTCGGTTCCCTCTGTTTTTTGATATACATTAAGTTTTAACACAAAAAGACAACCTCATCCATCGCTGTCGCGGTCCCTCTTCCCCTTCCAGGGGAAGGCTTGCGAAGCGCGCTGTTCTCCCTGCTTATTTCACCGCACTTGTCCGTTTCCGCGGATGACGTATTTGTAGGCCGTCATCTCTTCCAGACCCATGGGGCCGCGGGCGTGGAGCTTTTGGGTGGAGATCCCCATTTCGCATCCCAAGCCGAATTCTCCTCCGTCGGTGAAGTGGGTGGATGCGTTGACGTAAACGGCGGCACTATCCACCTCACGGGTGAATTTTTCCGCATGCTCGGCGGTCTTTGTGAGAATTGCCTCACTGTGCCCCGTAGAGTGGGCGGCGATATGAGCAATGGCGGCATCGGTGTTGTCCACAACTGCCACCGCCAAAATATACTCCAAAAATTCCGTGTCAAAGTCGGTCTCACCTGCAGGGGTTCCGTTGATGATGGCGGCAGCCTTGGGGCAGAGCCGCAGTTCCACGGGCTCTTTGCCCTCGGCGACACGGTCTTCTACCAGCATTTCCTTCAGCTTGGGCAAGAATTCCGTCGCAATGTCCTTATGCACCAACAGAACCTCTTCCGCATTGCAGACCGAAGGACGGGAGGTTTTTGCGTTGTTGATGATGCGCAAGGCTTGTTCTTGATCGGCAGAAGCATCCACATAAATGTGGCAGATTCCGGTGCCTGTCTGAATGCAGGGCACGGTGGCATTTTCCACGCAGGCACGAATGAGTCCCGCACCGCCTCGGGGAATCAAGAGATCCACATATCCCACGGCGGTCATCAACTCATGGGCGCTCTGACGGGTGGTGTCCTGCACCAATTGCACTAAATCGGCATCGGTTCCGCAGGCTTTCAGCCCCTTGCGCAGGGCCTCCGTAACGGCATTTGCCGAACGGAAGGCTTCCTTGCCGCCCCGCAGAACGCAGGCGTTGCCTGATTTCAGGGTCAGCGCCGCCGCATCGGAGGTGACGTTGGGACGGCTTTCGTATATGATGGCCACAACCCCAAGGGGAACGGCGGTTTTTTCAATAATCAGCCCATTTGGTCGGGTTGAGGAGGAAAGAATCTTGCCCACAGGGTCGGGGAGGGTTGCTACCTGACGAATTCCTTCCGCCATGTCACGGATGCGTTGCTCGGTCAGACGCAAACGGTCGATCATTACGGGGGAGATCTTTCCCTCCGATGCGGTCACGTCCTCCGCGTTTGCCGCAAGAATGGTGTCGGTATCGGCCAAAAGGCTGTCCGCCATGGCACAAAGGTATTTGTTTTTGGTCTCTTCCGAGGCGGAGCGCAGGGAAGGGGCCGCTTTTTTTGCGCGGACGAGAATTTCCTGAGTGGTCATTGCTTGCTTCCTTTCCCGCAGAATCGGGTGCCTACGGCTTTTCCGTCAAAAAGGTCGTAGAGGATGTGGGGGTTGCTGCCGTTGATGATGACGGTGTCGGTCCCCTTTTCGGTGGTGATTTGGGCCGCATGCAGTTTGGTCGCCATGCCGCCCGTACCCAGATCGGAGCCTTTACCGCCCGCCAATGCAATGATCTCGGGCGTGATTTCCTCTACAACGGGAATAAGCTTTGCTTCGGGATCCTTGTGGGGATCGGCGGTGCAAAGGCCGTCGATGTCCGAAAGAATGACCAGAACATCCGCTTTACAGCAGACCGCAACGATGGCACCCAGGGTGTCGTTGTCCCCGATGACGATTTCGTTGGTGGCAATGGTGTCGTTTTCGTTGATGATTGGGATGGCGTCCAGCTCCAGCAGACGGGAGAGGGTGTTTTCGAAATTATGTCTCCGATCCTCGTGGTTCAGATCGTCTCCCGTCAGGAGAATCTGCGCCACGGTATGACGGTATTCGGAGAAGAGCTTATCGTATGTATACATCAGCTCACACTGTCCCACCGCGGCGGCCGCCTGCTTGGTGGGGATGTCGGTGGGGCGATTCTTCAGGGACAATTTGCCCACGCCCATGCCGATAGCGCCGGAGGAGACGAGGATGATCTCGTTGCCGGCGTTTTTCAGATCACTGATGACTTTGCACAAGGTTTCGATGCGTCGGATGTTCAGATGTCCGCCCCCGTGTGCCAGGGTGGAGGTTCCGACCTTGATGACGATTCTCATAATCAGTTCCTTCAAAGGTAAAATCTGGGGATGCGTTTGCCGATACTGCAAAGGATCTCGTAATGGATCGTGTTGCCGTGACGGGCCAGATCCGAGGCGGTCAGAGACAATTTGCCGTCGGTGCCCATGAGGGTGACGGTGTCGCCTTCTTTTGCGGGGATCCCCGTGACGTCAATCATGCATTGATCCATGCAGATCCGTCCCAAAATATGGGTCTTGGTTCCGTTGATCAGCACGGGAGCCCCGTTGGAAAGGGCGCGGTGAAATCCGTCTCCGTAGCCGATGCAAACCGTTGCCACATCCATGGGGGCTGTGGCGGTGAAGGTGCGGTTGTAACTGACGGTGTCTCCCGCTTCAATGCGGTGAATCTGCGCAATATAGGCCTTCAATTCCAAAGCGGGACGCAGTCCGAAGTCCGCATCCGGGTCGGGAAAATAGCCGTAAAGAACGATCCCGGGACGCACCATGTCCAGGTGGGTTTCCGGATAACGGAAAATGGCGCCGCTGTTGGCGCAATGGCGCAGGGGGAAGGTATGTCCCAACTCCTTCAGGCGATCCAAAACCTTCATGAAAAGGCGGAACTGTTCCTTTGTGTGGGGGACGGCGGAATCCTCGGAGGTGGTGAAGTGGGTGAAGATCCCTTCGTAGTCAAAGCGAGGCGTTGCGGAAATGAGATCTGCAACGGTGTTCGCCGTTTTGTAGGCGGTGTTTTCATTATGGGCATAGAAGCCGAGGCGGCTCATTCCCGTATCGATTTTCAGATGGACCTTTAACTTATCTCCCGGGGAAAGGGATGCATGGAGCTGATTTGCGTATTCGGCGGAGAAGACGCATTGGGTCAGATTCCAGCGGATCAGCTTGTCACCCTCCGCAGGAGAGGTATATCCCAGGATCAGAATGGGCGTTTGAATGCCGTTTTCCCGTAGTTCCAGTCCTTCGTCCAGGCAGGCTACGGCAAAATAATCGCTGTCTTGCAGGGTCTTTGCCACTTCCACGGCTCCATGGCCGTATCCGTCGGCCTTAACCACGGACATGATTTTGCAGCCCTCTCGCAGACGGGCGCGGACGGCTTGATAATTATGGCGGATTGCCGTCAGATCAACGGCGGTATAGGTACGGTAGCGGGAACGCTCCATAAGGATCTCTCTTTCAGGCGATGGTCTCGTATTCTTTCAAAATGCGGGCAACGGCAAGGGGCAGATCGGAGGGAAGCATGCCGTGCTCGGAAAAGGTTTCTTTCAGGAAATCGGCGGCGGCTCCGTGGAGATATACTCCGCAGACCGCGGCGTCTTGGGCGGGATAGCCCTGGGCGAGGAAGGATGCGATCATGCCGGCCAGCACATCGCCGCTGCCTCCCTTGGCAAGTCCCGTGTTCCCCGTCAGATTCATAAAGGTGCGGTTTGCGGATGCGACGATGGTGTGGTGTCCCTTCAGAACAAGAGTGATGTTCCAGCGGGACAGACACTTGCGCACTGCGCCCAGCCGATCGGATTCGATACGGGCGACGGAGGTTCGCATCAGACGGGCCAACTCGGCAGGATGGGGGGTGAGGATTACCTCCGTGTTGGGGTTCTCCTCCAGAAAGTTGTTCAAAAGCTGAGGATCCTCCGCAATCAGGTTGATGGCGTCCGCATCCAGAACAATGGGTTTTTTCTGATCCAAAGCAAATTTCAGCGCTTTTTTGTCGGCTCCGAGCCCGCAGCCGCAGAGAACGGCATTGGCCTTGATCTCTCCCTTGCGCTCGGAGAAAACCGGCTCGGAAAGCTTTGCCTGCAATACGGGAATGACGGGGGATGGGAGCGCCATTTTCAGCAGTCCCACACCGCATCGCAGTGCGCCCATGGCGGAAAGGGCGGCGGCGCCTGTCATTTCCTTCGATCCGCAGACCGACAAAAGGGTCCCGAAGGTTCCTTTGTGGGAGTTTTCACTGCGGGGACGGAGAAGGGAGCGGATATATTCTTTATCGGGCAGATCTACGCCGGGATGTTGCTTTTCCAGGGCTTCGGGCGGAATCCCGATGTCGGTGGGAAGGACGGTTCCGCAGAATTCTTTCCCCGGATAAAGGAAAAAGCAGGGCTTGTAGGCGGCAAAGGTGACGGTTTTCCAAGCACACAGGGCACCGTCGCTAACCTTACCGTCGTCACAGCTTACCCCCGAGGGAATATCGCAGGCAATGATTTTTTTCGATTGTACGGCGCGGAAAACGGTTTTGATGTTCTCCGCAAGATCTCCTCGGAAGCCTGTTCCGTACACGCAATCCACCACCAAAGCGGCGGTGGGCACGCAGGCAAGAACTTCTTCCTCTGTCTCAAGAACAACAGATGCGGGAATCATGCGGAACATGACTGCCGCATCGGGGGAGAAGTCCCGTCCGCAGAGAAGGGCTACCGTTACGGTATAGCCCATTTCCTTCATGATTCGAGCTGCGGCGAAGCCGTCCCCCGCATTGTTTCCCTTTCCGCAAAGGAACAGGATCGGACCGGGGGCGGGGACTGCCTTTGTGCAGACCTTGGTCAAGGCCAAGGCCGCCTTACTCATCAGGGTAAGGGACGGAATATTCAGTTTGTTTTCGCAATAAGCGTCCGCGCTTCGCATTTGTCGCGCGGTAAAGACCGATTTCATCCCGGGATTCCGTCCTTTCGGTGGGTGTTTTTATGCTTCAAAGGGCACTTGAACCCGACGCTTCATGTCATTAAGAATTTCATCCTTGGGTTCGAAGATCAGAAGAACCGTGCCGTAGTTCCGTTCCCGTGTGACCAGAAAACAGATCTGATTGCCGGTATCGTAGCCGGAGGTGACGTCAAGAATCTTGTCAAAGGGGGCATTGCTCTTGATGGATTCCCGATAGATGCCGAAGCGGGTCACATTGGCTGCTTTCAGGGAAAGCAGACGCTTGCGGGTGGATTTTGCGGTGATGCGGTCGATGTCGATATCCCCGTTGAAATAGAGATATTCGAATTCCCGTTCAAACTGCTGGAACCACTGATTCTTTGTGGCAAAATAAATCAGGATGATGACAATCATCGCCCCTGCCATCAGGCCGAAGGAGCTGATGATGTTGAAAAAGAAAATAATTGCAGCCGAGCCGAAGAAGCAAGCCAAAAAAATCAGAATCTGAAGCAGGGATTCCACGGGGGTCTTGCGTTTGCGGTAAAGCTGTTCGGTGTAAAGATCCATGGGTAATTCTCCTTAACGCAGGCCGAGATAGGATTTGACCAGCTGATGGAGCATTTCGTCCCGATCGAATTTACGGATCAGAGAACGGGCTCCGTTGTGGCTGGTGATGTAGGTGGGGTCCTCGGAAAGAAGGTATCCCACGATTTGGTTCAGAGGATCGTAGCCCTTTTCCACCAAAGCGTTGTATACTTCGGTGAGGGTGCGCTTCATCTCATCGTCCTTTTGGTTTTTCAGGGAAAAGGTTATTGTGTTGTGATCTGCCATGATGGTTCCGCCTTTCTGTGGTATTGTGTCCCTCCCGAAGGGAATTTCTCCCGCGGGAGGGATTCTGATGAATTATTTACGCAGGGTGATACCCTTTTGTTCCAGTACCTCCAAAACCCCATTGACCACAGGGTCGATGTCCGCATCGGTGAGGGTTTTTTCGGGGTTGCGCAGGGTCAGAGAGTATGCAATGCTCTTCTTGTTTTCGCCCAATGCCGCGCTGCGGTAAACGTCGAAGGCGCGGATCTCTTCCAGAATGTCTCCGGCGGTGGCACGGATGATGCTTTCGATCTCGCCCGAGAGGACGGATTCGTCGCAGACCAGCGCCAGGTCACGGGTGACAGCGGGGAATTTGGGCAGGGGAGTGTATCCCTTCTTGCCGTTTCTGCAGGAGAACAAAGCGTCCAGCGCCAGTTCGGCACCGTAAACCTCTCCGTTCATTTCGAAGTTCTTGACAACGGTGGGGTGGATCTGTCCGAAGACACCCAGAACCGTTTCGCCTACCTTGATCTCGGCGGTGCGGCCGGGATGATAGGAGGGGTTCGTTTTGCAGGGTGCGACGGTGTATCCGCAGATGCCCAACAGGGACAGAAGCTCGTCGATTCGCCCCTTGAGATCATAGAAGTCCATGCCGTCGCCGTAAGCGCCCAGGGTAACAATCTTGGGTTCGGCGGGAAGCTTGGTTTCGTCCTCGTTTTTCACGTAGACGGTGGCAACCTCATAGAGGTGCGCCGCAGGAATGCGGTTGTTGTAGTTGGTAGCAAGCACATCCAGCATGGAGGGCAGGGAAGAGGTTCGCATAACCGAGGTGTCCTCCCCCAAAGGATTCTTGATGGTCAGGCAGTTGCGCTTCTTGTCATCGGCTCCGAGCAGGATTTTGTCCAGCCCCTTGGGCGATACAAAGGAGTAGGTTTCGATTTCGCTCAGTCCCACGGAACGAAGACCGATCCGCAGATTCTTTTCAAAAATCTGTTCTTCCGTCAATCCGCCGGATTTGATATCGGCGGAGAAGGGGAAGGCGGGAATGTTGTCATAGCCGTAAAAACGGGCAACCTCTTCGGAGATATCGTACTTGTTTTCCACGTCGGAACGGAAGGAGGGGACGGTGACGGTGCCCTCTTCCAGGTCCACCACGTAACCCACACGTTCCAAAAGCTCCTTCATGTTTTCGTCGGTGAGGTTGACGTTGACATAATGGCGGATCCAGTCGCCGCAAAGGGGTATTTTGCGCAGTTCCTTGACGCTGTAGTCCTCGTCGATGATGTCGGGGGAGACCTTGCCGGCGCCCAGTTCTTCTACCAGCTGGCAGGCGCGGTCGAGAGCATCGATGGTCATTTGGGGATCGATGTTTTTCTCGAAGTGAGCGGAGGCTTCGGTGCGCATGCCCAGCTTCTTGGCCGTGCGGCGGACCGATGCGCCGAAGAAGTTTGCGGATTCAAAGACCACCGTGGCGGTGTTCTCGGTGATTTCACTGTTGGCGCCGCCCATAACCCCCGCAACGGCGATGGGTTTTTTGTCGTCTGCGATGACCAGCATGTCGCTGTCCAGCGCGCGATCCTGATCGTCCAGGGTTTTCATGATTTCGCCATCGGCGGCTCTTCTGACAGTGATGTGTCCGCCATCGATGCAGGCATAGTCAAAGGCATGCATGGGCTGACCGTATTCCATCATGACGTAGTTTGTGATATCAACGATGTTGTTGATGGCGCGAATTCCGCAAGCCCGCAGCCGTTCCACCATCCACATGGGAGAGGGAGCGATCTTCACGTCGGTGACGATGCGTGCGGAATAACGGGGGCAGAGGTCCTTATCCTGAATGGTGACCTTCAGATAGTCTGCGGCCTTTGCGCCTTCTCCCTTGACGGTGGGCTTGTTGACGGTGAGAGGCAGACGGAAGGTTCCCGCCGCTTCCCGTGCTACACCGATCATGGACAGGCAGTCGGGACGGTTGGTCATGATGTCGGCTTCAAAACAGTGTCATCCAACCCCAGCTACTCGCGGATGTCGCGGCCGATGACGCCTTCCTTCAGAATCAGAAGCCCATCGGAGATGGCATCGGGATAGTCATTGACGGTGAGTCCCAATTCCTCTACGCCGCAGAACATGCCGTTGGACACAACGCCTCTCAGCTTGCCCCGCTCGATCTTGACCCCTCCGGGGAGGGTGGATTTGTGCTTTGCCAGAGGAACCAGATCCCCTACCTTCATGTTTTTGGCACCGGTGACGATCTGGAGAGGCTCCGCTTCTCCTGCGTCTACCATGCAGACTACCAGTTTGTCTGCGTTGGGGTGCTGCTCGATGGACAGAATCTTGCAGACCACCACGTTGGAGATTCCTTCGTCCATACGACGGAAGCCCTTGATTTCGGTCCCCGTCATGTTCAGTTCGTGGGCAACGGTCTTGTCCGCCGCATCCACAGGTGTGTATTCTTTCAACCAGCGATATGATACATTCATTTTCGGTTAACCTTCCTTCATCCCATTAAAACATATTCAGGAAACGGACATCGTTGTCGTAGAACATACGGATGTCGTCTACGCCGTAGCGGCCCATAACCATGCGTTCCAGCCCCATGCCGAAGGCAAAGCCGGAATAAACCTCGGGATCGATGCCGCAATGGGCCAACACCTTGGGGTTGACCATGCCCGCGCCGCCGATTTCAATCCAGCCCTCGTTCTTGCAGAACTTACAGCCTTCTCCGCCACACTTGAAGCAGGAGATGGAAATCTCCGCCGAGGGTTCGGTAAAGGGGAAGAAGTCGGGGCGGATCCGTGTCTTTGTTTCGGGCCCGAAAAGCTTCTTGCAGATCAGTTCCAAGGAGCCCTTCAGGTGGGCCATGGTGATGCCCTTGTCCACCACAAGTCCTTCGATCTGATGGAAGATGGGAGAATGGGTGGCGTCCACCTCGTCAATGCGGAACACACGGCCGGGGGAGATGACGCGGATGGGAGGCTGCGTTTTCTCCATAACGCGGACCTGCACCGAGGAGGTCTGGGTGCGGAGCAGCATTTCGGGAGAGAAGTAGAAGGTGTCCTGCGTATCCCGTGCGGGGTGATCCTTGGGAATGTTCAGGGCTTCAAAGTTGTAATAGTCATATTCCACTTCGGGGCCGGAAGCAATGGAAAAGCCCATGCTGACAAAGGCATCCTTCACTTCGTCCAGCACCAGATTCAGGGGGTGCTGCTTGCCGATCACGCGGGTCTTGCCGGGAAGGGTAACGTCCAGGGATTCCTTTTCCAGGCGGCGGTTCAGCTCGGCCTGCTCCAGAGTTGCTTTCTTTTCACGGATGCCTGCGTCAATAAAGCTACGGACCTCGTTGGCGATCTGCCCGATGATGGGGCGCTGATCGGGAGAGAGCTTGCCCATCTGAGACAACAGGGCGGTCAGTTCACCCTTTTTTCCTGCAAAGCGGACGCGAACGGCTTCCAGCTCCTCGGAGGTGGTTGCCTGCGCCAGGGCTTCTTTTGCCCGCTCTTTGACTGCGTAGAGTTGTTCTTTCATTTCTTTCACCTTTTATTTCCTGCGCGGATGCGCGATTGTTGACACGTATTACTATATATTATAGCACAATAATTCCTCAATTGCAACCGAAAAGCCGCACTTTTTTATGACAAAAAGCGCAATCTTGGGGAGCTTTAGGTCAATGCTGCACACATGGTGAGAAAATCCCGCATTTTTACCTTCTGTTCAATTTGCTTTGGGGACAGCCCAACCTCCACGGTCTTGACCCCTCGATCGGTCAGCCATTGCAGTGCGGTTCCGTCGGTGTCAAAGGCTTCTTGTACCGAAAAACCTCCGTATTGTCCCAGAAAAAAGGCCTCCTTTTGCTCCTTTTGGGTTGCCTGCAAGGAATAAAAAAGAACCCCCTGTCCCTGCCGCAAAATTACGGCCCCCAGGGGTGGGTCCTCCTTCATTCTTCGGACGAAGCAGGCCACCTCCGCTTCGCTTTCGGGAAACAAGCCGCAGTCGATGCGGAGAGGATCTCGTTTCTTCATTTTGATCCAGTTTGCATTGAAGTTTCGGTTTAAATTTACACCTCGAAAATTGATGCGATCTTCTTCCGGTTTTACGTTGCTTTCAATGTTTTCTTTTATGTTGCTTAAACCGTTTCGGTTTATTTTGACAATGTTTGGATCCAAATGGGGAATCAGGCGGATTCGACACCGTTTTTGCAGATGATTCAGATTGAAATCTCCCAGGATCCCTCCCCTCTCGCACCCCTCCTCCAGCATGCTGCACCAGCGGAGCAAAAGGTTTGAGACGGGGCGGTCGGCAGGGTGAAGCCCGGATAGGAACAGTACCGATTTTTCGGCATTGCCCCACTGATACTCTTGTAGTGGCAACCCCCTTCCGGTGTGTCCGTAAACGGTTGTGCGGATTCCGAGGGGCGATCTTTGCGGCGGTGAATTCATGGTGAAATCTCCTTTCAAAGGGGTAAAAATAGAATAAATTTTCGAAAAGTTTGCAAAACACCTATTTACAAATCCTCGTCTGTGTGGTATAATGATAACGTAGATTGCAAGGAAAGGCGGATGATCATGTCGCAGCATGCCGTTACCGAGTCTGTTCGGCATTTTGTCGGTAAAGTTCTTTCGGTCCGTGTGGATCGGGTGGAGGTCGCTCCGGGGATTTTTGCACCCCGTGAGGTTGTGGAGCACGTGCCTTCCGTCTGCATTCTTCCCGTGGACGAAAGAGGAATTGTGTACCTTGTGCGCCAGTACCGTCATCCCGTGGGTGCGGACCTTCTGGAGGCTCCCGCCGGCATGATGGATGAAGGGGAGACCCCCGAATATGCCGCCGCCCGTGAGCTGCGGGAGGAGATCGGCGCTGAAGGGGAATTGATTGCTTTGGGTGAATTTTTGCCCACCCCCGGCTATTGTGATGAGAAGATGTTTTTGTTCCTTGCCCGTGTTTCCCGTTTCGGGGAGACCGAGCCCGATGAGGACGAATTTTTAGAGATGGTATCCATGCCTTTTTCGGAGTTCTACCGTAAGGCGGTGGACGGAACCCTGCGGGACGGACGCGCCCTTGCTCTTGCGCTGCGTGCCGCCCCCTATATCAACGGTTGAAGAGGAGACTGATTTTATGTCGAAACGTGATGAAAAGCGCGCTCAGATTTTGGAATTTGTGACCGCCAAGGTTACCGAAGAGGGGTATGTTCCCTCCGTGCGGGAAATCTGTAAGGCAGTGGGGCTTTCTTCCCCCGCCACCGTTCATTATCATCTGAATCAGCTTTGCGAGGAAGGTTTGATCTCCAAAGAACCCGGCAAGAAGCGCTTTCTCCGTCTTTCGGGCCAGTCTTCCTCCGGTGCTTTTGTGAAAATTCCCGTGGTGGGCCGCGTGACCGCAGGTCAGCCCATTCTCGCTCAAGAATATATTGAGGATTATATTCAGGTTCCCGCCGACCGTATCCGCGGCAGAGACACCTTCGCTCTCACCGTGCGGGGGGACAGTATGATCAACGCCGGAATTTTGGATGGGGATGTAATCATTGTCCTGCGTACACCCGTGGCAGAGGATGGTGAAATTGTTGTCGCTTTGTTGGGGGATGAGGCCACCGTCAAGCGCTTCTATCGGGAGGGCAGACGGTTCCGTCTTCAGCCCGAAAACGACGCATATGCCCCTATCTATACCGAAGAGGTGAAAATTCTCGGCAAGGTGATTGCCCTTCATCGGTACGAAATTCTCTGAGTTCTTTCCGCCCCGAAGATTTTTATGCTCCGGGGCGTTTTTTTATGTAAAATTTTGCCTTGAGCGGAATATATTATAATAATATATACGTTAATTCGTAATTATTTTACAAAAAGCCTCTTTACTTTGCGTTGGTTTTATGGTATAATAAGGTGCGATGGACTGTCCGACAGAACATCCATCATCAGCAAAAACTTTATCAAGAGAGGAAGTAACACTATGGGTAAGTCCAAAATTTCGAAGATTCCCTTCCAGGGAACACCCGAACAGGAACGCGAGTTGCGTGACATTCTCGCTTCCCTGAAAGATCAGCCCGGTGCCCTGATGCCCGCTATGCAGAAGGCTCAGGATATCTACGGCTATCTCCCCATCGAAGTTCAGACCATCATCGCCGAAGGCCTGAACGTCCCTGTAGAAGAAGTGTACGGCGTTGCCACCTTCTACGCACAGTTCGCTCTGAATCCCAAGGGTAAGTACACCATCGGCGTATGCCTCGGTACCGCTTGCTACGTTAAGGGTTCTCAGGAGATCTTTGACAAGTGCAGCGAAATCCTGAAGATCAAGGGCGGCGAAATCACCGAAGACGGTCTGTTCTCCCTGGAGGCAACCCGTTGCATCGGCTGCTGCGGTCTTGCTCCCGTTATGACGGTCAACGATGACGTTTACGGTAAGATCACCGCAAAAGACGTTCCCGACATTCTGAAGAAATACAACTGATGCCCGGATTCCCCGAGGAATCTCCAAATCAGTTGGGAGGAATTATTGATGAAAATCAGCACCATCGTCGATCTCCTTGATGCGCAGGTCCTTTGCGGGGGAGATCATTTGGAAAACGAGGTCCATTCCGCTTGCGGTTCGGACATGATGAGCGATGTTCTTGCCTTTGTGAAGGATCAGGCGGTCCTTCTGACGGGGCTGATCAATCTTCAGGTGGTTCGCACTGCGGAAATGATGGACATGCGCTGCATTGTCTTTGTTCGCGGCAAAAAACCCGCAGAAGAAGTGATTGCCGCCGCCGATGATGCGGGTATCGTTGTCCTTGCCACTACCGAGCGTATGTATCCCGCCTGCGGGAAACTGTATGCCACCGGCCTTGTGGGCGGGAGCGTGTCTGCCGTATGAGTGAGCCTGTGAAATTCCATTTCGATGTGGAGGGGGACAATTTCTCGTCGGCGGGGGAAGCCTCCGTCAACGTGAAAAAGCTTCTCCGTCAGCTGAGTATGGACCCCGAAACCATCCGTCGTGTCTCCATCGCCATGTACGAAGGAGAAATCAACATGGTCATCCATGCCAACGGCGGAACCGCAGATGTGCTTCTTTATCCCGATCGGATTCGCATCATTCTTGCCGATACCGGTCCGGGTATTGCGGATGTTGCCCTTGCCATGCAGGAAGGGTTCTCCACTGCGAAGGACAATGTGCGGGCGTTGGGCTTCGGCGCAGGAATGGGGCTTCCGAATATGAAGCGTTATACCGACCGTATGGAGATTGAATCCGAGGTCGGAAAGGGTACCACCGTTACCATGGATGTCTTCCTCCCCGGGAAGAATGCCTGAGATCGGTAAAATCCCGCAGTAAAGGAGGTTTTCCGTATGTCGATGCATTCCGTGTCCTTGATTCGGGATAAGTGCAAAGGCTGTACCGCTTGCTTGAAGCGGTGCCCCACCGAAGCGATCCGGATTCGGGACGGCCATGCCGTCATTCGTTCCGAACGCTGTATCGATTGCGGTGAATGTATCCGAGTTTGTCCTCATAAAGCCAAGAAGGCTACCTACGACGACTTTTCTGCCCTGGACCGCTTCCGTTGGAAGATCGCTCTTCCCGCCCCTGCGTTGTACGGTCAGTTCGATAATCTGGAAGATGTGGATTATGTTCTGACAGGTCTTCTCGGGTGTGGGTTTGACGATGTCTACGAGGTTGCCCGTGCGGCGGAACTGATTTCCGAATATACTCGTTGCTATTTGCGTCGTTCCGATATTCCGAAGCCTGTGATCTCTTCTGCCTGTCCTGCCATTGTTCGCATGATCGCAGCCCGCTTTCCCACCCTTTGTCAGAATGTGATGCCCCTGCTCCCTCCCGTGGAGTTGGCAGCGCGCCTGGCACGGGAAGAAGCAAAGAAGAATCATCCCGAGCTTACGGATGATCAGATTGGTGTATTCTTTATTTCCCCCTGCCCCGCAAAGGTCAGTTATGTGAAGAATCCCATCGGTGTGGAAAAGAGTGCCATTGACGGAACTCTGGCCATGAGCGATGTTTATTTCCGTTTGGTCCCGGTGATGAACAAGATCACCACTCCCATCTCCCTCTCCCGTACCGGGTTGATCGGAATCAGTTGGGCGGGCTCCGGCGGAGAATCTTCCGCACTGTTCAATGACAAGTATCTTGCCGCCGACGGCATGGAGAATGTCATTAAGGTGCTGGATGAGATCGACAACGGCAATATCTCGGGATTGGAATTCGTGGAGCTGAATGCCTGCAGCGGTGGTTGCGTGGGCGGAGCTCTCACCGTCGTCAATCCTTATATCTCAAAAGCACGGTTGCAGTCTCTGCGCAGATATCTGCCCGTGTCACAGAATCGGGTGGCTTCCGCTTTGAAGCCGGATTCCGTTGAAATCCCCCCCGATTATCTCTGGAATGTACCATTAAAATATACGCCCATTTTGCAGTTGGATCAAGACATCTCCGCAGCCATGCGAAAAATGTCCGAAATTCAGCGAATCCGGGGGCGGTTGCCCGACCTGGATTGCGGTGCCTGCGGCGCCCCAACCTGCCTTGCAATGGCGGAGGATGTGGCCTGCGGCGAAGCGGAGGAATCCGACTGCATTATGAAATGGAAGGACGTGCTTCGTAAGGTCGATCCTGCCGTCCGACCGAAAGGAGACGAACCGAAATGACAGCAAAGGAACTGCGTGAAGCCCTTGCGCTTCAAGTCCTTTCCGAGCCCGATCCCGACCGTACCGTTACCGGCGGTTATGCGGGGGATCTTCTCAGCTGGGTCATGGGGCGTGCACAGAGCGGCGACGCCTGGGTTACCATTATGACCAATCGGAACATCCTTGCCGTGGCGGCGCTGGCGGATACCGCCTGTGTTATCGTGGCTGAGGATTCCGTCGTGGAAGCGGACGTGACCGCTTTGGCCGTGGAAAAAGGGTTGAATCTCTATCGCAGCTCCCTTACGGGGTTTGACCTCTGCTGCCGCATCGGATCTCTGTTGGGCGTATGAGCCGTTATTATTACGATCTTCACATTCACTCCTGCCTCTCCCCCTGTGCGGAGGATGATATGACTCCCGCAAACATCGCCGGGATGGCATCTCTGAAGGGGTTGACCCTTCTTGCCCTCACCGACCACAACTCCTGCCGCAACTGTCCCGCCTTTTTTGAGGCCTGCAAGGCCTTCGGAATTGTGCCTGTTCCCGGCATGGAGCTGACCACTGCGGAGGACATTCATCTTGTGGTTCTGTTTCCCACGTTGGAGCAGGCGATGAACTTCGACCGTGAGATCCACCGCCGTATCATCCCGGTGCAAAATCGCCCCGAGATCTTCGGCAATCAACGGATTGTGGACTGCGACGACAATATTCTCGAAATTGAGGATACCCTGCTCATCAACGCCACCGATCTGGATGTGGATTCCGCTCTGGCCCTGGTTCGCCGCTACGGAGGCGCCGTTTACCCCGCTCATATCGATCGCCCTTCCAACGGAATGATCGCCATCCTCGGTACCGTTCCTGCGGAATACGGGTTTCCCTGTGTGGAGTTCAACGATTTTGAGCATCGGGAAAGGATTCTTGCGGAGCATGTGCTGACCCACTGCACCACCCTGTGCAGCTCCGATGCCCACGATCTGGGTAGAATCAACGAGGCGGAGCATTTTATCGATCTGGAGGATGAGCCCTATTCATCCGCGTTGGTACGACAGCGGTTGATAGAGTTCCTGACACGATGAAAGAATTGTCCCTGAATATTCTCGATATTGCGCAGAACTCGGTTTCTGCCGGTGCGAAAAACATTCGGATCCTGCTCGACGAAGATGCCCAAGGGATTTTGACCTTGTCCATCGAAGATGACGGGAAGGGAATGTCCCCCGAAATGGTGCGCACCGTCACCGACCCCTTCTGCACCACCCGTACCACCCGTAAGGTTGGCATGGGAATCCCCCTGCTGAAGCTGGCAAGCGAGCAGGCCAACGGGAGCCTGACCATTCATTCGGTCTCCCGGGAAGCCGATCCCGACCGTTGCGGTACAACGGTGAAAGCCACCTTCGATACGAACAGCATTGATTTCACCCCCTTGGGGGATGTGGTCGATTCGCTGATCGTGCTGATTCAGGGGCATCCGGAGATAGATTACCTCTTTCTCCACACCACCCCCTCGGGAGAAGCCCGTCTCGATACAAAAGAGCTGCGGGAAGTCCTCGGGGAGGAGATCTCCCTCGGCGAATTTGAGATCCTGGAATGGATCCGCGGTTCTCTGGAGGAGCAATACCAAGCATTAAAAAAATGAATCATATAAAAATGGAGGCGTAAATTCATGAAAACTCTCGCGGAACTTGAAGCCATCAGAGAACGGATGAGAGGGAAGGTTGCTGTTCGTGAAACTTCCGACAACACCACCCGTATTGTCGTCGGTATGGCCACCTGCGGTATTGCTGCCGGTGCCCGTCCCGTCCTGAACACCATTGTGGAGGAAGTCTCGAATATGGGTCTTTCCGAAACCGTCACCGTCACCCAGACCGGTTGCATCGGCCTTTGCCAGTATGAACCCATCGTCGAAGTGTACCAGACCGGGAAGGAAAAAGTAACCTACGTCAAGATGGATTCCGAAAAGGCCAAGAAGGTCCTGGAAGAACACATCAAGGGTGGTAAGGTTGTTACCGATTACACCATTAAACTGTAATAAGGAGGAAAGAACACTATGATTCGCTCTCATGTTTTGATTTGCGGCGGTACCGGTTGTACATCCTCCGGCAGTGCCCGTCTGCATACGAGACTGGAAGAAGAAATTAAGGCTAAGGGCCTGGAAAACGAAGTTAAGGTCGTTCAGACCGGTTGCTTCGGTCTTTGTGCTCTCGGTCCCATCATGATCGTTTATCCCGACGGCACCTTCTACAGCATGGTCAAGGAAGAAGACCTGGCTGAAATTGTAGAAGAACACCTGCTGAAGGGTCGTCCCGTAGACCGTTTGGTTTACAAGGATAAGGCTGAAGAAGCTCCCGCTGCGGAAGAAGAGACCTATTCTCTGAACGATACCGCTTTCTACAAGAAGCAGATGCGTGTCGCTCTTCGTAACTGCGGCGTTATCGATCCCGAAATCATCGACGAATACATCGCCATGGACGGTTACAAGGCTCTGGGTAAGGTCCTGACCGAAATGACCCCCGAGGATGTTATTCAGACCATGCTGGACTCCGGTCTTCGCGGCCGCGGCGGCGCAGGCTTCCCCACCGGTATGAAGTGGAAGTTCGCCCGTGCTTCCGTTTCCGATAAGAAGTTCGTTTGCTGTAACGCCGACGAAGGTGACCCCGGTGCATTTATGGACCGTTCCGTTCTGGAAGGTGACCCCCATGCCGTCATCGAGGCTATGGCTATCGCTGCTTATGCCATTGGGGCCGATCAGGGTTATGTGTACATCCGTGCCGAATACCCCATCGCCGTTAAGCGTCTTTCTATCGCTATTCAGCAGGCTCGCGAATACGGTCTGTTGGGTAAGGATATCTTTGGTACCGGCTTTAACTTTGATCTGGACATCCGTCTGGGCGCAGGTGCCTTCGTCTGCGGTGAGGAAACCGCTCTGATGACCTCCATTGAAGGTAAGCGCGGTGAGCCCCGTCCCCGTCCTCCCTTCCCCGCAGTCAAGGGTCTGTTCGCTCAACCCACCGTGCTGAACAACGTGGAAACCTACGCCAACATTCCTCAGATCATTCTGAAGGGTGTGGATTGGTTCCGTTCCATCGGTACGGAAAAGAGCAAGGGCACCAAGGTCTTCGCTCTGGGCGGAAAGATCACCAACACCGGTCTGGTTGAGGTTCCCATGGGTACTCCCCTGCGGACCATCATCGAGGAAATCGGCGGCGGTATCCCCAACGGCAAGAAGTTCAAGGCGGCTCAGACCGGCGGTCCTTCCGGCGGTTGTATCCCCGTAGAGCATCTGGACGTTCCCATCGATTACGATAACTTGATTGCCATCGGCTCCATGATGGGCTCCGGCGGATTGATCGTTATGGACGAAGACAACTGTATGGTTGACATCGCCAAATTCTTCCTGGAATTCACCGTGGATGAATCCTGCGGTAAATGTACTCCCTGCCGGATCGGTACCCGCCGTCTTCTGGAAATGCTGACCAAGATCACCGACGGCAAGGCAACGCTGGAAGATCTGGACAAGATGGAAGAGCTGTGCCATTATATTAAGGAAAACTCTCTGTGCGGTCTCGGTCAGACGGCGCCTAACCCCGTTCTTTCCACCCTGCAGTATTTCCGTGATGAATACGTCGCCCACATCGTTGACAAGACCTGTCCCGCCGGCGTTTGTAAGAACCTGCTGAAATACAGCGTCGTTTCCGACAAGTGCTTCGGCTGCGGTATGTGTATGCGCGCCTGCCCCGCCTCTGCCATTTACGTTACCGATTACACGGCTCCCGGCAAGAAGAAGCCCGCCGTTGCCATCGATACCGATAAGTGCGTGAAGTGCGGCGCTTGTATCGGAACCTGTAAGTTCAACGCCATCATTAAGAAATAAGGAGGATTGTGGAAATGGCTGACGTAAATCTGAAAATTAACGGCATCCCCGTAACCGTTCCTGCCGGAACGACCATTCTCGATGCCGCCAACAAAGCCGGTGTCCGTATTCCGACCCTGTGCTTTTTGAAAGATATCAATGCAATCGGCGCTTGCCGTATCTGCATCTGCGAAGTCAAAGGCGCCCGCGCCCTGGCTGCCGCCTGCGTTTATCCCGTAACCGAAGGCATGGAAGTATTTACCGATACTCCCAAGGTCATCGAATCTCGGAAAACCACCCTGGAGCTGATCCTTTCCAATCACGATATGAAGTGCCTTTCCTGCCCCCGCAGCCAAAACTGCGAGCTGCAGAGACTTGCATTGGAATACGGCGTGGATTGCGATCGCTTCCAAGGGGTTAAAACTCCTTCCGAATTGGAAGATACCAACCCCTACCTGATCCGCGATAATGGAAAGTGCATCCTTTGCCGCCGTTGTTCCGCCGTCTGCCGTCAGAATCAAGGCGTCGGCGTTATCGGTGCAAACGAGCGTGGCTTTAACACCCACATCGGCTGCGCCTTCGATCTGGATCTGAAGGACGTTGCTTGTATCGGATGCGGTCAGTGTACCGTCGTTTGCCCCACCGCCGCTTTGACCGAAAAGGACGATACCGCGGCTGTCTTTAAGGCAATCGCCGATCCCACCAAGCACGTGGTCGTTGCTCCTGCTCCCTCCGTCCGCGTTCAGATCGCCGAAGAATTCGGCGAACCCATCGGAACCAACGCCGAAGGAAAGCTGGTTGCTTCTCTCCGCCGTCTCGGATTCGATTCCGTGGTGGACGTTGACGTTGCCGCCGACGTTACCATTATCGAAGAAGGTACCGAATTCATCAACCGCGTTCAGAAGGGCGGCGCTCTGCCTCTGATCACCTCCTGCTCTCCCGGTTGGGTCAAGTACTGCGAGCATTACTATCCCGAATTTATTCCCAATCTTTCTTCCTGTAAATCTCCCCAGGGGATGTACGGCGCTTTGATGAAGTCCTACTATGCAGAAAAGATGGGCTGGGATCCGAAGGACGTCTTCGTGGTCAGCATTATGCCCTGTACCGCCAAGAAGTTTGAACGCACCAGAGAAGGCTACAAGGTGGACGGTCTCAACGACATCGACGCTGCTCTCACTACCCGTGAATTGGCGAAGATGATCCGCAAGGTCGGTATCATCTGGGAAAAACTCCCCGACGAAGAATTTGATCCTCTGTTCGGTATCGCTACCGGCGCAGGTCACATCTTCGGTGCTTCCGGCGGTGTTATGGAAGCGGCGCTTCGTACCGTCGTGGAAAAATTGGAAGGCAAGGAATTGGCTTCCGTTGATTTCACCGACGTTCGCGGTATGGAAGGCGTCAAAGAAGCCACCTACAACGTTGCCGGTATGGAAGTAAAGGTTGCCGTGGTCAGCGGTACTGCCAACGCAGGCAGATTGCTGGATAAGATCAAGTCCGGAGAAGCGAACTATCACTTCATCGAGATCATGGCTTGTCCCGGCGGTTGTGTCAACGGCGGCGGACAGCCCATCCACGATGCTTATACCCGCGCAAACGTGGATATCCGCGGTCTGCGCGCTGCAGGTCTGTACAATCAGGACGCTGCTTGCTCCCTTCGGAAATCCCACGAGTCTCCCATCGTCAAGGAGTTGTACGCCAACTACCTGGGCGAAGCCGGCGGTCATAAGGCTCACCACCTGCTCCACACCACCTACGAACCCCGCAAGAAATATTGATTTTAGATCTGTTGCAGCACAAAGGACCATCCATTTCGGATGGTCCTTTGTGCTTTTTAAGTTAAATTTTGGATTTGAACATTTCAAAACAGAGACGGTATTTTTTTCTGGGGATTGCAGAAACCGATGCGTCTCCGCTGTCCTTCCGGGGAACCTTCGGGGAATAAATTTAGGGAAGCATCGGAATGACTTGCCGCATGGACCAGCCACAGTCTTCATAGGTTTTTGGTTGCGGTGCTACTTTTCGAAGAAGGGTTGCCGCTTCCGCTCGAATGAGTGATGAGGAGATGTCCGTCGCCCCTTCCCAAAGTTCTTTTGCTCCCAACAAAAGAAAGGGAAGACCTTGGTTTATGGTGTGCCATGTGGTACAGATTGAACCTAAAAGTCCATGTTCCACGGCAGTGCGAATATCGGTCTGAATATTTTTCGGATTGAACCACGGGCAGGTCAGAACTTCAAATCCTCTTTTTTTCAACTCCAGAGCTGTGAGCATAGAACCTTTCGTAAGGTCGTACTGCCAATCGGCAATAATGATTCTTTTATCCAATCCGGACAGAATCTGTTCGGACAATTCGTCGGAGATCAAACTCAGGGAGTAATGACCGTTGTCTGCGGGGAACGCCCCTCTTTTGAAAAGCATATCCCCCCAGATGATCGGCTTGATTCCCTCTCGGAGCAGTTCTTCTGCGATTCCGTTAACATACTCTACCAAAGCAGCAATCTTCTCCGAAGAAGTGGTATAGCCGTGGACTTCGTCACACCCCAGATTGAAGAATTTGCAGTTTCCGCAAAGTTCGATCTGTTCCTTCCGTACCTGACGGAGCAATTTCAACGTTTCGGGGTTTGTAATATCCCAGGCCCAGCCGTCCCTTTCAAAGAAGGGGGCGCATTCGGGATGTTGATCGAGCGTTACGTGTTTTCCGCTGATGATGCGGCATTGGGAGGCGTGTCCCAGATGATTGAACATGGGAATGATCTCCATTCCCATCTGCCGGGCTTCTTCAAACAGAGGCAGGATTTGTTCTTTCGTATATGCCCGATCTTTCCAATGCAGGAAATCGGTGCATTCGTACTTGTACATTCCCCAGAATTCTACCGTAATATGGGTAAATCGCAGAGCACCGCAGAATCGGATGTATTTCTGCAAGGACTCCAAAGTCGTTTCGGGGAATACGCAGAGGTGGATCATTCGGTAGGCTGCCTTCGGGGCATTGTGAATTTCGGCACAATTCAGGGAAAAAATTCCTTTTGCTACGTCTTTTGTTTCAATCCGGTCAAGCATCGTCAGATATCCGTGGAACAGCCCGGCTTGGTTTTTTGCCGAGATGCACACCCCTTCGGGCGTAATGAGAACGGCGTATTCGTCTTCTGCTTCCAGCGTGGGCTGAGGCGCAGCTCCGATGCGGAAGCACAGATCCTTCCCGGGGGACAGGGTAATCGTACTTCTGTGAAGACAGAATCCGGTCCAAAAGTATTCCGCAATGGTACTGCAGAGAAACGGGTGGGCTGTGGCGGAAACGTCGGTACCGAAGAAAAATGCTTCTTCCCGGAGTTCCGTACGGGATGCTTCAATTAATTTCATAAAAAGGTTCCTCTTTCGGCTTTTTTCTTTTATTATACAATGTTTCGACGGGAATGAAAACTAACAAAACGGATAAGATGGTGGATTTTTCGCACTTGACAAATTGGGAGACCTGTGATATACTGAACCGGGGTGATAGTATGTTTTTTCAGAATGATGATATTTCTTTTAATCTGATCTTTGTCGGAGAAATGCGATGGCCTGCGGGACACCATGCGGTCAAGGCTCGGCCGTTGGACGCACTGACCTTTCGCCGAAAGGGGCGCGGGACGATTACGGTGGGGAATACGGTGTATGAAATAAAGGAGGACGATCTTTTATTTCTTCCTCGGAATCTGGCTTATGTTGCAGATTATGAGGAGACGGAGATTGTTTATTTTCATTTTGTTGCGGAGGAAGAATATTCTGCGCCAGAGGTTTTTACCCCTCGGAATCCCGCGGTATTTCGAGCGCTCTTGTCCGCCTGCGTTGCCGATTGGGATGTGACTGCTCCGGGATATCAACTGCGTTCCAAGGCGCATCTGATGGAGTTGCTTTCCGAGATTTTTCGCCAGGGAAGCGTGGCTGACGGAAGATTTCCCCCTGCCGCGCAGACGGCACTTCGGTTTTTACAAGAGGGATATCGGGACCCTCAGGTGAATATTTCAGCCGTATGTGCCGCCGCGGGAATCAGTGAGGGATATTTTCGTCGGATATTCCGTTGTCAGTTCGGGATTCCTCCTATTGAATATCTGACAAATCTCCGCCTTGATTACGCTCGTAAATTGCTTTCTGGGGGCACGGTTTCTGTGGAACAGACTGCCCTCGCTTCGGGCTTTTCCGATGTAAAATATTTTAGCCGAGTGGTCAAAAAGATCTACGGATGTACTCCGTCTCAGTTGATTTTGCGGTAAATTTGCCGGAGTTTACAAAAGGGACTTGATTTTTTTTTCATTTTGTATTATAATAGAAGAAAGAACTATTTTCGAGGTGTAGTTATGCGACTTCAGGAATCGGGCGAAATGTATTTGGAAACCATCCTGCAGCTTTCCCGGAAGCAGAGCCGGGTTCGTTCCATCGACGTGGTGGAATCCATGGGGTTCAGTAAGCCCAGCGTCAGCCGGGCGGTGGGACTTCTGAAGCAGGGCGGGTATCTCAACGTGCTGGAGGACGGCTCCTTGGTTTTGACCGACGTTGGACGCGAAATTTCCGAAAAAACTCTGGAGCGTCATAAGGTTCTCACCGCGTTCCTGGTCTCCCTTGGGGTGAACGAGCAGACCGCCGCCACCGACGCCTGCAAAATGGAGCACGACGTCAGCGACGAGACCTTTGAAGCCATCAAGCGCCACGCCGAATCGATCAAATAATTTTTAGGAGGGTCTGTTATGGACGGATTTATCATTTTTCTCATCGTTGCCGCAGTTGCGGTGCTGGTATTCAGTTGTCTGCGGATCGTTCCCCAAGCCCACGAATACGTGATTGAATTCTTGGGGAAATACCGCGCCACCTGGTCTGCCGGGTTGCATTTAAAGATTCCTTTTTTGGAACGCATTTCCAAAAAAGTCACCCTGAAAGAACAGGTTCTGGATTCCCCGCCCCAACCGGTTATTACCAAGGATAACGTCACCATGCAGATTGATACGGTGGTTTTTTACCGTATTTTCGATGCAAAAATGTACACCTACGGCGTCGTCAATCCGGTCAACGCCCTGTCCAATCTGACTGCTACCACCCTGCGTAACATTATCGGGGAGATGGATCTGGACAGCACCCTGACCTCTCGGGACACCATCAACGGGAAATTGACGGGGATTTTGGACGAAGCCACCGACCAATGGGGGATCAAGATCACCCGTGTGGAGTTGAAAAATATCATTCCCCCCGCCGCCATCCAGGCTGCCATGGAAAAGCAAATGAAGGCAGAGCGTGACCGCCGTGAAACCCTGCTCCAGGCAGAAGGACATAAGGAAGCGTCCATCACCCGTGCGGAAGGGGATAAGCAGGCGATGATCCTTGCGGCAGAAGGGGAACGGGACGCCCGTATCGCCCGCGCCGAAGGGGAAGCCCAAGCCATTTATCTTGCGAAAAAAGCGGAAGCCGACGGACTTCGCGCCTTGATGGAGGCAGGGATTGACGCCACCGTTTTGGAATTGAAGAAATACGAGGCGTTGACCAACGTAGCCAACGGACGCGCCGCAAAGCTGATTATTCCCTCCGACGTGGTGGATACGGTAAAGAAAAACGTAATTTTCAGCGAAACCTCCGGATTGGGCGATCAAACGGACGCCGCCGTTGACCCCGAACCGGAAGAAAAACAAGATCCTTGTTGTGATTGATAATAAGAAATGCGTTGTGCAAAGGCACAACGCATTTCTTATGTTTGTAATATTACAAAAATTTTAACAGCAACATCAAGCCCAATAACAAAATCAAAAATCCAAAGTTAAACAAGGAAAATGTTTTGACGTAGTAGCCGGTTTTGCCCGGATTGTGTTTGACGTATTCCCGGAAGGTGATCAGGCTTGCCAAAGACGAAATCAGCGTTCCGACGCCCCCGATGTTGACGGAAACGAGCAGATCGGCGTAATTTTCCGTAAACTGCGAAAGCAGAATCGCCGACGGAACGTTACTGATGATCTGACAGGAAAGGGCACCGAAGATCAGCGTGCTTTTTTCAAGAAGGGTGGAAAAGAGATCCCGCACCATGTCGATCCGAGCCATATTGCCCGCAAAGATAAAGAAGAATACAAATGTAAGAAGCAGGGGGTAATCGACGGATTTTAAGGCGTTTCGGTCAACAAGAAACAGGACGGCGGGAATAACGATCAATCCGATTCCGTAGGGGATTCCACGAAAGACGATGGCGATGGAAAGGGCAAAAAGCAAAAGATAAAGTACCGTCTTTTTCGGGTCAAGGGAAACTTTTTCGTCTGCAAGTTTCAGAGGTTCCGCCTTGACAAAAATGATACAACATAGAGTGATGAGAAGCACCGAGAACAAAAACGGCGGTGCCATGATGGTCATAAACTCGAGGGTGGGAATTTGGTATTTCGTATAGAGGTAAAGGTTTTGCGGATTCCCGAAAGGGGTCAACATTCCGCCCAGGTTTGCGGCGATGTTTTGCATAATAAAGGTGAACGCCATGTATTTTTCCTTGCCCGTGGTGGAAAGAACCAAATATCCCAGGGGCAAAAAAGTGAGAAGCGCCATATCGTTGGCGATCAACATCGATCCGATAAAAGTAATATAAACGAGCGCCAAAATGCTTAACCGGGCGTTCTTGAACAGTTGCACAATTTTGCGGGCAAGAATATAAAAAAAGCGGATGTTTTTCAGGGCGCATACCACCGCAAGCACGCAAAACAGACAGGTCAGGGTTTTGAAATCGAAATATCCTAGATAAGTCCTGTCGATGGGTACAATGATCGAGGTGATCAGCGCGGCAAAAAAGGCAATACATATCACGGCGTTTTTCTTGGTGAAGGACGCAAGAACCTGGAGTGCGTCGTGGATGTGGTGCGTCACGTGGTGGGAATGGCGGTGCGTTATCTGCATAGGTCGTATTCCTTTATGATATTTATAAAATAATCAACCATGGCATTATAACACATCACAATGGTTTTGTCAATATTTATTTTAATAAAAGAGAAAGAAGGATGGCGTTAAACAAAAAGCAAAGGGGGATTCCGATCAAAAAAGAGAGCCGTTTCGTTTTGTGCCGAAAGATTTGCATCCCTAATAAGGCACCGACACTTCCCCCCAGCAAGGACAGGGCAAAGAGGATTTTTTCCGCAATCCGATATTTTTTTTGTTTTGCCCGTTGTTTGTCTATTCCAAACAATGCAAAGGTCAACAGGTTCATCCCGAGAAACCAACCCCATATCATTTCTATCCCATCCTTCCAAGGATAGGATACCATGTTTTTTTCTTCCTGTCAAGGGGGATCCCGGAAGGATTGCCAAAATAAACCGTTTTGGTTTACAAAAGGTTCACAGATTGGAAATATTTTTCCCTTGAAGGGGAGGGGGATCTATGGTAAAATGTTTGAGAAAGGAGAGACCAATATGAGAAAACTATTGATTTCCTGTCTGTTTGCTCTGGCTCTGGTCTTCATTTCTCCCGGATTGATTCAGCGGGCGCAGGCGTCACAAACCGCAAAAGCGGGAATCGTCACCACCGCCCAAACCCGATTGAACGTCCGTTCTTCCCCTTCGTTATCGGGAACGATCCTGACCGGATTGGATAAGGGTACGACCGTTGCCCTCGTTTCCAAATCCGGCGATTGGTGGAAGGTGGAATACGCCTCCGGGCGTTACGGTTATTGTAACGACGATTACATCCAAACCTTGTCCACCAAAACCGCCACCGTTTCGGCGGACGGATATCGGTTGAATATCCGCACCGGACCTTCTACCTCCTATCGGATCGCGTCGAAATTTTCCGACGGCGCGTCGGTAACGGTTCTGTCCTCTTCCGGCGGATGGGCGAAGGTTCTGTACGGCGGAACGAAGATCGGCTACGTTTCGGAGGAATTTCTGATCTATCCTTCTTCCGGATATGCCGCGGTTAAATTGTCCGTTCCCCGCTATTCCCAAACCGATTCCCGCTGGGCAAATATCCGTTTGGGGAGCAGTTGGTACACCATCGGGACTGCCGGATGCACCACGACCGCCATGGCGATGGTGGAAACCACCGTTCGGGGATATACCGTAACTCCCGCAACGCTGGTAAAGGAATTGAGTTATTCTTCCTCCGGCAATTTGTATTGGCCGTCCTATTATTCGGCATATACGAAAAGCGACTATCTTTCGGTGGTTTATCGGGAGCTGCAAGCGGGCAGACCGGTGATGATCGGCGGCTTTACGCCTTCCGGCGCCCAGCATTGGGCGGTAATTACCGGGTTCAACGGAGGTTCTCTGACCGCCGGGAATTTTACCATTCACGATCCCGGCTCCACCTCCCGCACCACCCTTGCGGATTTCCAATCGAAATACAGCGTAT
This sequence comes from Clostridia bacterium, assembly GCA_017623595.1. Classification (GTDB taxonomy): domain Bacteria; phylum Bacillota; class Clostridia; order Oscillospirales; family UBA644; genus RGIG995. Next base: position 30,121 of record JAGAOU010000121.1, read on the forward strand.
TTTATAAGCTTATGATCCGAGGTTGATAGACCAAATAACAAAAAGAGCAAACAGGAAAAGAAGAGATCCGCCCGACGGGTCTCTTCTTTTAAAATTGTTTTAAACTCTCTTGACAGAGCCATAATTTTATGATATAATGAAAAAAAAGGGGTAAACGCAAATGCCAACTCAAAATTCCTTCAAAATTCGTACCAAAAACCGCAATCTTTTCCTTCGGGTCTCCAAGGGACATTTTGCAACGAATCACAGTCATATCAACTACTACATTGACGTTACCACCCAAAAAACCCGTCTGTCCGAGTCGCAAGCCGTGGCAAAGGAGATCGTCTCCTTCTACAACCACAGCACCATCGTGGATACTATCCTATGCCTGGACGGAACGGAGGTCATCGGCGCTTGTCTTGCCAACGAATTGACCAAGGAAGATTTTACCAACCTTAACGCCCATCAGACCATCTACGTGGTTTCTCCCGAATTTACCACCGGAAGCCAGCTGTTGTTCCGGGAAAACATCGCTCCCATGATTAAGGGCAAAAACGTGCTGATCTTCTGCGCGTCGGTCACCACCGGGTATTCCGCAAGAGCCGCCATCGAAGCGGTGAAGTATTACGGCGGCAGAGTGGCAGGGGTTTCCGCCATTTTCGCTACCCTGTCCGAGTGTGACGGTTACGCCGTCCGTTCGGTCTTTGACGGCGACGATCTGGAGGGATACGAAAGCTACCCCACCCACGATTGTCCCATCTGCAAGGCAGGTCAGAAGATCGACGCCTTGGTAAACAGCTACGGATATTCCAAGCTGTAATTCATATGGATAAACCCCTCAAAAGAAGAGCTTCGCCGAGAGGCTCTTCTTTTTTGCGGGAACGGAAAGGAACTTTGCTTTGACGGAAAAATTGCGTCTTCGGGATTGCCTGGGAGACAGAGAATTGTACGGAAAAATGATAAAAATCGCCGTCCCCATCTCGTTGCAGTCCATGATTACCGTGGGCATCAACCTGATGGACACGGTCATGCTCAGCTCCATGGGGGACGCCCAGCTGTCCGCCTCTTCGTTGGCGGGGCAGTTTATCAACTTGTTTATGATTTTCTGCATGGGCATCGGCATGGGAGCGTCGGTGCTGACCTCCCGATTTTGGGGGATGGGGGAGATGTCCTCCCTCAAAAAGTCCATTACCATCATGCTCCGCTTTGCCTTGGCGTTCAGCCTCGTTTTTACCGTCTCAACGATCCTTGCCCCCGGTTGGATCATGCGGATCTATACCGACGAGCCTGAGATCATTTCCTTCGGAATTCGGTATCTGAAATGGATGATCCCCACCTATTTCTGCACCGGACTTTCCCTGGTTTGTACCATCGTTCTGCGGAGTGTGGGATTGGTCAGAATTCCCTTGATCTGCTCGATTATCGCGTTTTTCGTCAACGTCTTTTTTAATTGGGTTTTTATTTTCGGAAAATTGGGCGCGCCTCGGATGGAGATCGAGGGGGCGGCGTTGGGTACGCTGATCGCTCGGGTGTTTGAGCTGTGCTTTATCTGCGGTTATTTCTTTTTCATCGACAAGCGGGTGCGGTATCGGATCAAAAATATATTTATGAAATGCCGGGATATGCTGGGGGAATACGTTCGGGTCAGCATCCCCGTGCTGATTTCCGACGGACTGTTAGCCCTGGGGAACAACGCGGTCGCCATGGTCATGGGGCATATCGGCGAAGCCTTCGTTGCCGCCAATTCCGTGACGATGGTGGTGCAGCAGTTGAGCTCGGTCTTGACCCAGGGAGTTTCCAACGCCAGCGGAATCATTACCGGGCATACCATGGGCGAGGGGAATTACAAAAAGGCGTACCGTCAGGGCTTTACCTTTTTGATGGTCGGTACGGTGTTGGGGCTTCTTGCGGGGCTTTTGATTTTGCTGGTCAAAAATCCCATCATCAATTTCTACGACGTTTCGGACGAAGCAAAGTTGATTGCCCACGAAATGATGTACGCCATTTCTCTGATTATGGTCTTCCAAACGGTGGGCAATATGCTGACCAAGGGGGTTCTGCGCGCCGGGGGCGACACCAAATTTCTGATGATGGGCGATATCCTCTTCTTGTGGGTGGCGTCCATTCCCCTGGGGGCGCTGGCAGGGTTGGTGTTCCATCTGCCCTCCTTTTGGATCTACACGCTGTTGAAGATCGATCAGATCATCAAATGTATTTGGTGTATTTTCCGACTGAAAAGCGGAAAATGGATGAAGAAAATCAAATCGGCGGAAGAATAAAAAAGAGGTGCTTGATTTTAAGTCAAGCACCTCGATTTTCGTTTTTTTTATTTCGGCCCGAACAGAAGCCAGATGTAAATATACGCCGGGACGATCGCCGCCAGGGTGAAAGGAATTCCGATGCGGAAGAAATCGCCGTTTTTGACGTCGTAGCCTTCTTTCCGTAAAATACCGATGCCGGTGATGTTTGCCGACGCCCCGATGGGGGTGCAGTTCCCGCCCAGGGTTGCCCCGGACAAAAGCCCGAAGTAAAGCACCGTCGGGTCAATGTTCAGCCCTGCCGCCAAAGCGGTTACCACGGGAAGCATGGTTGCCACGTAGGGAATATTATCGATAAACGCGGAGATAACCACCGACGCCCAAACGATAACCGTGTAGAGCAAAAAGACGTCTCCGCCCCCTAATTTCGCCAGCAGATCTGCCGCCGCCTGAATGACGCCCATGTGGGAGATCCCGCCGATCATCAAAAACAATCCCAGCAACAAACCGATGGTTTCAAAGTCGATTGCCTTCAAGGGCTCGGTAAAGGCTTTAAAGCTCTTATTTTTGATCCAACTGTAAACCAAGCCGATCAGCATCATCCCAACGCAGATCAAGCCGTTGGTGACGGCAGGCTTGTTGGGGATGAAGGATGCCACGATCAACAGAAGAACCACGCCGCACAAAAGATACGTGGGGACGAGATCCGTAACCTTCGTCCGTTGTCCGGTTTTGGGAATGAGGGATTTTTCCTTGCGGAACAGCCATGCCAAAATCAACGCGGAAAGAACGGCGCCCAATTCCACGGCAAAGAAGATCCCCGGCTTTCCCTGATATACGAAAAAGTCCATAAAACTCATATCCGCATAAGAGCCGAGCATGATGGCGGTGGTGTCGCCCACCAGGGTTGCCGCCCCCTGCAGGTTGGAGGAAACGGCGATGCCGATAATGACGGGGATCGGGTTCGTCTTCAGCTTTTTGCAAACCTCCAGCGCCACCGGGGCGATCATCAGAACCGTTGCCACGTTATCCACGAAGGCGGAAATGACCCCTGCAAACAGGGCAAGGCAGACCGCCGCCATTTGGATGTTCGGCACCTTTTCCATAATCAGATCTGCCAAAAGCTCCGGCATTTTACTGTCGATGAAAAGCTGTACCAGCCCCATCGTGCCTGCGATCATCAACAGTACGTTAAAGTCGATGGCGCCGAACACGTCCCCCAAGGGAAGCATCCCCGACAGGATGAAAACCAACGCCGAGGTCAGGGCGATGTAGGGGCGGTATTTGCTGAAGACCAACATTAAAACGTAGGTCACCGCAAATAAAATAATTGCGTAGATCATGATGAAAGAACTCCTCTTTTTTCTATGACGCTATTATATCATTTTTGTCGGGTTTTGTCAATTCTTTTCGAAGGGGTAAAGCGATATTTTTTCGTAATACTCGTCGTTTTGGCAAGCTTGTACTCCGTGGGGCGGATAATTTTTCTGCGGAATTCGGAGGGGGAGGCGCCCGTGTGCTTGCGGAAAAAGACCGTAAAATAGTTTTGAGAGGAAAAATTCATCTTTTCCGCAATTTCCGCGATGGAAAGCTTCTGATTCAACAGAGCGACCGCCCTCTGGACGCGCAGTTGATTGTAATACGCCTTCGGGCTCATGCCGGCGTATTCCAAAAACAAAAGCTTCATATAACTGACGCTGACGCTTTGCCGCGTGGCAAAATCGGAAAGGGTCCGATTCCCGTCCACCCATTTGGTCATGTCGGATACGATTTTGTGGTAAGATTCCGATCGGTCGGATTTGACGATCTCTTCAACCCCTTGCTTTTCACTTAAACGAATCAAAAAAGAGGACAGGCGGTCTGCCGCCAGCTGGGACAGATAGGGCTCGGTCTTTCCCAAAACCACGCTTTTGATGCTTTTACAGATGGCGCGGTATTCTTCCTTTTCTTCCTCCGTCAACAGGAAAATTCCCTGCTTCAACGCCTCCGGAAGCCGTCCTTCCGCCTGAAAGCTCAAGATAAATCCCCGCGGCGACGTCCCTTGGACAGAACGGATGCGGTGGAATTCCATGGGGGCGTGGAGCAGCATACAGTTGTCCTTGACCAGATAAATTTTTTCATCCTCCACGCATTCCACGTTTCCCTGCTCGAAGAAAACGATCTCCCAAAAATCGTGGCTCTCTCCGTGGAATACGTAATCGTCCTTCCAGTTGGCTTCAAAGGCGGTATAAAATCCCTGAATGGAAAACGACCGTTGCACTTCCTTTAATGTTAAGGGCATGACGAACCTCTGTGTCTAAAAACATAAATTTTGTGTCTGTTTTTGTATAGATTTGTTTTTTTAATTGATGTATAATGATTATAACATAGGATTTCCCATTTGTCAATGGGGGAAGGAGCATTTTATGATCAATGCGTGCGTCATTGGACTCGGCGGCCGCGGATTCGGGCTGCTGAAATACGTTCTGTTGAAGTCCGAGGATATTCGGATCGTGTCTCTTTGTGATCTTTACGAGGATCGGATTACCCGGGCGTTGGATCACGTGAAGCAATTCGGCATGACCGACGCGAAGGGCTTTACCGATTATAAGGAAGCCTTGAACGTTCGGGGGGTCGATGCGGTTTTCATCTTCAGCGATTGGAGCACCCATACGGAGATCGCCCTGTACGCCATGAAAAAGGGAATTGCCGTGGCAAGCGAGGTGGGATGCGAATATACGCTGGAAAACTGCTTTGAATTGGTTCGCACCCAGGAAGCCACAGGAACGCCCTATATGTTCGTGGAAAACTGCTGCTGGGGGAAGGAAGAACTGTTGGCAACGTCCATGGTTCGCAAAAATCTGTTGGGAACCGTCGTCCATTGTTCGGGCGCGTACGGACACGATTTGCGCAACGAAATTGCCTACGGTCACGTCAACCGTCATTACCGCTTTGACAATTATCGGGATCGGTGCTGCGAAAACTATCCCACCCACGAATTGGGTCCCATCGCCAAGTTGCTGAATATCAATCGGGGCAACCGCATTTTGACCGTTTCTTCCTTTGCCTCTAAAGCCTGCGGTCTGGAAGAATATATCCAAACCCGGGAAGACGCTACGGAGGAAATGAAAAATACAAAATTCAAGCAAGGGGATATCGTAACCACGATCTTGACCTGCTCCAACGGGGAAACCATTCATCTGACCCTCGATACCACCCTGCCCCATTCCTATAGTCGGATGTTTACCGTCCGCGGTACGAAGGGCGCGTATTATCAGGACACGAATTCGGTCTTTTTGGATGGGGATAAGGAATTCTGGAAGCCGGTGGAATATTATCAGACCGCCATGGATAACGCCAAGAGGTTTGAAGAAGAATATCTTCCGTCTTTGTGGAAAAACATTACTCCGGAGGAAAAGCAGTTGGGACACGGGGGAATGGATTGGTTCTCGTACAAAGCGTTCTTCGACGCTCTTCAGCAAAAGCAGGAGATGCCCGTTGACGTGTACGACGCCGCCACGTGGCAGTCGGTCGCCGTTTTGTCGGAAATTTCCATCCAGCAGGGAGGCGCTCCCCAAGCCATGCCCGATTTCACCAACGGAAAATGGTTCAAACGCCCTGCAAAAGACGTTTGCGAATTGTAAATTGATGAGAATCCCCGAACCACATGGTTCGGGGATTTTTACGTTTATTTTAAATTCAGCATTTCTCTCAAATAAGGCTCGATGGCGTTTGCCATGCGGAAGAATCCCAGGTCGTTGGGGTGGCATCCGTCCACGGTGCAGCTGTCCCAGCCGATGCCCTCAAAGAGCTTATTGCCGGGCAAAAACCAAATCTTTTCGTCTCCTTCGGATTTTGCAATCAGATAGGTCTTGCGGACAATTTCCAAACGGGGAAGCCACGCCGCAGGCTTCAGGGAAACGTCGGGGGCGGAAATTAACAGAATCGGCAGATCCGGCTTTGCTTCCCGCACCGCCCGATACAGAGGCAGGTGGGTCTGCTCCAAATATTCCGGGTTGGGAGCGTTGTGGTCGTAATCGCAGACGAACGCCGAGGCGTTTTTGCAAAGGGAGGCAAGATATTCTACCATCGGCGCTTCGGCTTTTGCCGAGCCGGAAAATCCAAGGTTGATATGCTCAACGTTCAACCGTCGGGACAGCATCGCCTGATAACTGTTTCCCGGACGGGAGGCGCAACCCCCTTGGGTGATGGACGAGCCGTAATACACCACGGGCTTTTCGATGGCGTAGGGGGCGGGCGTCTCGATGACGGCGTCTTTTTTCAGCGCGATATACAATTCTTTTACGTTATCGTAGAGGGGGAAATTCAAGGTGTATTCTCCAAAAGCGCCGTCGGTTTGCAGGGGAGAGGTATATCCCTCCTGCATCCCCATGGGCGGACGGAAGGAGGCGTAATAGATCTCAAATCCCGCCTCGTTTTTCCGATACAGATCGAACCCCGATTGTCCAACCAACGTGATATGATTCATCAATCTGTGATTTTTCTGAACCGCGTGGATGGCGATGAATTTGGAATTCGTCTTGAACCGGAGTCTTCCTCCTGCCGTGTGGGCGTTCATCCCCTTTACGCCGCCGTTGACCTTGTCGGCAATTTCCTGGGGCATCCGAACGTAGCGTCCCTGCGTTTCATCGTAAAAAACGCCGTGCAGGGCAAAGGGAGCGTTCTTTGCATCAAACCACACGATGTCCGTTTCCGTGATATTCGTTTCAATTTTCATGTTTTGATCGAAATCTTCAATTCTCATAACAAAACCTCGCCGCCGTTTTTTTCCATTATAACACAAAGTCCCGTGAAATACAAGTATTTCCCGAATTTGTCACAGGTTTTTCCGAAAATCCTCTTGCAATCGGAATCGGAAACTGCTATAATAAAAATAGAATTTTTCCGAGGTGGTTTTATGAAGCGGGCAAGCGGTGTATTGCTACATATCTCTTCGTTGTGGGGAGAATATTCCGAAGGGTCCTTCGGTCAGGCGGCAAGGGAATGGATCGATTTTCTTGCCGATTGCGGATTTTCTTATTGGCAGACCTTACCCTTTTGTCTCCCCGACGCCTATCATTCCCCCTATTGCTCCCTTTCCACCTTTTCGGTCAATCCCTATTTTATTGATCTGCCCACCCTGGAACGGGAAGGACTTTTGACCGCAGAAGAAATCGCAAGTGCAACCCAGCGCACCCCGTACGCCTGTGAATTTGCCCGATTGTCGGAAGAGCGCCTTTCGTTGCTGAACAACGCGGCGAAGCGGTTCGGCAATCCCCCGGAGATGGACGCCTTTTACCGTGCGCATCCCCGCACCGCCGATTTTTGTCGCTTTATGGGGCTGCGCGCCGCCAACGGCGACCGCCCCTGGAAGGAATGGACGAAAGACGTCCCCGACGAAGAAGCCGTAGCGCTTTGGCGGTTTACCCAATATATCTTTTTCCGTCAGTGGAGCGAAATCAAGGCTTACGCCAATCAAAAGGGGATTTCCGTCATCGGGGATATTCCCATCTACGTCGCCCTGGATTCCTCCGACGTGTGGGCGGCACCGGAGCAGTTTTTGCTGGATCAACAAAAGAAACCCACCGGCGTTGCCGGCGTTCCCCCGGATTATTTTGCAGAAGACGGTCAGCTGTGGGGAAATCCTCTGTACGATTGGAAAAAAATGAAGACCGACGGCTACGGCTGGTGGAAGGATCGGATTCGATTCATGTGCGAGTTGTTCGACGGCGTGCGGATCGACCATTTCCGCGGGCTGGAATCTTACTATTCCATTCCGTCAGGGGAGACCACCGCCCGAAACGGAAAGTGGATGAAGGGGCCCGGAATGGCTTTGATTCGTGCGTTAAAGGAAGCCGCCGGAGACAAGCTTCTGATTGCGGAGGATCTGGGCGACATTACCCCCGCCGTGCATAAATTGGTCAAAGACAGCGGATTTCCGGGGATGCGGGTCTTTCAATTCGGCTTTTTGGGAGATGAAAATTCTCCCCACCTGCCCCATAATTACGATAACCATTGTATCGCCTATACCGGCACCCACGACAACAACACCCTCTTGGGATATATCTGGGAGCTGGACGACGCCACCCGCCGCCGGGTTCTTCGCTACTGCGGTTATTACGGCGACGATTGGGACAGGGGCTACGACGCCATTTTGCGTACCATGTTCCAATCCCACGCGGGGCTTTTGATCCTGCCGGTGCAGGATCTGCTTCTCTACGGAAGCGATACCAGACTCAACAAGCCGGGCACCAGCGACGATAATTGGTCTTACCGCATCACCAAAGAACAGCTGAATACCGTTGACCGGGAAAAATTCCGAACCTGGAACCGGCTTTACGGACGGATATAATAAGGAGAAATGATTATGAAACGTCAACAAGCTTTCATGGGAACCGAACCGATGCTGAAGGGAGGGCTTCATTGTCACACCACCCGTTCCGACGGAAAGGGTGCGCCCGAAGAGGTCATTCGGCTTCACGTTCAGAACGGGTACGATTTTCTTGCCGTTACCGACCATCGGAAATACAATTACGTGAATTACGCCCCCGACGTGTCGATTACCATCATCCCCGGCATGGAATTTGACAATACCTTTGATCGGGAAAAGGGATTCCGCACCTATCACACCGTTTGTATCGGACCTTCCAGAGAAGACGGAAACGGTTACGAGCAGGACGAAACCCTGGAAAAGGGTACGGCGAAGACCCAAGAGGAATATCAAACGTATTTAGACGATATTCACGCAAAAAATAATTTGACGATCTACTGTCACCCCGAATGGTCTTCCACTCCCGCCCGCTATTTTGAAAAATTAGAAGGCAATTTTGCCATGGAGGTTTGGAACAGCGGTTGCGTGATCGAAGACGATATGGACAAAGATGCCGCCTATTGGGATGAACTTTTAGGACAGGGAAAATTGATTTACGGCGTTGCCACCGACGACGGACACAAGATGTATCAGCATTGTAACGGTTGGGTCATGGTTCGGGCGGAGAACAATATCAACGCCATTCTCAATGCCTTGAAGGAAGGGAAGTTTTATTCTTCCTGCGGACCGGAGATCTACGATTTCTACGTGGAAGACGGCAAAGCGGTGGTAAAATGTTCCCCCGCCTGCAAAATTCGGTTCCATGCCGATATGCATCCCACGAAGGTCTTCCGCGGGGAAGAAGGTCAGACTATTTCCCACGCCGAATTGGATTTGAAAGACAATTACCGCTATATCCGCGCCGTGGTCATTGACGAGCAAGGCAGATACGCCTGGACGAACCCCATTTTTTTGGATGGAAGATCCGTCGGCGATTCTTGAATATCCCGCCGAAATGAATAATTATAATGCATAAATGCCGAAAAACCCGATTTAAATGGAAAAAGACACAGTTTTTTTGCATTTTCCCCCTTGACAAGCGGGTTTCGATGTGTTATAATACCCCCATAAAAGCTGTGACGAGGACGGTTTGGAGTCCCTTGCTTTGAGAGAGCCGACGGTTGGTGCGAGTCGGAAGCAAGCCTCCTTGTAACCCATCACCTCCGAGCCGGAAGTCCGAACGCCGTCGGTCAGTAGGCGCTTCCCGTGATTGCTGCGTTAACGCATAGGGATTGTTGGATCCCAAGAGTGGCGGAAGGAATACTTTCCGCAATTTGAGTGGTACCGCGAGTGTATATTCACCCGTCTCAAAGACTTTCTTTGGGACGGGTTTGTTTTTTTACCGGTGAGCCGCAGATCCGATCCCTCCCAACAAAAAGAACGCGCTCACCTAAATTTTCCGTCAGGAGGTAAAAAACGTGGCAACAACAGTAGAAACCGAAAAACTTCTTCAGGTCGCGGCTCGGATTTGGGAGATGCGGGAAATTTCCGGTCTTTCCGTGGAAGAAATGGCGAAGCGGACCGAAGTTTCCACCGAAGAATATCTTCGGTACGAAAAGGGAGAGGCAGACTTTCCGTTTTCTTTTATTCACAAATGTTCTCTGGTTTTCAATATCGGAATTTCCGACCTGTTGGAGGGGAAATCCGCCAACCTTTCGTCCTATACCGTCACCCGAAAGGGGCAGGGACAGGAAACGGCAAAGGAGGATGGAATCACCATTCAGAACCTTGCGCCCATGTTCCGAAAGAAAATTGCCGAGCCCTATTGGGTGCGCTACGAGTACGACCCCTCCCAGCAAAATAAGCCCATCCACCTTGCCACCCACTCCGGACAGGAATTCGATCTGGTGGTCAGCGGAAAGCTGAAGGTTCAGATCGGAAATCATACGGAGATCTTGGGCGAGGGGGACAGCATCTATTACAATTCTTCCACCCCTCACGGAATGATCGCCGTGGACGGAGAGGATTGCGTCTTCTGCGCCGTGGTTCTTCCGGGGGAAGATACCAAGGAAGAAACGGTGCGCGCCAGCATCGTTACCGCAAAATCCTCCGAGCCTCTGGTCTGTGAAAAATTCGTGGAGACCGTCGAGGACGAAAACGGTGCGTTGCAGAATATTTCCTTCAAAAATACCGATACCTTCAACTTCGGCTTTGACGTGGTGGACGAGATCGCCGCGCGTTATCCCGACAAATTGGCGATGCTTCACCTGGACGTCAATCGGACGGAGCGTCGGTTTACCTTCAAGGATATCAAGCAGTATTCCAACCAATGCGCCAACTACTTTACCTCCCTCGGCATCAAGCGGGGCGATAAGGTTATGCTGGTCTTGAAGCGGCATTACCAATTCTGGTTTGCCATGGTGGCTCTGCACAAAATGGGCGCCGTTGCCATCCCTGCCACCAATCAGCTGAAGGAACACGATTTTGAATACCGCTACAACGCCGCAGGCGTTTCTACCATCGTTTGTACCGCCGACGGAGACGTTGCCGACATTGCCGCCGCCGCTGCGGAAAAATGCCCCCAGGTAACCAACAAAATTTTAGTGGGCGGCAAAAAGGACGGATGGCACGATTTTGATGAAGAATTCAAGCTGTTCTCCCGGAAATACCTCCGTCCCGAAGACGCTTCCGCCGGAGACGAAACGGCGTTGATGTTCTTTACCTCCGGCACCACCGGAAACCCCAAAATGGCGGCGCATAAGCACACCTACGCCCTGGGGCATTACGTCACCGCAAAATATTGGCATTGTTGCGAACGGGACGGCTTGCATTTAACCATTTCCGATACCGGCTGGGGCAAGAGCCTTTGGGGCAAGCTGTACGGTCAATGGCTCTGCGAAGGGGCGGTATTCGTTTACGATTTCGACCGCTTTGACGAAAAAGATATTCTGCCCATGTTCGCAAAATACAACATCACCACCTTCTGTGCACCTCCCACCATGCTGCGGATGCTGATTCGGGAGGATCTGTCGAAATACGATCTGTCCTCCATCCATCACATGACCACCGCAGGGGAAGCGTTGAACCCCGAAGTGTTCAAGAAATTTAAGGAAGCCACCGGGCTGGAGATCATGGAAGGCTTCGGACAGACCGAAACTACCCTTGCCATCGCCAATTTGGTGGGCACTGCCCCGAAGATCGGCTCGATGGGGAAGGCGTCGCCCCAATTCGATCTGGACGTCGTGGACGCCGACGGCAACAGCGTTGCCAACGGGGAGGTCGGAGAAATCGTCATTCATACCGACCGATCGGTTCCCTGCGGTCTGTTCCGGGAATATTATCTCGACGATGAAAAAACCCGCGAGGCGTGGCACGACGGGATGTACCATACCGGTGACACGGCGTGGAGAGACGAGGACGGCTATTTCTGGTACGTGGGACGCGTGGACGACGTGATCAAATCCTCCGGCTATCGGATCGGACCCTTCGAGATCGAAAGCGTCATCATGGAATTGCCTTACGTTTTGGAATGCGGCGTATCTGCCGCCCCCGACGAGGTTCGGGGACAGGTGGTTAAGGCTTCCATCGTTCTGACCAAGGGAACGCAGCCCACGGAAGAGCTGAAGAAAGAAATTCAAACCTACGTCAAGAACCATACCGCACCCTATAAATATCCCAGAATCGTCGTTTTCTGCGATTCGCTGCCCAAAACCATCAGCGGCAAGATTCAAAGAAACAAACTGTAAAAACGTAAAATGATTGAATCAACGTTCCTTCGGGGCGGAAAAAAGTCGGGTTTTTTGCAAAAAATTGCGAAAAAGGTATTGACAAAACACCAAAGTTGTGATAAAATAGTACTATTCTTTTTAATAAGTACAAAGGCTTTGACGAAGAGGATACGGAAAAGGGTTTCCGCAGAGAGACGTGGCGGTTGGTGCGAGCCATCGGAAACGTTCCGTATTTGTCACTTCCGAGCCGAGGGAAAGAACACCTTTCAAGGTCGGTAGAATCCCTCCGTGATTGCTGCGTAAAGGCATAGGGGTTGTTAGACCTCAAGAGAGGCGGTTTTTCCGCAATTTGAGTGGTACCGCGGGTGTATTGTATTCCAAGCACTCGTCTCAAAGTTTTATCAGCTTTGGGGCGGGTGTGTTTTTATTTCCGTCCCGGATAGGAGAAACTTGTATGGAGCAAATGACCGGATTGGATCGTAAGATCCGGGAAATGGCAAGCCGTATTCGCGAATTGCGTCAGCTGGAGGGCTTGTCCACCGCCGAGATGGCGGCGCAGACCGGTGTAACCGAAGAAGAATATCTTCAATGCGAAGAAGGAAAAAGCGATCTGAACTTTGCCTTCATTTATCGGTGCGCTATGATCTTAAAGGTCAACGTCACCGAAATTATCGAGGGGCAGAGCCCGAAGCTGAAATCCTATACCGTCACCCGTCGGGGACAGGGGCAGGAGGTTTCCAAGGCTCACGGCATGACCTACTATAACCTTGCCTACGCCTTCCGTGACCGTATTGCCGAGCCCTTGTACGTCCGCAGTATTTACGATCCCTCCGCCCAGCAGAAGGACATCGAGCTGACCACCCACGCCGGGCAGGAATGTGATCTGATCATCGAAGGAAATCTGATGGTTCAGGTGGGCGAGCATAAAGAGGTTTTAGGTCCGGGGGACAGCATTTATTTCGACTCCGATACCCCCCACGGCATGATCGCCGTCAACGGTAAGGACTGTATCTTCTACGCCATCGTTCTGAATCCTACGGGCGAGCCGATCCCCGAATTGACCGAGGTAAAATCGGTCTCGGAAAAGCGGGTTCAGGTCGCCGATACCAAGGATCGGATCTATCGGAAATTTATCGACGTTACGGAAAATCAAAACGGAACGCCCACCGAAATCAAATTCAAAAATACGGAAAAGTTCAATTTCGCCTTTGATCTCGTAGATGCCTTGGCGGATCGGGAACCGGAAAAAATGGCGATGCTTCACATCTCCAGGGACAAGACCGTTCGCCGGTTTACCTTCAAGGATATCAAAAAAGCGTCCAATCAATGCGCCAACTATTTCAAATCCCTCGGCATCAAAAAGGGCGACCGAGTCATGCTGGTGCTGAAGCGTCACTACCAATTCTGGTTTGCCATGATGGGCTTGAACAAGCTGGGCGCCATCGCCATCCCCGCCACCAATCAGCTGCAGGAGCACGATTTTGAATATCGCTTCCAATCGGCAGGGGTTTCCGCCATTCTTTGCACCGCCGACGGAGATACTGCCCGCCAGGTGGAGATCGCCGCGGAAAAATGCCCGGATTTGAAGCACAAGATCCTGGTCAACGGAAGTCGGGAGGGCTGGAGGAGCTTCGACGAAGAATATTCCTTGTACAGCACCCACTTCAAGCGCACCGAAGATTCTCCCTGCGGAGACGATCTGATGCTGATGTTCTTTACCTCCGGAACTTCCGGATATCCCAAGCTGGCGGCGCACAATTACAAATATCCCCTGGGGCATTTCCATACCGCCAAGTATTGGCATAACGTAGATCCCGACGGCTTGCACTTTACCATTTCCGACACCGGTTGGGCAAAATCCATGTGGGGCAAGCTTTACGGACAATGGCTCTGTGAAGGGGCGGTATTCGTTTACGACTTCGACCGCTTCGACGCGGCAGACATTCTGCCCATGTTTGCGGAGCATCACATTACCACCTTCTGCGCTCCCCCCACCATGCTGCGCATGATGGTTAAGCAGGATATTTCCAAGTACGATTTTTCCTCGGTCAAGCACATGACCACCGCCGGCGAGGCGTTGAATCCCGAGGTTTACCGTCAGTTTGAAAAAGCCACCGGGCTGCAGATCATCGAGGGCTTCGGTCAGACCGAAAGCACCATGATGATCGGCAATATGGTCGGGGCGGATCATAAGATCGGCTCTATGGGCAAAAAGGTTCCGGTTTACGACGTGGAGCTTCACGACGCCGACGGCAACCAGGTCCCCGTCGGAGAAACGGGAGAGATCGTAGTCAACATCAAAACGGACTTCCCTGCGGACTTGCCGTGGGATATTACGGCGATGAAGAAAAAACCGCGGAAAATTGGCACGACGGATATTACCATACCGGCGACGTCGCCTGGAAGGACGAGGACGGCTTCTTCTGGTACGTGGGCAGAGCCGACGACGTAATCAAGTCTTCGGGCTACCGGATCGGACCCTTCGAGATCGAAAGCGTCATCATGGAATTGCCCTACGTTCTGGAATGCGGCGTTTCCGCCGAGCCCGACGAGGTTCGGGGACAGGTGGTCAAGGCATCCATCGTTTTGGTGGACGGCACCGAACCTACCGAGGATTTGAAAAAAGAAATTCAAACCTACGTCAAACAAAAAACCGCACCTTACAAATATCCCCGTATCGTGGTCTTCCGTGACTCGTTACCCAAATCGGTCAGCGGAAAGATCCAGCGGAACAAACTGTAATGCTTATGAGAGATTTCAAACGAATCACCCTGCTTTGCGGACATTACGGAAGCGGAAAAACCAACGTGGCGGTCAATCTTGCCGTTGCCCTGCGGGAACGGTACGATCGGCTTGCGGTGGCGGATCTTGACATCGTCAATCCCTACTTTCGCTCCAAGGACAGCCGGGGGCAGTTCGAGGATTTAGGCATCCGCCTGATCTGTTCCGAATACGCCAACACCAACGTGGATATTCCGGCGCTTCCCCAGGATATGTACGCCGTTACCGACGACCGTGACCTACGGGTTATCATCGACGTCGGGGGCGACGATCGGGGGGCTTTGGCGCTGGGACGGATCTCCCAGCGGATTTTGGAAGAGAACGATTACGAAATGCTTGCCGTGGTCAATTCCTCCCGCCCCTTGACCCACACCCCCGAGGATACGGTGGAGGTGCTGCGGGAGATTGAAGACGCCGGCGGAATCCAATTTACCGGTATCGTAAACAACACCAACCTGGGCAGAGAGACCGACGCCAATGTGGTGTTACGCTCGGTTTCTTATGCCGAAGCGGTTTCAAATTTGATGGAAATTCCGGTGGTTATGACGACCGTGCCCGCGGAATTATTCCCTCAACTGCAAGGAAAAATAGAAAATCTGTTCCCCTTGGAACTTCAGAAAAAACTGTGATGCCGGGAAAATCCCCCGACACCCTATTTGAACGGAGATGTACTTATGGCAAAATTAACCTTCAAGACCGACTCCTGCAAAGGCTGCGGACTGTGCGTCGATGCCTGCCCGAAGCACCTGTTGCAGTTAGCTCCGGACCAAATCAACAAAAAAGGACACCACCCCGCGGTTCTGACCGACGAGGGGGCGTGCGTGGGCTGTGCCTTCTGCGCCACCATGTGTCCCGATTGCGTTATCAAAGTGGAAAGGTGAGTGAGTAGAGTGTCTGATAAAGTTTTGATGAAGGGCAACGAGGCGATTGCGGAAGCCGCGATCATCGCCGGATGCCGTCACTATTTCGGGTATCCCATTACCCCCCAGACGGAGGTTGCCGCGTACATGGCGAAGCGGATGCCGAAGATCGGCGGATGCTTCCTGCAGGCGGAAAGTGAAATTGCCGCCATCAACATGGTTTACGGCGTTGCTTCCACCGGAAAGCGCGTGATGACCTCCTCCTCCAGCCCGGGAATTTCCCTGAAGGGCGAGGGGCTTTCTTACCTTGCCGGCGCAGACCTTCCCGCGTTGGTGGTCAACGTCCAGCGGGGCGGTCCCGGCTTGGGCGGAATTCAGCCCAGCCAATCGGACTATTTCCAAGCCACCCGTGCCGGCGGACACGGCGATTTCAAAATGATCGTCCTTGCCCCCGCTTCGGTACAGGAAATGGCGGAATTGACCGTCAAGGGCTTTGAGCTTGCAGACAAATACCGCATGACCACCATGCTTCTTGCCGACGGTACGATGGGGCAGATGATGGAGCCCGTCGCGCTGAACGATCTGAAGGTCAACGATTCCATCGAAAAGCCCTGGGCGACCACCGGCACGAACATGGAACGGGAACACAACATTGTCAATTCCCTCTTCCTCGATCCCGCCGCCCTGGAGCAGACCAATTTTGAACGGTTCGACCGCTACAAGACCATCGAAGAAAACGAGGTCATGTACGAAGAGTATCTGATGGACGATGCGGATATCGCCATCGCTGCCTTCGGGATCGCCGCACGGGTTTCCAAAAACGCCATCGACGAAGCCCGCAAGGAAGGCATCAAGGTCGGTATGATCCGTCCCATCACCCTGTGGCCCTTCCCCGTAGCACCCTTCCGGAAGGCTGCAGATCAGGTCAAGGCGATGATTTCCGTGGAATTGTCCATGGGTCAGATGATCGAAGACGTCCGCCTTGCCACCGAATGTAAAATTCCCGTAACCCTGTGCAACCGGGTGGGCGGTATGATCCCCTCTCCCGAACAGGTTTTGGAATCCATCCGTACTACCGCTGCCAAGATCGGAGGTGCCAACTAATGGTCGTATTTGATAAACCCCATGCTCTGACCGACGCTCCCATGCACTACTGCCCCGGCTGTACCCACGGGATCGTTCACCGTCTCGTCGCCGAGGTTATCGACGAATTGGGCATTGAAGGAAAAACCATCGGCGTTGCCCCCGTCGGCTGCTCCGTTATGGCGTATAATTATTTTGCTTGCGATATGATCGAAGCCGCCCACGGACGCGCTCCCGCCGTTGCCACCGGCGTAAAGCGTGCAGATCCGGAAAATCACGTGGTCTTCACCTATCAGGGTGACGGCGACTTGGCTTCCATCGGGATGGCGGAAACGGTTCACGCCGCCGCCCGGAACGAAAATATCACCGTGATCTTCATCAACAACGCCATTTACGGAATGACCGGCGGTCAGATGGCGCCCACCTCCCTCCCCGGGCAGGTCACTCAAACCTCCCCCTACGGAAGAGATACGAATCATTGCGGATTCCCCATCAAGGTTTGCGAATTGCTCTCCGAGCTGGACGGACCCGAATATCTGACCCGCGTCACCGTCAACAGCGTCAAGAACATCAAAGCCGCAAAGGCCGCCATCAAAAAGGCGTTCCAGAATCAGATCGACGGCAAAGGCTTCTCTTTGGTCGAGGTTCTTTCTTCCTGCCCCACCAACTGGGGAATGACGCCCCAAAAGGCGCTGGAATGGATCGACGAAAAGATGATTCCCTACTACCCCTTGGGTGTGTATAAAGACAGATCTGCCGCAAAGGAGGAGACGAAATGAGCACGAAACAATTTTTGTTCTCCGGATTCGGCGGTCAAGGTATTTTGTTCGCCGGAAAGTTCATCGCTTATAAAGGCTTGATGGACGGTAAAAACGTCAGCTGGCTTCCTTCCTACGGTCCCGAAATGCGGGGCGGCACTGCCTCCTGCGGCGTAATCGTCGGGGATGAAACCGTCGGATCTCCCATCGTTTCCCGTCCCGACGTGTTGGTTGCCATGAATCTTCCTTCCCTGGATAAATACGAATCAACCGTTGCCCCCGGCGGAATTATTTTCGTGGATTCCACCCTGGTTTCCCGAAAAGTCAACCGCACCGACGTTACGGTGTACCCCATCCCTGCCACCCAAATGGCAAGCGACAACAAAACCCCCACCCTTGCCAACATGATTCTCGTGGGCAAGATTCTGAAGGTTCTCAACGACTTCGATGAAGTAAGCGTCCGCACCGCCCTCGGAAAGGTTATTTCCGCCAAGCGGGCAGATATGCTGGAGGTCAATCTCAACGCCATGAAGCTGGGCGCAGATTATTGAAAGGAAACTCGGTTATGTTGAATATTACCGTTACGAAAACCACGACTCCCAAGGAAAAGCCCGAGGCTTCCACCCTTGGCTTTGGGAAGTTTTTCACCGATCATATGTTTATGATGGACTATTCCCGGGAGGAAGGCTGGCACGACGCCCGCATCGTTCCCTTTGCCAACATTTCCCTTCATCCCGCATCTACGGTGCTGCATTACGGCTCTGAAATTTTTGAAGGGCTGAAGGCGTACCGCCGCGCCGACGGAAAGGTTCAGCTGTTCCGTCCCATGGAAAATATCCGCCGTTTGAACAATTCTGCGGAACGTCTCTGCCTGCCCCAAATCCCCGAAGAAGACGCCTTTCAGGTATTGAAAGCCTTCGTGGAAATGGAACAGGATTGGACCCCTTCCGCCCCCGGAACGTCGTTGTATCTCCGCCCGTTTTTGTTCGGAAACGACGAGACCTTGGGCGTTCACGCCGTTCATAACGCCACCTTCGTGATCATCGCTTCTCCCGTGGGAAGCTATTACAAGGAAGGCATCAACCCGGTTCGCATCATGATCGAGGACGAAGACGTCCGCGCGGTTCGGGGTGGTACGGGCTATGCAAAATGCGGCGGAAACTACGCCGCCAGCAACCGCGCCGGAGAACGGGCAGAGAAGAAGGGCTATTCCCAGGTTCTCTGGCTGGACGGTGTGGAACGCAAATATATCGAGGAAGTCGGCGCGATGAACGTCATGTTCAAAATTGCCGGCGAAATCGTCACGCCCATGCTTTCCGGCTCGATCCTACCCGGCATTACCCGGAAATCCTGCCTGGAGGTTCTACGCAAGGAGGGGTATCAGGTCAGCGAGCGACTATTGAGCATCGACGAGCTGGCAGAAGCCCTATCCAACGGAACCTTGGAAGAAGCCTGGGGCTGCGGTACTGCCGCGGTGGTTTCTCCCATCGGCGAATTGTGCTACAAAGATACTAAATATATTATCAACGGCGGTAACATCGGCGCCGTCACCCAACACCTTTACGACACCCTGACCGGAATCCAATGGGGCAAGATCGAAGATTCCTTCGGTTGGACCTGCCCGATTGATTGATTCAATCTCGGTATAATACCGTGTTTACGGTCCCGGAGTCGGTGTAAGCCGACCCCGGGGCTTTATACTTTATTTGAAAAATTTAACGAACGAGTAGAAAAAAACAGGAGAAAAATCATGAAACAGATCATCATTTCCGACACCACCCTCTGCAAAGCAGGGAGCACCTATACCTTTAAAGAGAAGATCGAAATTGCGCGCCAGCTGGAGCGCTTGAAGGTTGACGTGATCGAGCTTCCCGAGATCCAAAACGGAAAAACCGATATTCTACTTGTTCGTACTCTGTCCTCTTTCGTGAAAAATTCCATTCTTTCCGTTGCCGTGGGCGTTACGCCCGACAGTCTGGAAAACGCCTTGCAGGCATTGTCCGGCGCGTCCCGTCCCCGAATTCGGGTGGAGGTTCCCCTTTCTCCCGTAGGCATGGAGTATCAAAGCCACAAAAAGCCCCCCAAGATGCTGGAATTTATTTCTGCCGCCGTTTCTTCCGCAAAGCAGGGCTGCGCCGACGTGGAATTCTGCGCCGTGGACGCTACCCGTGCGGAACCGGAATTCTTAAAAACTGCCGTGGAAACCGCCCTTTCTGCCGGTGCTACCTCCATCTCCCTGTGTGACAGTGCCGCGGAAATGCTGCCCGACGATTTTGCCGCCTTTGCCGCAGGGATCAAGGAACAATGCTCCGTTCCCGTAACCGTTTGCTGCGACGATAAAAACGGACTTGCCTGCGCTTCTGCCATTTTGGCGGTTCGCGCCGGTGTTGACGGTGTAAAAACCTCCGTGGACGGCACCTGCGTTTCCCTGGAAACCTTTGCGGATATGATTAAAAATTGCGGAAACACCTACGGCTTTTCTTCCTCCGTGCGGGTGACGGAATTGCACCGCGGGATCGGTCAGATCCGTTGGATCGCAGGGAATTCCAAGAGCGAAAAGCCTTCCCTTGCCGTTCCTTCTGCCAACGACGAATCCATTCGTCTCGACAAAAGCGACGACCAGACCGCCGTTACCGTTGCGGTCAAGAAATTGGGATACGAGCTGTCCGAGGAAGACAACGCACGGGTTTATGAGGAATTTTTGAGAGTTGCAGACCGCAAGACCGTCGGCGCAAAGGAATTGGACGCCGTCGTTGCCAGCGTTGCCCTGCAGGTTCCCCCCTCGTATAAGCTGAAAAGCTACGTCATCAACAACGGCAACATCATTTCCGCTAGCGCCCAGATCACCTTGGAGCGAGACGGCAAAGAATTGCCCGGTATTTGCATGGGCGATGGACCGATGGACGCGGCGTTCAAAGCCGTGGAACAAATTATCGGTCACCACTACGAGCTGGACGATTTCCAGATTCAGTCGGTCACCGAAGGAAAGGAAGCGGTGGGCTCTGCCCTGGTCAAGCTTCGTTCCAACGGCAAATTGTACTCCGGTAACGGCATTTCCACCGACATCGTAGGCGCCGGCATCCGGGCGTATATCAACGCGGTCAACAAGATCGTTTACGAGGAGGCGTAACGAATGAAATTGTCTTTTTCCACCCGAGGGTGGCACGAAAATACCTTTGAAGAATTTTGCGATATCGCCGTAGATCTGTCCTTCGGCGGGATCGAATTGCATAACGTCAACAACCGCCTCTTTACCGATCGGGACGGGGCGTTTCACGACTACGCCGCCGCGGCAACCCTGCGTCGGTTGTATGAGAAAAAATTACAGATTCCCTGTATCGACACCCTTTGCGATCTGTCCGATCCTTCGGCAAAAGAGACCACCTTGGACGAGATCCGCCGTTGCATTACCATCGCCGGCAATCTTCACATTCCCAACGTGCGTCTGAAAGCCGCCGCAACGGACGATCCGAATGCGTTGGACGGAATTGCCCAACGGATTTCCGAGGTTCTGCCCGAAGCAGAAGAGAAGGGGATCACCCTGTTGCTGGAAACCTCCGGCATTTTTGCAAACACCGCCGTTCTTCGGGAAATGCTCAACCGCTTTGCCTGTGACAACCTTGCCGCCTTGTGGAATTTGTCTGCCGCCTATTTTGCCGGCGGAGAATCTGCCGAGGAGATCATTCAAAATTTAGGCGCGTATCTGAAGCACGTGCAGTTCAGCGACGGCGTTGTGACCGAAAAGGGGGTCGAATACCGCCTTGCCGGAGAGGGCGAGCTTCCCGTCGCCGAAATGATGCTGGCGCTCCGTTCGGTCAATTACGACGGCTTTATTTCCCTGGTCTGGGATCCGAAATGGTTGCCGGAGCTGGACGATATGGAGATCATTTTCACCCAATTCGTCAACTACATGAAGCAGTACAACGATACGTCCCGCAACGAAAAAACCTTGTACTACAATCGGGCAAGAACCGGGAAATTCATCTGGAAAAAGGATCTTCTGATCGACCTGACCTTCTCCCAGGTGTTGGACCGTATGGTGGAAGAATTCCCCGATCAATACGCCTTTAAATATACCACCCTCGATTATACCCGGACGTACAGCGAATTTCGGGACGACGTGGATACCTTTGCCCGGTCGCTGATCTCTATGGGCGTCAAGGCGGGGCATCACGTCGCCGTCTGGTGCTCCAACGTGCCCCAATGGTATATCGCCTTTTGGGCAACGGTAAAGATCGGGGCGGTTCTCGTCACCGTCAATACCGCCTATAAAATTGCCGAGGTGGAATACCTGCTCCGTCAATCGGATACCCATACTCTGATCCTGACCGAGGGGGGCAAGGATAACCATTACGGTCAGATCATCGGTCAACTCTGCCCCGAATTGGAGACCATGAAGCCGGGGGATACCCTCCACGCCCATCGCCTGCCCTTCCTGCGCAACGTCATCACCGTCGGCTTCAAGCAGACCGGCTGCATGACCTGGGAGGACGCCGTTGCTCGGGCAAATCAAGTGCCCGTGGAAGAGGTTTACCGCATGGCGGCGTTGGTGGACAAGGACGACGTTTGTAATATGCAATACACCTCCGGCACCACCGGATTTCCTAAGGGCGTTATGCTGACCCATTACAACGTGGTCAACAACGGAAAATATATCGGGGATCATATGGATCTTTCCACCGCCGATCGGATGATGATCCAGGTGCCCATGTTCCATTGTTTCGGTATGGTTTTGTCTATGACCGCTTCCATGACCCACGGAACGACCATGTATCCCTTGCCCTATTTCTCTCCCAAGCCGGCGTTGGCGTGCGTTCATAACGAACACATTACCGCCTTTAACGGCGTTCCCACCATGTTTATCGCCATGATGCAGCACGAGGATTTCAAAAAGACCGACTTTTCCTATATGCGCATCGGAATCATGGCAGGGGCGAACTGTCCTGCGGATCTGATGAAGCAGGCAACCCAGCCCGACAATATGAACATGAAAGAGATCGTTTCGGTTTACGGACAAACCGAGGCGTCTCCCGGATGCACCATGTCCAGCTATTACGATTCTCTGACCGTCCGCACCGAAACCGTCGGCTCTGTCTTTGCCAACGTGGAATGTAAGATCGTGGATCCCGAAACCGGCGAGGATTGCCCCGACGGTGTCAACGGCGAATTCGTCGCCCGGGGAT
>JAGAOU010000122.1 GCA_017623595.1 Clostridia bacterium
AAAGGGTGTTCCTTTTCTGGTGGACGGTAAGGAACTCGAATCCCTGACCCTCTGCACGTCAAGCAGATGCTCTACCAGCTGAGCTAACCGTCCGAATTGCCTGTATATTATACAACAAAAAAGGGTGCTTGTCAATAGAGTTCACAAAAATGTGAAAATTATATTTTCCCCCTACAAACAATTGCTCTTGACATTCCGTCGAATTGTGCTATAATGAAGGAAGTTACGAAGAAGGGTGGCGGCATCATGGGACTTTGGCATTGGATCCTCGGACGAAAATGTCTGTTTTGCGGAGCCACAATCGACCCGCGGACATCGGACATCTGTGATGCTTGCGCCGCCTCGATTCAAGGGGAGAATCTGGAGATCACGTTGGAAGAAAGCGGCACACCCGTATCTCTTTACCGCTACGCAGGTCCCGTGCGGGAGGGGCTGCACCGTTTTAAATACAATGGCATTTCCGACCTGGGCCGCTTTTGCGGCAAAGCCCTGGCAGAGCGCTATCGGGCGTTGGGCGACAGAGCTCAGGCAGTTACCTGCGTGCCCCGTGCAAAGGACGGACTGCCTCGCATGTACAACCAGAGCGAGGTAATTGCCAAGGCCTTTGCAAAAGAAGCCCGACTGCCCCTGGACTCCCGCCTGCTCCGCAAACGAAACGGAGCCAAAACCCAGCCCGAATGCGTCGACCGTCACGCACGGAGGCGAAATGCGGAATATGCCTATCGGAAGGGGCCGTCCAAACGGGACATTACAGGGCTTACGGTGGTTCTGATCGACGATCTTTACACCTCGGGAGCCACCGCACAGGTCTGCGCAGAGATCCTGAAAAAACGGGGTGCGGCAAAGGTATTGATCTACACCGCCATGCAAACCCATCGCATGCCCCGAAGGCTGGTGCGAAGTGACGCATCCCGCCATGTGCATGCGTCCCTCACCGACGAAGCCACCTGGCGAACCAAAATCTACCGTTTCCGCAAGGGAAAGGAACAAAAAAATGATCAACCGAAATAAACTCAGTCAAAATTATAAATGGGTCATTGTGGCTCTCTGTTTTCTCATGGTGATGATCTCGTTGGGCTTTGCCAGCTCCACAAAGAGCCTCTTCCCCGACGAGATTGCAAAGGACCTGAACACCGAGCGAAGTCTGGTCTCCGTGGGGGAAAGCATGCGATATATCGCAACCTCCGTCGTGAACATTTTCTTCGGATTTTTGGTGGTGAAATTCGGACCGAAAAAGCTGATTCTGGCAGGATTTGCCTCCTTGGTCTGCGCAACACTGCTGTACTCCTTTGCCCACAGCCTGCCACTGATTTATCTTGCGGGGGCTCTTTTGGGCATCGGATTTTCCTGGACGACCACCACCATGGTGGGATATGTGGTAGAAATCTGGTGCTCTGAAAACAAGGGCACCATTATGGGGATCATCCTTGCCTCCAACGGCATCGGCGGTGCCGTTGCCATTCCGCTGGTGGGGGGATTGATTGATCCCAATCAGACGGGCACCTATCGCAACGCCTACCGTCTGATTGCGGCGGTACTCTTCGGTGCCATGCTTCTGATTCTCATCCTGTTCCGAGACAAGCCCAAGGGTGCAACCCTCCCCGTTTCCCAAGGGAAGAAGAAAAAGCGGGGACGGGACTGGGCGGGAATTCCCTTCTCGGAGGCTCTCCGCAAGCCCTATTTCTGGGGTGCGTTGCTCTGCATTTTCATGACGGGCATGATTCTGCAGGGAGTTGGCGGCGTGGTCGCCATGCACATGAAGGACGTGGGCATCGACTACGGCACCGTGAAAGGACTGATGTCCTTCTCCAGCCTGCTTCTTGCCGGGGCAAAATTTCTGACGGGATTCCTCTATGACCGCTTCGGTCTGCGGCTCACCGCAAGCCTTTGCACGGTCTTTGCCGTCATCGCCTCCTTCCTGCTGGCGCTTATTCAGAACAACGATCTGGGCTTCCTTCTGGCCGTAACTTATGTTGTGTTCGGACAGCTTGCCCTGCCGCTGGAGACCATCATGCTTCCCATCTATGCGGCAGACCTCTTCGGACGGGCAAGCTACGCCAAGATGCTGGGAATTTTTGTCTCGGTCAATACGGCAGGATACGCCCTCGGCGCCCCCATTCTCAACCTTTGCTATGATATGTTTAACAGTTACACCCCCGCGCTGTTTCTGACGGGGTTTCTCATGCTGGGGAACCTTGTTTTGCTCCAGTTCCTCATCTCTGCAGGTCATCGGGAACAAAAAAGAGTGGAAAACCTTTCTCCCGCAGAAGAATAACAAAACACCAAAAACCTCCCCCGCCGGGGAGGTTTTCCGTTTGTCGAAACAATCAAAAGGAGACGTGGCCATACATTACAGAGTCTCTTTTTTGCCACCCCGCGTCACACCACCAAGAAGGCGCAGGAAGTGGAGGGGAGGGAAAAAGATCCTTCGGCCACACGGCGGGGCACAGGAGAAAAGGATGCAAACTCTACATCGGGAGCAAGGTCTTCTCCGTTCAATTGCAGAATCGGGCTGCGGAGGGTCTCTGCCGACAACCGATACACCTCTGCCGCCCCGGGAAGGCGTAGGCTTCGCTCCTCTTCGGAGGTGTTGATCACCAGATATGCCATCCCCTCCGCCCCGTCCTTGCGGGAATGACAATAGACCTTCAGATCCTTCTCGCAAAGAGACGATGCATCAAACACCGCCTGCCCCATAATACGATTCCACAGAAGCACAGCATAATAATTGGGGCGGGCCGAAAATGTTGTGTGGCGCAGAAATCCGTAATCGGAGGAAGCCAACGTATTGTGAAAAATCACCCCGTCGGTCAGGGATGCAAAACTGCCCAACTCATTCAACGTGCGGAACACGTCCAAATAAGTGGAGGCCCAGGTGTTTCCGCCCCCGCCCGCATCCCCCGATTCGGTCACCCAAAGAGGGGAACCGGGTACATAGCGATCCCGCAGGGGCAGGTAGGTTTTCACATTTTCCGTCGCCACGGAAAGATAGGCATCGCTCAAAGCATCCTCGCTGTTCCAATGCCCCGAGGGCATCACCGACGCCAGTCGCTCGGAAACCCCGTTATAATAGTGATAGCTGAACACATCCAAGGGCACCCGTGCCCCCTGCAAAAGGTCATGGGTGGAGCAGATTTTCATTCCGCTTCCGATTCCCGCCCCCATGCGCTTCACGTCGCCCTTGCCGAGAGCCCCGTCTCCCAAGGTACAGGGGCCCACAATGAGGCAGTTGGGATAATGCTCCCGTACCCATCCGTTGAAGATGTCCTGATCCCGCACAAAATCCTCGGCGGTGTACCCCTTGGGCGCCCCCGAAAATTCCAGCATGTTGGGCTCGTTCATAAACTCGCAGGCGTCAATCTCCACCCCGTAGGCATGGCTGAAGTCAAAGATTTTTTTAGTCTGGGTCAGATCCAGAGGTCCGCCGCCCGGGTGATCTCCCGCACAGTTGCTGACCGAAATCAGAAGCTTCGCCCCTACTGCCGAAACGAAGTCCAAGACTCCCGCCCATTGTTCTTTGGTCAGCACCGAGGCATAGCCTTCGGGCGGAGTCCCCTTGGTCGTACCCTCAAAATCGTAATAGGTCTTGGTGGCCCAGGAGCCGGACACCCGTACCCATGCGGGTCCCAGCGCCTTGGCCGCCGCCCGCAAACGGGGATGGGAAAGATCAATGGGAGGATAATATTGCATCAGATCGGCCACGGCGGTGAAATCCCCCGTCAACCCCGACACCGAAAAAGACTCACGGCCTTCAATTTGTTGAGGGGTGTATTCCTTCCAGAAGGTGCCGCCCGTCACCTCGGTCATTTCGATGTTATAAGAAACCAGCCGCGAATCCACCTTACGCAAAAAAGGAAGATCCCGAAGCAAATCAACAGAGTGAGTCATGGTGTTATTCCTTTCCGACTGAAAAATATTCCTACACCCTAATCTTGCCCGATTTGCGCAAAAACATACTTATTTCTTTTCTTCGAAAAGAAGACGAAAATAGAATATAGTATACAACACAAAGGACAACAGACAAAGTCCGCAGCACAGAACAATCAAGCTGTCGGAAAAAAGGGTAGGCATGGCGGGAAACAGGATCAGAAGCATCAATACGGCATAAAGCACCACCGTATTGACCTTTCCGTGCCATTTCGCACTGTTGACCGAATCCTTGCGTCGGAGAACCAAAAATCCCATGGCGGCCATGCAGATTTCCTTGACCG
This sequence comes from Clostridia bacterium, assembly GCA_017623595.1. Classification (GTDB taxonomy): domain Bacteria; phylum Bacillota; class Clostridia; order Oscillospirales; family UBA644; genus RGIG995. The sequence goes on from JAGAOU010000122.1 coordinate 4,212, forward strand.
CAAACAGGGTGATCAGAAGCCACATCAGCCAATGACGCACCGTCAGACAGAGTATGATCGCTCCTTGGGTGCATTTGTCGGCGATGGGGTCTAAAATTTTGCCGAAATCGGACACCATCCCCCATTTGCGGGCAATGATCCCGTCAACCACATCGGTCAGTCCCGACACCAAAATCATAACCGTAGCCCAGACATATTCCTGCTTAACACAATAGAGCCACACAATCAGAGGAATCATCAAAAGACGCAGAAGACTGAGAAGATTGGGAATCGTAAAAATCTGATCCTTTTTCAATACACGATGCATGTTTTTTCTCCTTTCATTCGGGCAACCGTCTCATCATAAAACACATTCAGCCGCCCACTGTAGCTTTCTTTCCACGGCTTATTCTTTCCGCAATAGTGAATAATGACCGAGTGCGCACGAATCCAATCCAAGGTCAAATCCCGTTCAAAGGGCGCATGAAGACGGAAGAGACGCTCGGTCATGTTGTAGCGATAAGTATCCAAGGCGTAAATCTTGCTCCCGTAGAGACCGCTGATAATATCCTGATCGGGCAAAATCAAAAGCTTCTTCCGTTTCTCGATAAAGCGAAACACCTCGTCAAAATCCTGCTCTTTGCGTAACTTTTCCAGATTCATCAGCATCACCCCCGAATTGATGTAGGGGCAGTTCTCTTCCATATCCAACCGTACACGGTTGAATTTTCGCAAAAAATCTCCCGTGTGAGAGGCCGCAGCGAAAAAATATTCCGAGAGATCCATGGTATACAGGGGTTCCAAGGATTTGTTAACAATAAGATCGGGATCCAGATACAAAATCCGATCCGGGGTCTCGGGAAGATAACGGGCGGCAAAAATGCGAAAATATATTTCCATCGGATATCGAGCGGTGGTGGGTGCCTGCTCCAGTGCAAGATCCTTGACGGAAATGGGAATCAATCGCCCCCGATTTTTCAGAATCCGTCGGGTTTCCACCAGGACCTCGTCAGGAATCTGACGGTGCAGCAAATACACCTCAAAATCATTTTCCCCATCGGAGGAAAGAACCGAAAAGAGCATTACGTTCAAATGAGGAAGATAGGCCTCGTCAAGCGTCACCAAAAGGCGAAGGGTCATGTTTATTCGTTTCCTTTCTTACGTTTTTTCCGAATCAGATACAAAAGCAGCGCAAACACCGTCAGACCGATCTCAACCCACAAAGCGATCTGAAAAGCGGGAGAGGAAGGATCGTCGGCGCTCATTCCCATCACCGAAAAGGCGACAACAGAGGGAAGCAAGCCCAAAAGCGTTCCTGCCAGATACGGACCGTAGGGCATCCCTCCCGCCCCCAGATACATGCCCACGCCGTCGGCGGGCAACAACCCTATCATCCGAACAAAGAAAGAGACAAAAAAAGGATTTTTCCGAGGAATCCGCTGCAAAACCTCCAATTTCGGATATCGGTCGGTCAGACGGGACAAAAATCCCCGCCCCGCAAGCCTGCCCACAAAAAAAGGAATCGACGTCATCAATACCGTCCCCGCCAGATTGACGGCGATGGCCACGGGAAGGGAAAACATAATACCGCAAGCGGCATATAAAATTCCCCCGTAGATTACAAACAGCAGGCTCTTTACCGAAAAGAGAAGGAGCATGATTCCGACCGCAAGCAGGGGTTGATCGGGGGAAAAATTGACGATGGCATCCACCGAGATCCGATCCCGAAAAAGAAAGCAGATCAGCACAAGCATTCCCCAAAAGACAATTCCTCCCACCGTGCGCAGTCGCTTGCGAAGCCCCTTTTGTTTCATCCGAGTCCCTCGTTTCCCGTTAAGCATTACAGATTCCCAACCGATTACCGCAAATACAACCGATTCTCTGCCGAAAAAAAACGGGACGGAAGGAGAAAATGCAGGAGCCTATGAAAACAGAGAAAAAAGGCCGCCCCGTTTTCTTCATCATACACACATAATTTCAACTCACCATCAACCGAATCTCAACAATTGTTGAAGAACAATTGAAGAAGGGTTGAGAGAAACGAGGTATACTTTAAAAAGAAAATGAAATCTCAAAAAAAGGTCTTGACACCGCCCCTTGATTCAGATACAATAAAAGTAACAACAAAATCGGAGGACCCCGTATGCTGAAAATTTTGATTGCCGAGGATGATCGTGAGCTGAGACGGCTCTTCGCCCATGTTTTGATCAAAAACGGATATTTTGTCAAGGAGGTTTCCCACGGAAAGGAAGCCCTTGATGCGCTGGACAACGAATATTTTGACATGATCCTGTCCGATATTATGATGCCCGTCATGGATGGGTATGAGCTGGTGCGTCAGCTGCGGGAGGTGGGCAACACCATTCCCGTAATGATGATCACCGCAAAGGATGCCTTTGATGACATGCGTATGGGCTTTCTTTCAGGATCGGACGACTACATGATCAAGCCGGTCAACGTCAACGAAATGGTATTGCGGGTGGGCGCCCTTCTGCGACGGGCACAGATGATCAACGAGCGACGGCAGACCATCGGCGGCACGGTAATGGAATGTGATTCGCTGACCGTGACCGTGGACGGAAAAACCATGATTCTGCCCCAAAAGGAATTCATGCTCCTTTATAAAATGGCCTCCTATCCGGGACGGATTTTCACCCGTCAGCAATTGATGGATGACGTTTGGGGCTATGATTCGGACAGTGATCCCCATACGGTGGACGTCCACATCGGTCGTCTGCGGGAGCGGTTTCGGGACAATCGGGATTTCAGAATCGTCACCATGAGGGGCGTGGGGTATAAGGTGGTAAAACAGTGAAAACGAAAGAATCCTTTCGTGCCATACAGGCACAAAAGAAGGGGCTGAGCCTGCGCACCCGTCTGACCCTCTCCATCGGCGCCGTCATTCTGTTCAGTATTTTTCTCTCCTGGGGCATTGTGGCTCTGCTGGATCGGATTTTCCCCTTTCTGACCCACATTCCCACTCTGCTGCAAATCAATCTGTTCAGCTTCACCATTGCAACCATCGCCACCCGCATCATTTCCAAGCTCTTTTTCGATCCCATTCAGGATCTGCGGGAAGGAATGCGGAAGGTTGCGGACGGGGATTTTCAAGTCCGTCTGGACACAACCTCCTCCTCCAAGGAAATTCGGGAGGTCATGGCAGGGTTCAACATGATGGCACAGGAACTGAACGCCACAGAAATTCTGCAGTCGGACTTCGTTTCCAATGTTTCCCACGAATTCAAAACCCCAATCAACGCCATTGAAGGCTACACCACCCTGCTTCAGAGCGATGAGCTGAACGAGGAGCAACGGGAATATGCGGAAAAAATTCTCTTCAACACCAAGAGACTTTCCACCTTGGTGGGAAACATTCTGCTCCTCTCCCGCATTGAAAATCAATCCATCCAAACCCAAAAATCCACCTTCCGCGCCGATGAGCAGATCCGTCAGTCGATTTTGGGGCTGGAAGCCGCATGGACCGAGAAGGAACTGGAATTTGACGTGGAAATGGAGGAAATTCTCTTCACGGGCAACGAGGCCCTGCTCCGCCATGTGTGGGACAACATCATCGGCAATGCGGTGAAATTCAGCCCCCACGGAGGCATCGTGGCAATTCGTCTGAAGCAGGAAGAAACCTGTCTGCGCTTCACCGTGGAGGACAGCGGTCCGGGGCTCTCAAAGGAGGCGCAGAAGCATTTGTTTGACAAATTCTATCAGGGCGACACCTCCCACAAGCAGGAGGGCAACGGTCTGGGGCTGGCGTTGGTTAAACGGATTCTGACCCTGGCCAAGGGCTCTGTCAGCGCCGAAAATCTGACCGGCGGCGGCTGTCGCTTCACCGTCACGCTGCCCCTTTTTCAACAATAATTGACATTGAATTGAGGTTGAGTTGCAACTTGCCTGCTACAATAAGGTCAACCACAAACAAAGAAGGTTGACAGCATGACAAAGGGTTACGTACTTTATAATCCCTTGGCAGGACACGGCACGGACAAGGCAGATATCCGTGATCTGGAATTGACAACCGAGATCCCTCTGGAATTCTTTGATCTGACCAAATTCCACCCGCAGGATCTGCTGAGCACGTTGGAGCGGGAGGATTTTATCATCCTCTGCGGCGGGGACGGAACCCTCAACCGTTTCATCAACCAAACCGAAGGACATCCCATCGGAAATGAAATTCTGTATCTGCCCACGGGAAGCGGTAATGATTTTGCCCGCGAGTTGGGCAAAGACATTCAATCGCGCCCCTTCCCCATCACCGAATATCTGAAAGATCTTCCCGCCGTAAGAGTAAACGGCCGATCCTTCCGCTTTCTCAACGGCATCGGCTTCGGCATTGACGGCTACTGTTGCGAGGATGGAGACCGACAAAAGAGAATTTCGAAAAAAAAGATCAACTACACCGCCATCGCCGTCAAGGGGCTTCTGTTTCATTACAAGCCCACCGCCGCCCGCGTGACGGTGGACGGAGTCACCCACACCTTTGAAAAAGTTTGGCTTGCCCCCACCCTGAAGGGTCGGTTTTACGGAGGCGGCATGATTCCCACCCCCGCGCAGAACCGAAAAGACGAAAAAGGCCGTCTGTCGGTGATGGTGCTGGGCGGCACGGGAAAGCTGAAAACACTGTTGCGTTTCCCTTCTCTGTTCAAGGGAGAGCACATAAAATACACAGACATGGTACATATTTTCCAAGGAAACGAAATCACCGTAGAATTCGATCGCCCAACCCCCTTGCAAATCGACGGCGAAACCATTTCGGAGATCACCTCCTACACCGCAACCGCTCATAACAAAGAACCCCTGTACTGAACAAATCCCGAAGAGGATGCTCCTTCTTCGGGATTTTTTGCCGCATAAACGTTTTTTTCGACCGAAGAAGGGAAAAATCTTGACAGAACACCTTCGCATGTGGTACAATAAATGTAAAGGAGGGATGGTATGAAATGCCGCGTTGTCATTGACCCCCAACGGGAAGAAGAAATTGTTATTTACACCCACGCCCGCACCCCCTTGGTGGAGGCAGTGGAAGCCCTGACGCGGGACGCATCCGAACGGTTGATCGGCTATCGGGAAGGGGAAGGACTTCGGCTGAGCTGGCAGGAGGTCTGCTGCTTTACCGTAGAGGACAACAAGGTCTATGCCCTCACCGCCCAAGGGAAATGGATGATCAAGGGGCGGCTGTATCAACTGGAAGAGGCGGCGCCGCCCACCTTCGTAAAAATCAATCAATCCACCTTGGCGAATCTGAAGCAAATCGAACGGTTTGATACCTCCATAGCGGGGACGCTGAAGGTGAAATTCAAAAACGGAACGGTGGACTACGTCTCCCGACGGAATCTGAAGCAAGTCAAAGAAAGGTTGGGCATACGATGAAACGATATGTCAAAGAATTTTTTCACCGCGGCATGCTTTTTGCAGGCTTCGGGCCCATTATTCTGGGCGTTATTTATCTGGTTTTGCAGAAAACCATGCCCGATTTTTCCCTTTCGGGATGGGAGGTCTGCCTCAGCATCGCCTCAACCTATTTCCTCGCCTTTCTGCAAGCCGGGGCCTCTGTGTTCCCCCAAATCGACCATTGGTCGCCCCTAAAATCCCTTTTGTGCCATATTGCAACCGTCTATGGGGCCTATGTGAGCTGCTATCTGGTAAACTCGTGGATCCCCTTCCGAATCGAAATTCTGCTGCTGTTCACAGCGATTTTTGTCGCAAGCTTTCTGGGCATTTGGCTCACAATTTATCTCATCGTCCGCGGCACAAGAAAAACTCTCAACAAAAAATTGAATTGACATCTTTCGCTTCTCCGAAAAATCGATCCGCCGATAGAAATTGCCCATCGGCGGATATTTTTTTTGAACCTTGTTGCCCCCATTTAATTTTTTCACATATACCCTCTTGATTTTTTATAAAAACTGTGATATAATATAGAAGCCAAACAAATCGAATAATCAGGGGTATTTTTTCTTCGTGAATATAATACCTGTTTTTGTGCACCCTTCCATATGAATTCGGTAAAAACGCAAATTCCAAATGGAAGGGTATACGGGAGTAAAATCCCCCTTTCTATTCGATTTGTTTGGCGACAATGGGAGTTTGCGTTTTTCAGTGCGCTGACAACCGTTGGCGCACTTTTTTATTTGTAAAAAAGGAGAACTCAGATGGAATCGGAAAAGCAGAGTTTATCAGCTATGGCAAGTTACAGACCCCGAAAAAATTTAAACCTGTAAAAAAGTTGTCCCGACACGCCCGTGTCGGGACAATTCAGTTTGTCGACAAACCATAAAAATAATCTTTTTGTCCCATACAATCCTTCAGTCTCGCCTATGGCGAGCCAGCTCCCTTTACACAAGGGAGCCTGACCGTTGTGCACGAACTTCCTATTATTTTACTGTCTGAGAGCGGCTCTTGAACAGCGAAAAAACATTGAGAAATGCACAAAAATACAGCCTCCCTTGTGTAAAGGGAGGGGGACCGCAAAGCGGTGGAAGGATTGTTTCGGTTCAAAAGTTACCTGTTATTCGCAACTAGAACATTTAAGTTTACAAAAAAACCGGCT
>JAGAOU010000123.1 GCA_017623595.1 Clostridia bacterium
GATGTCATCCGCATCCATAAGATTGTGACCATGCATTATTTCGAGTTCGACCGCAACTTCTCTTTCGCAGGGGAGCGGCACGATTTCTGGGAGCTGGTCTATGTGGACAGCGGTGTGGTGAACATCACCGCGGGGAAAACAAAGCACACCCTAAACCGTGGGGAGCTGATTTTCCACAATCCCAACGAGTTTCATACCATTTCGGCGGCAACGGCAGCCAACGTGTTTGTCATTTCTTTTGTTACCACCTCCAAGAGCATGGCGTGGTTTCGGGAACGGCGGATGGTTCTGCCCGAAGCCTTGCGCCCCCACATCAAGACCTTGTTATCCGAAGGAAAGCAGACCTTTGACCTGCCCTTTAACGACCCCGACTTGCGGGAACTGAAGCCTGCGGAGGTACAGCCCTTCGGGAGTCAGCAGATTATCCGTAACACCTTAGAGACGCTGTTGGTTTTGCTGATTCGGGGAGAGGAACGGGCGGTGGCGGAGTCCTTCTTCTTCGATAAGGAACGGATGGACAACCGTCTGGTTGGGGCAGTGGTCGAGCTGTTGTCCGAAAAGGTGTACGAGACGGTGACGTTAGAGGAGATTTGCGCCAAACTGAATTATAGCAAGACCTATCTTTCAAAGCTCTTTCGGCAATCCTGCGGATGCTCGATTCACGAGTATTATCTGCGGTTGAAAATGAAGGAAGCCAAGCGGTTGATTCGGGAGGGGAACGAGTCTTTAACCGAAATTTCCAATCGGCTGGGATTTTCCGATCCCCATTACTTTTCACGGATTTTTAAGAAAAAAGAGCACATGACTCCGAAAGAATATCGGTCCTCGGTCTCGGAATAAAACGAGTTTATTCCTTTATATATAGTGGTTTTTGGGACTCGAAAAATTTTTTGAAAAAATTTCAAAAAAGGCTTGCAATTGGCTAAAATGCATGGTATACTAATTGAGCGTGTGTATGACAAGCGATGAAGTGGGATGTGGCTACCCTTTGAGGTAGGGAACTCCCATGGAGTGTGTCCGATTTCAAACCGGGCGACAAAGGAAACTGTGCGCATACCGCCACGCCAAAAAACAAAAGCGTGTCGAATTGTGTTCGTGTTTGCCCAGGAAGGCGTATGCCATTCTCTGGGTTTTCCTATTGATAGGGAAAAAACGCACGGAACCATGTACAGTTTTCCACCGCTGTCGTGCGTAAGATGCACCACGTACGATATTAAAGGAGGCGAAAGCAAAATGGCAAATCAGAAAATCAGAATCAGACTCAAGGCGTATGATCATCAGCTCTTAGATCAAGCAGCTGCAAAGATCGTTGACACGGCAAAGAGAACGGGAGCAAAGGTTTCCGGTCCGATTCCGCTGCCCACCGAGAAAGAGGTCATCACCATCCTGCGTGCTGTTCACAAGTACAAGGACAGCCGTGAGCAGTTCGAGATGAGAACTCACAAGCGTCTGATCGACATCCATGATTTCAACGCAAAGACCACCGGTGCTCTGACCAAGTTGGTTATGCCCGCAGGCGTTGACATCGAGATGAAGCTGTAAGAAACACAGCGAAGCAAAAAAAGAAGTACCTTTATATAATATAAGGCAAGCTCTTGAATAGGCTGTTTTGGTGAGTGATGCATTGCATATCGCAGCAAAATGGCGGAGCGGTCTGAAAAATGAGGACTTCCGAGCGGATTCCGCTCTTTAAGACAAGCACTGCTTGTCGGTCACGTTGGCGAAAGTCAACCAATCACCAATATAGGAGGTAAATCATGAAGAAAGCGATTTTAGGTAAGA
>JAGAOU010000124.1 GCA_017623595.1 Clostridia bacterium
CCGCTACTGCGGATATCTCAAATCCTCCGATTGATAAAATCGGAAAACTTGCGTTTGTTCCGTTTGCGGAGTTGACACCTGCAATCGAAATTGCTCCGTCGGACGGTGAAAATGCGTCCTTCCCGTGGTTGTGGATTGCCCTGCCTGTGGGGGCGGTGGTGATTGCAGGCGGCGCGGCCTTCGTCCTTCTCCGTAAAAAGCGCAAGTCCTCGCCAACGCCCTAACCCTGCACAAGGTCTCCCCAACCCCTAACCCCGCGCAAGTCCCCCGTCCAATAATGTAATAAGGAATCCCCGTCGGGGCGGCATTCCGCCCCGACGGGGCATTTTTTTGTCCTGTGGCGGGGAATTTGTAAAAAATCGGAAAATCGGTTGACATTGGGGGAGGAATGTGGTATAATAAAAGGGTAGAGAAAAATGCGGCCTTGTCCGCGGGACGGAGAACACACAATGGAACTGAAACCCAACGAATCGAAACATCTCGAGCGCACCGTGGACGGTGTGACCTATGAGCGGTACGCCATTAAGACCCGTTTTGTCAACATCGGCGACGATTACTTGGAGGTGGTAAAGGAATTTGCCCAACCCCATGTGCAGGAGGGGGATTTTATCTCCATCAGCGAAAAAATTATCGCCCTCTGCCAAAAGCGGATTGTATATCGCAAGGACATTCACCCCGGCTTTTGGGCGAAGCTGCTCTGCAAATTCGTTCATGTTACCCCTGCGGGCCCCGGCGCCGGAACGCCCTATAAAATGCAGTTGATTATCATGCTTTGCGGCCTGCCCCGCGTTCTTCTGGCGGCGTTTTGCTCTGCGGTGACCAAGCTGTTCGGTAAAAAAGGCGTGTTTTATAAGGTCTGCGGCCACGAGGTGGAAGGTATTGACGGGTTGATCGATTACGATATTTCCTACAAGGAATACGTGGATTACGGCATCCTGAACCCCGAAAACCCCAAGGGTGTCTGCGCCGAAATCGAAGAAAAACTGGGTATCCCCTGCATGTTGGTGGACGCCTGTGATATTTCCGTTGCCATCCTGGGCAAGTCCCCCTCGGTGACGTTGGACGATGCCACCCTGGCTGAAATTATCCGCGACAACCCCGCAGGACAGGACGACCAGTGCACGCCCATTATTCTGATCCGCAAAAAAGAAACTGCGGAATAATTGCTTTGTATGAAAATATCTCCTCCTGAAGTGCCTTTGGGAGGAGAATGTTTTATGGAAAACTCCAATATGGGAAAGGAAGATTTTATTATGATGCTGAAACCCAACGTAATTAACCTTCACCTCGGATTGGAAAAGCCGGTCCGCATTCTCCAACTGACCGATGTTCATCTGTCCCTTTCGGATGAGCGGAACAAGGAGGACATGATTCCCTATGCGGCGGGGCGCAGAGATGTTTTCTTCCGTGAGGCGGAATTTCCCGAACGTGATCCCATCGGATATCTGCAGGACGCCATGGAATATTCCAAAGGATTTGACTGCACGGTGATCACCGGGGATCTGGTGGACTTCAATACTTATAAAAACTACGATGTGGCAAAGGAACTTCTTGCCGGAAAAGATTATATGTTCTGCGCGGGAAATCATGAATTCACGCCCAAGCCGGGAACCGATTCCATGGAACTGAAACGGGGCTCTTGGGATTATATTCAGTCCCATTTCCGCGGAAACATGCACATCGAAAGTCGCATTGTGGGCGGTGTGAATATTATTTGTGCCGACAACGGATTCCGCCTTTGGACCAAAGAGCAACTGGCGGTGTTGAAGGCAGAGGCGGCCAGAGGGCTTCCTATGCTGGTGTTCTGTCACGTCCCAATTGCCAACGATATGCTTACCCTTGAGGGGAAGGATAATGCCCGCAAGCTGGGATATACCGAAGAGGAAATTGCGGAAAGTGTTGCCACGGCGCAGTATTTGGTGGACGAACCGTTGGTCAAGGCATTTTTTGCAGGGCATGGCCATCATAATCACTATTGGGATTTTCACGGAAAACCCTCTTACATGATCGGCGGCCTGTTCAAGGGTATCGTCGGCGAAATTACCATTGATTGAGAGCTGTTTCAATGCATTAAGTCCCCCGTAATCGTGTTTGCGATTATGGGGGCTTTTTGTTTGATTGGTAGAATTTGTTGTCCTGTTTTTTGGATATTTTTTATGCATTTAGCATCTTTGTACTAAAATTTATAAACTTAGTTTTATTATTTCGTATGAAAGCACAAACGATTTTTCTTGACAAAGGGAGGTTTTGTGTGTTATAATGAATTTGAAAAGAGGTGGAGGTTGCTCCGAAACGGAACCTCTTTTCCCTTCGGGGTGTACGGGATCCCTTGAAGGTGAAAAATTCCCGAAAAAAAGAATAAATGAAAGGCGAGGTCTTCACATGAAAAGCAAACGACTTCTCAGCGTTCTTCTTTCAGCCGTGTTCCTTTTCTCCTTCTTCCCCGCCACGGGTATTGCCGACGCTGCGGTTTCCGCAGGGGACAGCTTTACCTAC
>JAGAOU010000125.1 GCA_017623595.1 Clostridia bacterium
ATTTCGGAATCAACAGGGTACAAAATTCACTGTTTAATTTTCAAGGTTCATCCGCGTCTCATCCGAGGTTTTTGCCCCGTTTTTTTGGCGCTTGAGTATTATACCACAAATTTCACCGTTTGTCAACCCCTTTTTGAAAAATTTTTTCTTGAATTTCGGAGTCGAAAAATCGCTGAAACCGTTGATATTATCATGTTTTTCAAACTTTAAACCATTTTGGATTAAAAAAGTTTGTGCACTTTGTACAAAAGAAATATATTATATTTGTTGGTTTTCAACAAAATTACCCCTGTTTTTCAAGGATTCTGCGCAGGTTTTCGAGCTTTATCTGCCGTTTTTTTCCTTTCAGAGCAAAAGTGAGGTTGGAAGGGCGGAAAATCTCTCGGGAAATTTGGGAAATCCGTTCCGGGGTCACCCGAGCAAAGGCCGCGGCTCGATCGGCATGGGTGGGATAGGGACAACCGAGGATATGAACCTCATAGGCCCGATTCCAATTGAACTCCTCCACATTATCGAAAAGAAGGCCGCCGTTATCCAAATACAAGGGACGGACGTATTCCAGCTCATCGGTCAACCCCGCCTTCAATCCCTGCAAAATACCGCAAACAATCTCCACCGACCGCAGCAGATTGGTGGGACGCACCTCATATTTAAGATGGATCGCCCCTCCGTTGCGATAAACCTCGAGACACGGCTCGAAGGAATAGACCAGTCCGGTACGATCGGAAAGCTCCCGATAGACCTTTCCGCATTCGCCGTAGAAAAGAATGTCGTAGAGAAGCATCAGCTCCGCATGGGAATAGCGGGCGGCATCGAAATCAAAGGAAAAGCGCACCACGGTTTCATCGCTGTTCTTTAGGGCGATCTCCCCCGAACGGTTACAAAAGTCCGCAGGGAGAGGGGCGGTGTTGTCCCGCAGGGGTGCCGTATCCTCCACGGGGGTGATCATGCAAGCGCAAAACTGCTTAATATCGTCATCGGACAGAGCTCCTGTGAGATAAAAAAACATATTATTGCGAGAGAACACCCGCCGCGCCGCATCCTTCAGAGAACCGCAGCCCATGGAGTCCAGCACCTTATGTCGTCCGAGAATGGATTGGGCAAGGGTAGTATCCTTCCATACCACACCGTCGGAAAAATAATCGATGGATGTAGCCTCATTGCTTTCACGGATTTCGGACTTAATGCGCAGGCGCTCGGGGTCGATCTCCGCACGAGGAAGATCCACCGCATCAAAGAGATGCGAAAATACGGTTACGGCGTCGGAAAAATGCTCTTTTGCGCCCACAATATAAAATTGAACAAATTCTTTATAGGTTTCGGCATTAAAGGAAAGTCCGCACCGATCGAGCAGGGGATAAAGTCCACCCTTCATACGGTAATTGATGTTGCGGAACACAATATGCTCCACAAAGTGGGTTTCGCCGCTCTGCGCCTCCCCTTCATACATGGACCCTGCCCGAACATAAAGAGAGAGGCAGAAGCCGTGAAGGGCGGGATTTCGGTAAGCATAGACGGGAATTCCCGATGCGGTGGAAAAGGTTTCTTCCATATTATGATATACCTTTCGTAAAAACCGACCCGGGGAGTGCCCGGGTCGATACAGTCGATTGTTGGAAAAATCAATTATGGGGAGTAAGTCTGCGGCAAATATCCCAATCAGCGAAGAAGGGATCCACCGAGAAGGTCTTCCCTTTCAGGTAATTCAGAATCCCGCCATCGGTGGGAAAGGTGAAGGTGATGCGACAGGAGGACAGCGCCTGAAACTTAAAGGGCAAGCCTTTGTTCCGTGCGGCGGTGCCGTATTTGGTGTCACCCAAAAGGGGATATCCCAGATGGGCCATATGGGCACGGATCTGATGGGTACGTCCGGTATAAAGGGTCACATCCAAAAGGGAAATTTGCCCATCGGTGGCGAGAGTGCGGTAGGCGGTGCGAATTTCCCGTCCTCCCGGAGTGGGATTGTCGGTGACGGTGACGGTATTGGAGGCGGAATCCTTCCGCAAAAAGGCGGTTTTGTCCCCTTCTGCGGGATTTGGCACACCAAAGACAAGGCATTGATAGAACTTGTCGATTTCCCGCGCCTTAATTTTCTCGTTGAGAATCATCAACGCGGCGGAGTTTTTCGCCCCGATGACGATCCCCTGGGTGTTGCGGTCAATGCGATTGCAAAGGGCGGGGACAAAGGCGTTCTCCGCTTGGGGGTTGTATTCCCCCTTGCGAATAAGGTAGGAAACCAGTTGATTCGCCAAAGTATTGAAGCTTTCCCGATCGTCGGGCTGGCAGATCAACCCCGCAGGCTTATTCATAAGGATAATGTTTTCATCCTCATAGACTACGCCGAAGTCGGGCTTGACCCGTGTCAGGTCGGCGGAGGGCTTTTTCTCGAAAAATTCGTCGCTGATAAAAAACTTCAGCACATCTCCCCGATGTACCACCGTATCCGCTTTGCCGTGAACACCGTTGACACGGATGCACTTGAGACGGATATACTTGCGGATGAGGGAGGGAGGCATGGTGCGGAAGGTGCGGGCCATAAATTTTTCCAGCTTCAGCCCATCGTCGTTTTTACCGACGGTTAACTCACGCATGGAGCATTGCGGCGCCGATAATGCCTGCGTCGTTGCCCAGCTCGGCGGGAAGAATCTTGCGGTCGGGCAAAAGGCCGATTCCGAACACGCGACTCTTGATCTTTTCACGGACGGGGTTCAGCAGATAATCCCCTTCCTTGGAGATGCCGCCACCCACAACGATCACTTCGGGACTGAAAATGTTGATCATATCCGCCAGGCCTTCGGTAATATATTCCTGATACTGATCCACCACAGCAAGGGCAGCCTTATCCCCCTTCTTGGCGGCGTCAAAGGCGGTGCGACCGCTGACCTGCTCGAGAGGTGTTTTATTCATAATAGAATCGGGATTGGCCAGCATGGCGGCTTTGGTCTGACGGACAAGGGCAGTAACCGAAGCATAGGCTTCCCAGCATCCCTTGCGGCCGCAGGAGCACTGTTCGCCGTTGGAGATCAGAACGATATGGCCCAGTTCGCCTGCGGCGGAATAGGCGCCCTCAAAGATCTTACCGTCGATGATGATACCGCCGCCCACACCTGTTCCGAGGGTGATCATGATGGCGTTCTTCACGCCCTTTGCGGCACCCGCACGCACCTCGGCGAGAGCCGCCACGTTTGCATCGTTGCCGATGTAGACGGGAATATCGAAATGCTTGGCCATTTCGGCGCGATAGTCGATATTTTTACCGTATTTAAAATTGCCCGCAAAAATGAGAATCCCCTTTTCGGTGTCGATGCAACCGGGGGTTCCGATGCCGATGGATTCGATTTCCGACTCCTTGATCCCCGTCTCCGCAAAAAGCTGACGGATGCAGGAAGCCATATCGGCAAAAATCTGATCAAAGGGCCGCTCTGCACGGGCAGGCACGGAAGTCTTTTTCAGCACTTTTCCTTCTTTGGTCACAATTCCCACGGCAATATTGGTGCCGCCGAGATCAATTCCGATGTTATACATATACAACGTCCTCCCGAAGATAATCTTCTTTTTTCTTATGATACCACAATTTTTCAAAAAAGTCAAGGGAAAAAGTGCATTTTCTTGGGAAGAGGAATTTTTATCGCATTCAGCCCTTTCGATCCTTGAGGAAGAGGATCACGGTCACGGCGATGGCGATGACCGCCGCCATGAAAAGAACGGTGCGAAGCACCCAAGGATTGGCTTGGGAATCGGCCACACCCGCGGTGGTGGCCGGAGAGGTACTGTGCGTAACATCGGATTCGGAATTTGCAATGCCGACCCCGACCCCGTCAGAAGGATCGGACAGAGTTTCCGAAGAGCCGCCTTCCGTATCTGTCACAGAATAATCGGAATCGGAACGGCCGTCCGAAGACACATCGGTTACGGTTGTAACGGCATTGGAGGAAGAAACAACCGGTTCATCGGTTTCTTTGTCGGAGGTTTTATCCGAATTCTGATCAGAAACTGTGTCCGTAGTCTTATCGGAAACCGTTCGGCTATCGGAAGAAGAGGTTTCCGATGCGGTGTCTGTGTTGGGCAGAGGAATGGAGGCGTACACGTCCCCGCGCTCGTTGTACAAAAGACGTCCGATGCGGTAGGAGATGCCCTTGGAATCAAATTCGCGGAAGGACTCGGTCTTGATGGAAAGGGCGGGAGTGCTATGGGGCGACTCAACCCCGTCGGGACCTACGGCGGTAACCGTAATATCCTCCTGCGTCTCTCCCACATGTGACAGCTTGCACCGTTCTACAATAATCGGCTCTTGGGTTACTTTCTTATCTCCGACATAAATATTGTATCCTATAGCGTTATCCACCGCAAGCCACGTTACAGTGGGAACCAAGCCATCCCTGTCGGTAACCCACACGGTTTCAGGCGCCCCTTGTACAGATTCCTTGAGAGAAACCGAGGCAGAATGATAGGCAATAAAAGGAAGCGAGGTCAAATTCACCCCTTTACCTTGATACTGCCCATTGTGGGCGCCCACCGAAAGACGAATCCGATCTCCCTTTTTGACAGTCAAATTCGTCACGACCAGAGGAACATCTCCCATTTCATAGGAAAGGATCTTCCGATCCTCCTCCGTCGGCCAGATCTTTGTATCATTTTGCCACAAAGAAAGCTCTGTACCGTACTCATTTGGAAAATACTCGGAGGAATTCTTGGAACCGTAGGCATTCACAACGGTCTCATAAGAAAGCACTCCATCGGCGGGAGCGATAAAGGTCAACACGGCATCTGCCTTTGCGGCAGGGTGCATCCGCCCCAGACGGCTGATAATACAGTAGGTATAGTCATTGTTTTGTGTAGCACATTCTTCATTGACGGTAAAAAAGTTTGAAAAACTAACAACCCCCTGATGAACACCGCCCGTATAGTAGGCCGCCATGGGAGCAAAGGATTGGGTGTTCCGATCGTAATACTCCACCGTCCAAAGGCCGTTTTCAAAAAAGTATTCATCGGCCTTGTGATAAAACTTCTTGGAAAAGGAATCGAACATATCTAAGGCTGAATAGACACGATCCACCGATTCGGTCTCCGCCGACATCGGTAAAACAGCCATAACGAGGG
The DNA here is from genome assembly GCA_017623595.1 of Clostridia bacterium. Taxonomy (GTDB): domain Bacteria; phylum Bacillota; class Clostridia; order Oscillospirales; family UBA644; genus RGIG995. Next base: position 5,101 of record JAGAOU010000125.1, read on the forward strand.
CACATAGAAGAAGGGGCGCCCCAATCACCCAAAGTCTTTTTTTCATACAGTATTCTCCGTTTCCCCCGATCTTTGTCGGGTATCTCTGTGAGGAAAAATTCCTTCACCCTATATACACGAAAAAAAATGAGAAATGTGACAGATTTTCTCGAAACTTCACAAAAAGTTTTATTTTCGAATCAATTACTTTAGCATATCCTTTGTTTCAGTATAACATACTTTGGTCGGTCTGTCAACTTGTTGTAATGATTTTTTTGATTTTTTTGCCGCTCCTCGCCGAAGAAACGCGAAGGCCCCCTCTCCGCGGCGCGGAGAGGGGGCAGGCGGCAGAGCCGCCACCGCCGTCCCCCGAAGGGGACGGCGGCTTCGCGGGGCGTGCACCCCAATATAAATTCAATCTTTCAAACTTAACCGTCAATACCGAAGAATGCCTTCAATGCGGCGGCGTTTTTCTCCAACTGAGCCTTGCGCTCTGCCTGCATCTGTTCCGCATTTTCACTGTCGGCACCACCGGTGTTACCGCTGATGATCACCATCTGCATGCCGCCTTCGACAACAACACCGGACGATGCGGAATTTCCGAACATTCCCGAGGAGATCGTTCCACCGTTGATCTTAATTCCGCCGACATCGCTGATCACAGCGTCAAGCGTTTCAACAAAGCAGGTCTTCTGCTCTGCAGACAGATTTCTGCCCAAGCCGTAGGGATCTGCACCCTTGGAAGAGACCATATCCGAAAGCACGGAGCAAAGAAGATCCTCGTACAGGGCGGTCTGTGCATCCCAATAGAATGCGGCATAGACTTCCATATCCTCTGCTGATCCATCCTCGTCGTTCTCGTTTTCAGAGGGCAGAGCAGAGCTGCTTGCATGAATGGAGCCATCCTCACCCATTTCGAAATCCACGTTATAGGAAGGCATTTCCAAGGCCTGATCGGGCCAGAGAGAGGGCTCTTTTGCACGTTCCATCAGCGCAATCAACCCGGAGAAGGACACTTTTGCGGAGGGATCCTTTTCCAATTCCGTCAGACAAGAACGGATCAAATCCTTTGCCTCTGCGGCAACGGAGGAATTCGCGGGAACGAAGGAATCCTCACCGTAGTATTGGATAACAAACTTAATTTCTTCTGCGGACAAATACCCCACATCACCCAAAGCGCCGTTGTTCATGGCGGCCATATTCAGAGCAATGGTAACATAATCCTCAAAGCGGGTATCGGTAGCAGGTGCGGTTTCATAGGACTTCAGCTTCTCGTACAGAGGATTCAGCAGGTCGGGATTGCTCTCCAGAATCGCCCGCAACTCGCTGTCACTATATCCGTAAGCCTCTTCCAGAATCATATCCACGGTCATCAGGGGCTTAACATCCTCGTAGGTGAACAGAGGATGGCGGACCAGTCCCTCCAGCATATTCAGCTCACTGCTGTCAAAGAACAGAATCATGAAGGCTTCCCCTTCCTTGACCTGCTGAGCGGGATCGGACACCGTTCCGGTACCGAAATGAGCATTGATCAGGGCTTCTGCCTTGCGCTTAGCTTCCTTGCTGACGGAATTGTAAGCGGCTTCCCACTGCTCATCGGTGTAATCATCGGGAAGGAGATCGTAAATCGCATCGTGTTCGTAGTAAAGCTGTTCCGCCATGCTGACAAGAATCAGCTTCTTCAGGGCGACGGCCTGCTTGCTGTGATTCATCAGCCCGCCCAATCTTGCAGAGAAATCCTCGGGCAGATCGCTGTAATCGCCGCTTTGTGCGAAATCAACTACCCCGTTTTCCAAGGAATATGTAACGAAGTCCAGAACGGCAATGCCGTTGTTCTCAAAGTCTTCCTGCGACATGTCGGAAATATCCAGGAACTTCTGAATCATCTCCTTGGTTTCCTCGTCCTCCACCGCATTCAGTTCCACGGAAAGTTGATCCTTGAACTCGCAGACAAGGGAGTAGAACCATTCTTCCTCGATCAGATTTTCCCGCAGAAATTCGCTGAGATCGGCGGTGGCGGCAATGACCTCTTCCCCTTCCTCCGCATTGATCAGACGGTCAACCTTCTCCAGGGCCTCATCGGTCAGATCGGCGATGTTCGCCAGATCCACCGTAGCATTGCCCACCTTAAATCCGGAAAGACCTCCCTGTACCCATGCGGCGGGACCGGCCTTATAGAGGGAAACGATGGGGTTGTTTGCCACCTGAGACAGAAGCTTCACGGCCGTCGAATCGGCGCCCCAAGCCATTTCCGAAACCTTCGCAGCGGGGGTCACATAGGTTGCAAGAGTTCCGTAAAGGGGAAGGAGAAGCAGAATGGTAACCACCACGGTATCCAGCACGCGGACGCCGAAGCCGCCCCACTTCATGCCCTTGCTTTCGGTTTTGAGGAAATCACGCTTCACATGGTTGCCCACAATTTTGAGGACAACCAAGCAAATAAACAGAATAATACCGAACAGGAGAATGGCCAGAACCTCCTGCACCAAGCCCTGAACAAAGCTTTGGGCAAAATCATTGAAGGCCGCCATATCGCCCAGATCGATTTCGGGAATCATCCCAAGAATCGGCCCGGACAGGATTCCTGCCAGCAAGCGGGAAAGCAGGAGGCTCAACACCGTTGCAACCACCGTAATTCCCAAGGAAATCAAGGCTCTCCAAAGCCCTTGCTTATATCCCTTAATGCAGAAAATCAACCCGGTGATCAAAACCACCAGCAGAAAGGGAGCAAAAAGTAAAAGATTCAACAATTCGGGATTCATATCCGTCACTCCAATATTCTTGCGCATTACACGCATTATTTTTGCACGGCACCATGATACAGTTTCAGTTTACCACAAAACCAACAGAAAAGCAACAATTTTCACAATTTTTTCAAATTCAGGACCGAAAAACCAAGCGGACATCCTCGGATGTCCGCTTCTTGCTCTGCAAGTTTGTTGATGGTTATGCTTTTTTCTTCTTCAGCACGAAGAACACGGCAGCGGCGGCCACAGCGGCCACGGCGACGACAGCACCCACAATCCACACCGCAGAGGAACCTTCCTCCTGCGGCACAACATCGGTGGTGTTTGTAGAAACATCGATAGCGGTGTCGGTGGAAGTGTCGGTATTTTCCCCTTTTGCAGAAGGATCAATCACAGACAATGGGATTTCCTTTCCGGCCGTTTCCAGCTCGGTCTGCGCCCAGTAATAAGTTCCGTCCCCATTCGGCTTAAAGGTGTGCTTGTAAACGGGCAGATACTCGTCGAATTCTCCATTTTTAAGCCGCTTCCACGGACTTAATTCATCACTTAATTTATTTGCTTCTACCCCTTTGATAAGGAGGACGGGATTTTCATCCGATTTACAGTTCTCCGAAATCCAAAAGATCGGAAAATTTTTGGTTGCGGTTTCTGCAAAGCGGGTGTATAGAACAATATCATTTCCGGAAAACTCGGTACGAACATGGGCCGTATACCAAGCACGGGTATTGCTTTCACCGGAAGAGAGATGGGTATATTCATAGGATTCGCCGCCATTCAAAAGCGTCAAACAACGCCGCTTGTTTCCAATGGTCGACATCCCTTGAATCCGCTTCGAAGATCCCTCTCCGAAAAGTTGATCAAAGGTTTCCGTGACTTTATCTACAGAAATTGTGGGTTTGGCAATCCCGATGGTGGTTTTCGGAAGCAACTTAAGTGCAACCAATTTCTCAAAAAGAACCTGGTCGACGCTATAATCGGTATCTTCTCCCCACGAAACCGACTGAATGTTTTCATTCTTCCCCGAATATGCAGCGCGGGGGATTTGAGCCATCAATGTATTGCGGATAAAATCGGAAACCTCAGAGGAAATTGCAGAAATAGGAATCTGTTTACCGTCGGTCTCCTTAACGGTGGAAGCCCAATAATATGTCCCATCCCCATTGGGCTTGAAGGTGTGCTTGTAAACGGGGAGATATTCGTCAAGATCACCGTTATCCAGCATTTCCCACGGATTTACGCCGAGTTTATCCCAATCATCACATCGATAATCGATAAGAGCCTTCTCCCTTTTGAATGTTTCAAACAACCAAAAATACAGATCATTATCAAAAGAGGTATATACCATTCTGACATACAAACAAAGATCTTCGCCTACAACTTCAGAACGGAACAATCTCCCGTATGGCAAGGTATAATCTCCGCCGCCATACGAAAGAGGAACATAATAGAAGGTCTTTTTGTCTTCGGAGAGATATAACTGATCTGACATACTATCAAGGATCGGTTTGCCGGACTCCGCTTCGTCAATTTTCAAGAGTCGAGAAGCATTCGGGCCAAAAAGTCGGTTGAAAGTTTTACAAACATCCTCTACAGAAACCTGAGGAAAGGACAAAAGAGCTTCTTTTGATGGTTCTCTATCAATCGATTTCATGTCGGACGGAATCAAACCTTGTTGCTTCAACTCTTTATAAAAAATTCTCAGAGTACAATAGCTAACACCTTGGGTTTCAATTGTTTCCGTCTGTCCTGTGTATGCTGCATAGGGCACATATTCCAAAAGCTTTTCATGAGAATTCGACTCCTCCGCAAAGCCGGTGATACAAAGGCTGCAGAGAAGGGCGGCGAAAAGAAGGAGCATGAATAATTTTTTCATCGTGTGTTACCTCCGATATATGAGTTTAAAATGCAACAATTTGTCCGAGGCAACGGCAACACGCTTCAGGGGCGCTCCCCAAGAGGGAATTGAGGGAATTGCCCTGCGCGACGGCCGCCGCGTATCCTC
>JAGAOU010000126.1 GCA_017623595.1 Clostridia bacterium
ACTGAGCTACAGAGGCATAAGTGGCGACTCAGAAGGGACTCGAACCCTCGACCTCCGCCGTGACAGGGTGGCGTTCTAACCAACTGAACTACTGAGCCGTGTTTGGTGGGAACTACAGGGCTCGAACCTATGACCCTCTGCTTGTAAGGCAGATGCTCTCCCAGCTGAGCTAAGCTCCCGTGCTTTGGCTGTATCTTACGTTTCAGCCTGGTTATTATAACACACTTTTCTTTTTTTGTCAAGGGGTTTTTTGAAAAAAAATGATTGTTTTTTAAGGTTTGTTCAAAATTGACCATAAAGACGAAGCGTCAAAAAGAATTCTTGTGCAAAACATACACATCCCATCAAAAAGAAGGGAAAAAGATCCAAAAAGGGCTTGATTTTCAAAAGAAAGTGTGTTATACTGATACCATCAAAAAAAAGGAATCACCCTATGGAGCAGAATATTTTTTTGGAAGGTGCGATTTCGGTCAAGGCGGCCCTGGAAGCGGGGCGGCGGGAGATTTTCGAAATCATCACCGACGGTCGCAAGTCCGACCGAAACAGAAGCTACATATTAAAGTTGGCGGAACACAAACAGATTCCCATCACAACCCTGAGCCCGGAGGAAATTTCCGCGCGGGCGGGAGGAACCTCTCATGGCGGTCTGCTGGCACGGGTAGGAGATCGAAGATATGAGGATGCGGAGCAGCTGCTGTCCCACCCTCTCCCCTTTCTGGCATTGCTGGAAGGGATCGAGGATCCCTACAACTTCGGGGGCGCATTGCGTTCGCTCTATGCGGCGGGGGTTACGGGGGTGCTGGTTCCCGAACGCAACTGGTGCAGTGCGGCGGGGGTTGTGACAAAGGCCTCAGCAGGTGCATCGGAAAAGATGGCGGTTGCCTGTGTATCCGATTGGGACGTTGTACTGCGAAAGGCAAAAGAAAAGGGAATCCGTATTCTCTGCGCCGAACGCAAAAATGCAATATCCATATATGAAAGCAATTTGACGGGGCCCATTCTGCTGGTATTCGGAGGAGAAATGCGGGGCATTTCCGCAAAAATCATGAAACATTCCGACCAGAACATTTTCCTTCCCTACGGAAGTGATTTCCGCAATGCCCTTTCCGCAAATTCCGCGGCGGCGGTCTTCGCCTTTGAGGCCTATCGGCAACGGACGCAAGGAAACTGATTCATATAAATGAAAAAGCCAATACGGGAAATCCGTATTGGCTTTCTTATACTTTGTAACAATCAGGCCTGAATCCCTGCGATAACAACGTCCAGAACGAACACAGCCACAACAAAGACGAGGCCGAGACCGACGGTGAGACGCTTCAAAAGCATATCGCGCTTTGCGGAAGCACCCTTGCCGCTGGCGTTGTTGTTCCGACCGGTGAGGGCGGCCATTTCACTGCCGCGGTTGGACTGAAGAACGACGACCGTAATCAGAGCAACAGAACAAACAATCAGAACGATTGCAAAGATAATCATGGGAATGGACATATTATAACTCCTCCGTTTTTGTACAAATGGATATACTACATACTCGCACATTATAGCACATCTTTCTCCGTTTTGCAATACCCTAAGGGCAAAATGTTACGAATTGTTCAATTTTTCGCCCTGCGGAGAGTTAAAATCATGACTTCGGGAGGGATAAAACGGACGGGAAGGATAGAAAATCCCAATCCTTGGGTGACGGCGAGGGTATGGGAACCCTTGTAATACAGTCCTTTTGAATATTTCGGGAAAAAGTAGCGCAAAGAAAAGCGTTTGGAAAGGGGGGCACCGTTTCCGGGGGCAAACACGGGGCCAACAAAGGGAAGGCGCAGAATTCCCCCATGAACATGACCTGAAATCATAAGGTCGGGCAATTGCGGCAAACGGTCAAACTGGAGCGGATCGTGGCAGACTGCGACGGTGGGATAGGAGGAATCAAAGGCCATGGGGCATCCATCGGCAATACTGCGCCAGGACTGACCGTACAAAAGAAGAATCTGTCCGTTACGTTCCACGGGCCACACAACATCATTGAGCACCACCGCACCGCAGGCAGCAATCCGATCCATGTGGGCACGGTATTGGGGAGAAGAAATGTGACGCAGATCATGATTGCCCTCCGTATAGGTTACGGGAACGTGGGCGGAGAGGGTCGAAATCAGATCATAAAAGGGTTGAGGAGGATGAGGGGACTCATGCATATCCCCTGCCATGATCACAAGATCCGCCTCGGCACCGAGAACTTTTTTGGCAAGAATATTATTGTGCGCGCCGAAGTGACGGTCGTGCAGATCGGAAATCACGGCGATGCGAAAACCCTCAAAGGCGGCAGGGAGGTGGGGCATCTCCACGGTGTAGGGCTTATACCGCAGAATCCTTCCCACAAGAAAAAGGATCAGCGACGGGACCAAAACCAGAACGGTCACGCCGAAAAAAAACCAAAACCAAAACATAGAAACCGCAAAATCCTTTCCGAAACCGATAAAAGAGGTGTTTTTTATGATAAATATATTATATCATTAAAACATTTTTGTGTCAACCCCCCGAAAATTAAAAAAATCACTTTACATTTTCGTTTTTTTCGTGTATAATGGTATATATGTACTCTTGTAAGGAGGATCCCCAATCCATGCTCATTGATTTTTTGACCGAGCGAACGCTGTTCTCCCGCGGAGAATCTCTTTTGCTCGCCTTGACCGCATACATTCTCGCAGGGCTCTTTGCCCTTCTGCTCCGCCTGCTCGGACAGGCCAAAAACGCAAAAAAGAACGGTGTCAGCTATCCGAAGTTCCCCCTGCTCCTGCTGCAGCATTTGACGTCGGGCATCTGGGCCATCTTCTTCTTTGTACTTACGGGTTGTCTGAAGGGCCCCCTTCATGAAGAGGAGGGAGCAAGCATCAAGGCAAAGCAGAGCATTTTTGTGGGCGGCCTTGTCGCCCCCCTTTGCGGCGGCGTAATCTGGGCAATGATCCACTCTGTGCTGGCCATCTACTCGGAGGTGGCAACGGTGCAGACTGTAATGCTCTTCACCAGTGCCATGATCAGCGCTCACCTTTCCCTCACTCTGTTCACTGTCCTTCCCCTGCCCGGCTCTGACGCTGAGCATCTGCTTCGCAGAAAGGAATTTTCGCCCCGCCGGGCGGCCTTCCGCAGACAGGGCACCTATCCGTTCCTGATATTCACCGTCATTGGTCTGCTTCTTGCCTGCATTACCCTGCCCGTGGGGACAGTCAACTGTTCCCTGAGCGGATTGATCACCCTCTTTCCTGTTTTTGTCATTGGAGGATAACACATGCTTTTAAATTTAATTCTGGATATGTTCGGGGGACAAATCGGTCCCTGGGAAGCGCTGCTGGTATTGGTATTTTCGCTGGTCGCACTGATGCTGGTTTTCCCTGTTCATGAATGTGCTCACGGCCTAATGGCGCTGGCCTTCGGGGACAAAACCGCAAAATATCAGGGACGGCTTTCGCTGAATCCTTTGGTGCACATTGACCTGAAGGGCTTTCTGTTCCTGCTGGTGTTCGGCTTCGGCTGGGCAAAGCCGGTGCAGATCAATCCCTACAACTTCAAGCATCGCCGTCTCGGCACAATCATGACATCGGTGGCAGGACCACTTTCCAACATCATCTTCTGCTTTGTTTCCCTGTTCCTCTACGGGTTCTTTTACAATTACGGCGCATTCCACGAAATCTCGTGGATGGTGGTGATAGCGGATCTATTTTGGTACATGACCATTTACAACGCCACCTTTGCCGTTTTCAACCTGATTCCCTTTCCTCCGCTGGACGGGTCGAAAATCGTGGGAGAATTGCTTCCCCTGCGGTGGAGAATAAAATATTACAACCTGGAACAGTATTCCTTCTATTTCTTCCTCGTTCTGATCATTCTGTTGAATCGGTTTGACATTCTCGGTTATTTCACCTATGGCATCATCAAAGGCTTTATCCCCATTGTAGACACTATTTTGGGAGGAATTCTCTGATGCATGAACCAACCTATCAGATCGAAGGATTTGAGGGGCCCTTGGATGTTTTGCTGACGCTGATCGAACGACACAAGATCGATATTTACAACATCGAAATTTCCCTGTTGTTGGAACAGTACATGAAATGGATGGACGACGCACGGGAGAAAAACCTGGAAATCACTGCGGATTTTCTGGAAATGGCCTCCCGATTGGTCTACATCAAGTCCTGCTCGCTGCTTCCCAAAACGGAGGAAGAGGAAGAAGATCCCAAATGGCTGCTGGAGCAAATGCTGATTGAATATGCAAAGTACAAGAGGATCTCTCTGCAGATGCGCCCGAAATATCAAGGGGACAAGATTCACTTCAAAGAGCAGTTGCCAAAGGACCTTCCCAAGCCCGACTACGAGGGCGGCAAAGAAGCGGAGCTGTTGCATACCACCTATTTAAAGTTGATCAAGCGGCATAAGGATCGAATCCATCCCCCCAAAGAATCCATCAATAATCTGGTCAGCACAAAATTTATTGCCGTGGGGACGAAAATCGTTTCGGTGATGAGGGTTTTGATCCGTAAGACCGCCGCCCCCTTCAAGTCTCTGTTCAAGGGCGCGAAATCCCGCTCAGAGATTGTGGCCACCTTCCTTGCGCTGTTGGAGCTGATGCGCTCGGGGCGCGTGGAGGTACAAGAAACCGAGGACACCCACAACCCCGATATTAAATTGATACGAAGCAAAAAACAAACGGAGGAAAATCAATGAAAAACATCACAGCCCTCATTGAGAGCATTCTGTTTGCCTCCGTGGAGCCGGTCAGCTCGGAGCAGTTGTCAATTTTTCTGGGCATTGAGGAAGAAGAAATCCTCACAGAACTGATCGCTCTGCAAAAAACCTATGAAAAGGACTATCACGGCTTTCGTTTGGTGCGGCATGACAAGGACTTCCGTTTTTCCACCAAGCCCGAATACGGAGAGGATGTGGCTCTGTTTTTGGCAAAAAAGCGTCCCCAACTCTCCAATGCGGCGCTTGAAGTTTTGTCCATTGCGGCATACAATCAACCCGTGACCAAGCCCTATATCTCCCAGATTCGAGGCGTGGCTTCGTCGGAAATTGTGGAAGCCTTGGAGGAAAAGGGTCTGCTGCAGGAAGACGGACGGCTGGATCTGCCGGGACGGCCCATGTCCTATGTAACCACCGATAAATTTCTGACCGTGTTTGGACTGGATTCGCTGGCGGATATGCCGCCCCTGAATCCGGAAGAGGAAAATCTGCCCGCCGCAGGCACGGAAATTCTGCTGACCGAAGCGGTACTGGAGTCGGAACCGCCCTCCGGGGAGGTTGAGACATGACTCCGCTGTGGTGGATCCTCATCGGGATCGGAGGGTTGATCGGCCTTGTGCTGTTGCTTTTGGCGGCGATCCTGTTCACACGAACGGCGGTCATGGTGCGGTACAATGAGGAGGGGATCCGATTCAAGATACGTGTTATCGGAATTCCCATTACTCTCTACCCCCGCAAGGAAAAGAAGAAAAAAGAAAAATCGAAGAACAAAAAAGAAGCTTCCAAAAAAGAAAAACCTCCCGCAAAACAGGAAAAGGAAGCTCCGAAACAGAAAAAGAAGTCCCTAACCGATGAGTTGAAGCATTCTTTAAAGGAAGCAAGATTATCGGATTACATTGAAATTCTGCGGACCATCCTCTCCGACTTTGTGGGAAAGTTCGGCTTTGAGCGTCTGATCCTCCACATCTCCGTGGGAGGCGACGACGCAATGAAAATCGCCATGACCTACGGGCGGCTCAACGCGGCATTGCACCCCATTTTGGGAGCATTGGCGGCGGCGGACAAGTTGGACAAATGCGATGTACAAATCACCCCGGATTTCACGTCGGAGGAATTTCGTGCAGAGGGCGACGCCGTGTTTTCGGTGCGTCTGTGGCACGGATTGCATTGTATTCTGAAACTGATTCAAAAATTATAAGGAACAAGAAAGGCGGTAATATAATATGGAACAGAACAACACAAAAAAGACGGAACAGGTCAGACGGGGCGCGGCTCTTGAACATGTCATGGAGACCTCAATTCAAAACGTAAAATCCATGCTGGACGCAAACACGGTGATCGGCGATCCCATCACCACCCCCGACGGAACGGTGGTCATTCCCGTATCCAAGGTATCGGTTGGATTTGTATCGGGCGGCTCGGATTTTGCCACAAAGAACAACCCCAAGCTCTGCTTCGGCGGCGGCAGCGGTGCGGGCGTCACCATCAACCCCGTATCCTTCCTTATCATCTCCCCTGCGGGCACGGTAAACATTCTTCCCGTCAGCCAGGGAACGGTCACGGCAGTGGACAAGATCATGGAATTGGCTCCCGGTGTCATCGAACAGATCAAGGAAATCTTCAAGAAAGATAAGGACGAGGATTCGGGCATTATCGAAGAAGCAAACAATGAATAAAAACGGCAAAAAAGATGCATAACGCATATTTTGTGCAGAACTAACAAAGCGAAACCATGTTTTATGGTTATTTTCTACAAAGAATTTGTGGCTTTTTTTTGAAAACCACTTGCGATTGTCACATTTTTAGTTTATAATATAGTCATTGATAAATCATTTTTAGGAGGAATTTCCCATGTCCGTAAAAGTTGCTATTAACGGTTTCGGTCGCATCGGCCGTCTGGCTTTCCGTCAGATGTTCGGCGCTGAAGGCTACGAAGTTGTTGCCATCAACGACCTGACCAGCCCCAAAATGCTCGCTCACCTGCTGAAGTACGACTCTGCTCAGGGCCGCTACGCTCTGGCTGACAAAGTCACCGCTGATGACACCAGCATCACCGTCGACGGCAAGAACATCAAGATCTATGCCGAAAAGGATGCTAACAACTGCCCCTGGAAGGATCTGGATGTTGACGTCGTTCTGGAGTGCACCGGTTTCTACACTTCCAAGGCTAAGGCTCAGGCTCACATCGACGCAGGTGCCAAGAAGGTCGTTATCTCCGCTCCCGCTGGCAACGATCTGCCCACCATCGTTTACAACGTCAACCACGAGACTCTGACCA
>JAGAOU010000019.1 GCA_017623595.1 Clostridia bacterium
CTGTCGAAAAAGTCCAAGCCGGTTTTTTTGTAAACTCAAATGTTCTATTTGCGAATAACAGGTAACTTTTGAACCGAAACAATCCTTCCACCGCTTTGCGGTCCCCCTCCCTTTACACAAGGGAGGCTTTATTTTTGTGCAGTTCTCAATGTTTTTTCGCTATTCAAGAGCCGCTCTCAGACAGTGAAATAATAGGAAGTTCGTGCGCAACGGTCAGGCTCCCTTGTGTAAAGGGAGCTGGCTCGCCATAGGCGAGACTGAAGGATTGTATGGGACAAAAAGATTATTTTTATGGTTTGTCGACAAACTGGAACGCCGCTCTTTTGAGCGGCGTTTCTTGATGTGATTATGCTTCTTCGGGGGTGCATTGCTTGATGTAGTCCAGCAGAAGATCGGGGAAGTTGGCGGTGGTGCCGTCGATACCTGCGTCGTAGGCGGACTTCATATTTTCTTGGGTCAGCCCCCAAGCGCGGACGTTAAAGCCCTCGTAATGCCAATTTTTGACCTGTTCTGCGGTCAATCCTTGGGCAGAGGGGCAGATTTCATCGGCACCGATGCTCCGCAGATCTGCAATGGTCTGATCTGTGATGTCGGAGGCTTTGATCAGCCGGCCCACACGGAATTCGGGGGCATATTCCTTGAATGCCTTGATATAATCGAATTTGAAGGAGGTCACCACCGTCTTTTTGACCATATCGTATTTGCGGAGCAGGTCTGCCGTATCCTTTTCCACATTTGGATCCTTCAGTTCAATGGCGAAGGTCAGATTGCGCCATGCGAAATGCTGCAAAAAGTCCTCTAAGGTGACGATTTTATCGCAAAGGCCGTTCTTTTTCACGGTGAATTGTTGCAATTCCTCCAGGGTATAGTCCTTAATTCTCCCCTCTTCCTCGCAGACCCGTGTCAAATCCTCATCGTGGAAGAGCACCAAAACTCCGTCCTTGGTGCGGCGCACGTCGGTTTCAATGCCGTTTGCCCCCATGGCAACGCCCTGATAAAAGGAAACAAAGGTGTTTTCGGGGCAATATTCGCTGGCACCCCGATGGGCATAGGTGACAAAGGCTTCCCGACGGTCTTTTTCGATGGCCTTCCAAAGGCTCCGTTCGCATTTGTCGAGAAATTTGCCCCATTCGGTGGGATCGATGAAGGGATTCTCCGATTGCGTCAGGCTCAGTTCCCGCTTCTGCTCGGTTTTGTTTTGTCCCACATGGTTGCCCACAAACACGTCCACATGCTCCTTGCGCAGACGGTCCAGTGAATGGAAGAAATCATTGCGCAGTCGGTAGGCACAGTTGTACTTGTTCATCCATGCCTTGCGGAGCTGGTTTGTGCCCGCGCCGCCGAACATAGCCGCCCGCAGGGTTTGCCCGTTTTCCTCCACGTTAAAGAAGAAGGAGGCTACTCCTTCTGTGTGCCCGGGGGTGTGCAGAACGAGAATTTCCGTATTGCCCAGCTTGATCACATCTCCGTCCTTGAAGTAGACGTCGGGAGTGAAGCCCTTCAGATACTTGTTGTCCTCGCGGAACATGAATACCTTCGCTCCGGAGCGTGCCACGATCTTGGGAACGCCGTCGGAGTGGTCATAGTGACCGTGGGACAGAAGAATGTATTTCACATCCTCCACCCGATAGCCCAAAATCTCCAACGATTCAATTACGATATCCGCCGTCTCCTCATATCCCACATCGATCAGAATCAGACCGTCGCCCGTGTCGATCATGTGAGAGGATGCGCGGTGTTCTCCTACAAAATAAAGGTTCCCCACCATGCGGAAGGGAGGGATGTTGCTCAGCATAAGACCCGTCTCCTCATTTTTTTTCTTTATTATAGCATGGATCGGAGGATCTGTCAAGAAAAAACTTGCATTTGTCGAAAGATTGTGGTATAATGGGATTTACAGAGCGTTGCAACCGATAGTTGCGGGAATGAAATGCGGAATGTATGGCTTTTTTCGTTGAAATCCGTTATAATGGAAGCAGAAAAAACGAAAGGACGAAGTGAATTATGAACCTTGAAACTGCCAACCGTTTGGTGGAATACCGTAAAAAACATAATCTTTCTCAGGAAGAGGTGGCCGAAAAAATCGGTGTTTCCCGCCAGGCGGTCTCCAAATGGGAACGGGTGGAGGCATCCCCCGATACGGACAATCTGATTGCGCTGGCACAACTCTATAACGTATCGTTGGACGAGTTGGTGCTGGGAAAAACGCCGGAGCCGAAACCCGAGAGCCCTGCCGCAGAGTCCGAATCCGCCGCGGAAAGCGAAGCCGTGATTGCCCCCAACGGTCATCTTTTTGGGGGAGACGGGTTACGGATTCACCTGGGAAAGGATGCGGAGGAGTTGGGAGAGGGTGAAAACGGATCCGGTTTCTCCTTAGACCTTGATTTGGGCTGCGATGACGATGAACCTGCGGTGAACCGTCTGCACGGATTTTTTAAGTGCATTCCCGTCCCTGTGATCACCGCCATTGCCTATCTCTGCTTCGGTTTTTTTGACTGTATGGGAGGCTGGGCTTACGGTTGGCTGATCTTTTTTGCAATCCCTGTCTATTATTCCTTTGTGAGTGCGGTGGCAACGCGCAATCCCGCAAAGGTCTGTTACCCCGTCTTGGTGGCATGGGTATATCTTTGGTGCGGTTTTGCATATGGGATGTGGCATCCGCTTTGGATTCTGTTTTTGACCGTGCCTATTTATTATCCCATTGCGGAATTTGTGGGAAGGCTTTTGAACAGGAAATAAAAATCAAAGCTCCGACGGTTTTTCGCCGTCGGAGCTTTTTCTTACCAGGACCAGCCGAACAGGGACGGCATATCCTCGAATTGTTCAGGGTAATGCTTTCGGAGAATTTCCGCAGCGCGCATGGTATCCAAATCCCAGGATCGGAAGGAGCAGGAGTAGGCATAGCTGCGATTCAATTCTTTGCGCAGACGAATCGCACTGGTTTGAAGGTACGCATCCGCCTGTTTCCTGGATTCCTCGTCCAGTTGGTCATAGCGTGCATCGAGGGCAATGACGGCTGCGAAGGAGAGATCCTCGCGGAACATTGCGATGTCCAGAACCGAATCTTCTCCCTGCTCCATGCGGGCGAGGTGCAGATCAATGTTGTATTCCGCAACGCGGGCATCAATATTGACAAGACAGATTCCTCCGAAGAGAAGCAGGAACGCCATCAGGGCGCAAAGGGTTCCGTTCAGCTTGCTCCACATCTGCTTGACGATGAGAATCAGGAAAAACACGGAAAGGAGCAGAATGAACCAGGATGCGTATATGCGGGAGAGGGTAAGTCCGTATTGATCGATATACATGATCATTTTCCGCAACGCAATCACGCCGAGAACGATGGAGGAGAGGGAGAAGAGGCAGACAATGGCCTTTGCGGCGGGGGCATATTCTCCGTTCTCCCGACGTTTGGTCAAAAAGTGGACGGTCAGAACCACCAGCCCGTTGATAAAGCAAACCGCACAGAGATTGAAAAAGCCTTCCCGCGCATATTCCGCATAGGAGTAGCCTTCGGGCTTGAGATTTTCAAAGGCTCCCAGGAAATAGCCTGCCTGAGAGATAAAATAGAGAATGTAGATGCCCAGCATGGGGATCATTGCCGCTCCCGTGATGAGGGGAGATGCGATGCGGAACATTTTGACGGTTTCTGCCTTCGCCTGTGCGTTGAGCATGTTCGGATGGGTCTTTTCCGCCGCACCGTACCACAGACCGAAGAGCAGCATGCCCGAGGGAATTCCGAAGAGGAGAGGGATTATGTTGTTGCCGAAGACCTCCCCCAGATCGGAGAAAAGATATTCCATCATATTAGCGAACAGAGAGTCTCCCGAGAGGAGCAATGCCACCACAATGGTGGGAAGCAGGGCAACCCCCAACCCCAATAGAATATAAAGGAAACGGCGGGATCCTTTGCTTGTTCTGCCACTTTCCGCAAAGAGAGAAAAGAGCTTTGTAAAGTTGAGGATGGGAAGAATGAAAAGGCTTTTCAGCAGATCAAAGCCCAGCATGTCGTCCGCATACTTGGAGGTGCGGTTCCCGAAGATGAGAAAGATCCAATAGGCTCCCGCCAAAAGCTGGAAGAAAACGCACCATCCCTTGAGAAATCCGTTGGCAGTCAGCGGATAGGTGAGGGAGATGACGAGCTGAACCCCGCCCCAGAAGAGCACTGCGGCATTGAGGGGGCGATCCCGAAGAACGGCATAAGAAACCGTTGCGCCCACAAAGCAGAGGGTCAAAACAGTCAGCATCAGCCCCGGTGCCGAGGTCATGGTGTATTTGATGAAAAGAAAACCGAAGAGCAGTGCAAGAATTCCGAAGGGAAGATCTTCGCGGCGAAAGAGGGGTTTTTGCTGTTCTTGAGAAAGTGGCGAGTTGTTGTTTTCGTCCATAAAAATACTCCTTTGTTATCTGCGGCAGAAATTGGAATAGAGCCGCGCAATGAAATAGGACATTAAGGTGAACAGAAGGCCGATGATGGTGCAGACGGGAACCAGCGTAATGGCTTCGGTTTGGGTACTGTAGTGGTTCAGCGAATAAAGCTCGCCAGCCACACAGATCAGCAGATTGATCCCCGCCGCAATCCAGGGAAATACGGGACGGTAGGAGAAGCGCTTGAGAATAATCACAGAAAGCAGGGAGAGAATAAATGCGGTGCAGGGAACCACAAACACCACCGCAAAAAGTCCGGGCTGCCAGCCGTGATCCCCGATTTCGTTGATCATTCCGAAGGAGAGCCCCGCAAGAGCAATGAACAGAATGGCGCAGAGAAGCATGTTTCCCAACTGGCGGCGGATTCGAAGATAGATGGATTTTTCGGGGACACTCTTTTCGGGCTGCTTTTGGGTGGGAACCTCCCGAATCATGGTATTGTAGAGGGCCTTGCAGGTGGGACAGGCGGCAAGATGCTCTTCCACGGCGGCTTTGGTTTCGGGACTGCAGATTTCGTCAATATAAAGAGGAAGCAGGTCTTGAATAATATTACAGTTCATGGGAATCTCCTTTCAGTTTTTCGATGATGGCGGCCTTTGCGCGGTAAAAGGTGACACGGGCCCAGCTGTCGGACTTCCCGAAAAGAAGGCTGATCTCCTTCAGAGAAACCTCTCCGAAAATGTGGAGCATAAACACCTCCTTGTAAGGCTCCTCCAGACCGTGCAGATACTTCTGAATCTGGGAGGATTGATGCCGCTGCAGAACATCTCCTTCGGGGGATTCCTCCTGCAGGATCTCATTCACCGTGGCCTCATCCATATCGGCGCGGGTGCGGTTTTTGTTGTGATGGCGATAAAACAGATTTTTTCCGATCTGACAGAGCCAGACCGAGATTTTGCAATCCCCACGGAAAGAATCAATATGCTCCATCGCCCGCACAAAGGTTTCCTGGGTCAACTCCTCCGCCAGTTGCTCGTCCCGTGTCAGGGACAAGAGAAATCCATAGACTTCCTTGACGTTTGATTCGTATATTTCGCGAAAATGCTCCACGGTTTCACCTCGATTCTGTATATAAGATACCGTTCTTTTCATTTCGTTACAAACATTATAGCTTATTTTGTAAAATTTGTCAAGAACCTTGACATTCGGTCAAATTTATATTATAATAAAAGCAGAAAATATAAGGGAGGAGTTTCTCCATGCATGAATCTGTCCGTTATCGTCTTGCAACCCCTGCGGATGCCGACGAAATCCTTGAAATCTACCGTCCCTATGTGGAATCCACTGCCGTGACCTTTGAAACGGAGGTTCCTTCCCGTGAGGCCTTCCGTGCCCGTGTGGAGCATGTTTTGGAACAGTTTCCCTATGTGGTCGCCGAGGCGGACGGGCAAATCGTAGGATACAGCTATGCCTCTCCCTATCGCTCCCGTGCAGGCTTTCGCTGGACGGTGGAGCTTTCGGTATATGTGCGTAGTGACCTGAGAGGACAGGGCATCGGCACACGCCTTTTCGCTGCCCTTTTGGACTTTTTGCGGATGCAGGGCTATCGGAATGCGGTTTCGGTCATCTCTTGGCCCAACGAAAGCAGTGCACGCCTGCATTATCATTTTGGGTTCCGTTGTGCGGGAATCCAGCTCAAATGCGGCTACAAAAACGGCCATTGGTGTGATGTGGCACTGTTTGAACGGTGTCTCGGGGATTATCCCGATCCTCCCGCCGAGCCCATTCCTTTTTCTTCTTTGTCGCAAGAAGATGTGGAACGAGTTTTTAAAATTTGATTTTCCCTCTTGACAATCCGAAAAAAGTATGGTATAATATAGAAAATAAGAATTATTCTTAATCTTTTTTCGGAAAGGAATTGCTTTATGACTCAACAGCGCAGGATTATCTATGATGTGATCCGGAAATCAAAGCGCCACATGACGGCGGAGCAGATTTATATGGAAGCCAAGCAGATCCTTCCCTCCATTGCTATGGGAACGGTCTACCGCAATCTTGGTTTGATGGCCGCCGCAGGGGAAGTGTTGCGCATCGAAATGCCCGGCAGACCCGATCGGTTCGACAAAACGGTGGTGCCCCATCACCATTGCGTTTGTGTCCGTTGCGGAGAGGTGTACGATATTCCCATTCCCGACCTTTCGCTGCAGTTGTCCAAGATGCTTCGTGCCCCCGTGGAAGGGTACGATCTCACCGTCCACGTCATCTGCGATGCCTGCCGTGCCAAGGACAGAACCGCTCAATAATATTTCTGTAATAAAAAAGAATCCATCCGACTGGTCGTTACTCTAAAGGACAGTTTTGATTGTACGTTATCTACCGACAGGAAAGAAACTCAAATTTTCTATCGTTCCCAACAAAAATTGAAAACATAGAAACCGTAGATTGATTTTCTGCGGTTTTTGTGCTATAATTTATAGGTACGAATGATTCATTAGAATTTGTATAGGAGATAAGCAATATGCTTTATTATCTAAATAAAGACACAGTTCCAACAATACCTGCACCGCACGATTGTAAAATAAAGAAAGTGACTATACAAGGAGATTATATTATATTTGAGTTTGAGGATGACATTTCGTATCATGATTTTATTCGGCACTTCAATCCCGATGCAAAATCCTTAGTCATCAAAATTCATTTGGTTGATGATTTTGATACATACAAAATGAAATACTGCAAAAAGCCTTGGTGTAGAGGGGATTATTCCCGTATTGATAACGCCCAACTTGAAAAAATTGCTAAAAAGGAAAGACTCGAATATCTTTACCATTATGTTGGATATCAATCTATGATTATCAAGTTGTTTAGCCAAACTTATATCACTCTCGACATAGCAACCGACTATATCGAATACGAGTGGATTGTTTAAAAAATCTCAATTTGTAAAGAAACGTTTAAGTGTTACTCAATAAAAGCCTCCCTTTACACAAGGGAGCCTTTTTTTGTTCATCTATGCCTCGTCAATTTGCCTGACAAGCACTGCATTTGTGGACGCAAAAGCTATTTACTACGTTTAGTTGATTGTCGCGCGTTCTATTCTCTGAAACGGAGAAATGATAAAATACCGCTACATTGACTCTACCATTAGTTTCGTGTATAATATAGTCACAAGCTCCGGAACTTGAATCTTTTTCGAGAGGTGAAAAATATGTACGAATGTAAGATTGCGGAAAAATTAGTGGAGCTCCGCGCTTCAAAGGGAGTAACGCAGGAGGATGTGGCTCAAAGTCTATCCGTATCCAATAAGACTATATCAAAATGGGAGAATGGCGCCTCAACGCCGGATCTTCCTATGGTTGTAGAACTCGCAAAATATTATGGTGTCACCACCGATACGCTTCTCGGACTTTCCGAGGACAAAACGCAAAGCGTGCAAGAAGAAGTTGGCTCTTTATTTAAGGGGCTTGATCACAAGGAATCTGTACTTAAAGCCTTTGAAATAGAAAGGTTGTTGGTTCCGACCTTATTTGGAAAAGTCCGTGAGAAAGATGCTGACATATATGATACACAAGAAATATTTCCTACAGATCCTTCTTGCTATTATCGATCCAACATTACGCATCAAAATATTTTTAAGTTTGCAGCAAGTTCAAAAGACGTAAACTTGTCCGTTATGCTTTTGAGGAACAAGGCGAACTTTGCTTGGATGAATGATACAGGTAAGCAAGAGGAAATTGTTAAGGTCTTTCGTTTTTTATCAAACAAAGATGTGCTTTCGGTACTATATTTTATTCACTCTAAAAATTGTTCCACAAGCTTTACGGCGGACTATGTTGGAAAAAATACCGGTATTGAAGAAGACCTCGTTGCAAAAATTCTCGATGAATTTTGGGATATTGGTGGTTGCGGCTGGGTGATGGCGCACCTTTCGGAAGGTGAAATAAAAGTCTATGAGTGCTTTGGCGACGGCATTATTCTTTCCTTGATCTCGCTTGCGTATGAAAAAATGTGTGGTAGAAATTATAACAATTACAGTTATAATGGAAATTGCCATATGATCGGAGGTAAATAAGATGAGTTTATCGGGTAATATCAAAAGATTGCGTCTTGAAAAGAATTTGACACAAGAGCAGCTTGCAACAAAGCTTGGAGTATCTGCGCAAGCGGTATCAAAATGGGAAACAAGCGAAACGTATCCCGACGGAGCGCTTCTCGTTCCGCTTGCCAACGAGCTTGAAGTTTCTCTTGACGAGCTTTTCGGAAACGATGCTGTTTCTATGGCAGACATTTCGGGCAAAATTGTGAAATTGATTCATAACACCGAGGCAAAAGAGCGATTCAACGTCGCGCGTGACATCGGTTGGCAGATCGAGCGCGGTTTGTTTAACTGCCGTATGGAGATTGAAAAGAGATACGATCCTGATGAAATCAAGAATGAGAAAAACGCATCCTATATTCTTGACGATAATGGATTTACAATCGTTTCTAACGGGAAAGAGCCGTTCTTTTCCGTGTTTCCGCAACCGGCAGAGGGATACGGACGTTTTCTGAACGACAAGGACGACCTGCAAAAGATCTTTGCCGCACTGTCTCATTCGGATACAATGAACGCTTTGCTCTATTTGTATCATAAAGCGGAGAATTATGTTTTTGAGAGCGCAGTGCTTGAGCGAGATTGCGAGATCGCAAATGGTCAGATCAACACAGTAATAGATGATCTGCTGACGCTAAGGCTAATATGGAAACAGGAACTTACAATTAACGGCGAAAGTCGTGTTCTGTATTATTCAAGACCGAGCCACAAAATTATTGCACTGTTTATAATGGCAAGAGAAATCGGGTATAAGGGTGCTTATAGTTTGCAATCCCATATCAGAAATACGCCGTTTATGAAGGAATAATATTTGACAGCTAAGAGCA
>JAGAOU010000020.1 GCA_017623595.1 Clostridia bacterium
AAGAAGCCCACCATCACAAAAGAGGGCTTAATACTATGGTTGAAGCAAATTCAGGCCATGAACTTGGAAACGAAGGAACACAAACAAAGACTGATTGACTGCTTTGTCAATGCCGTATATCTCTACGACGACAAGCTGGTCATAACATTCAATTATAAGGAAGCAAGCAAAACCGTCACTCTTAAAGAGGTAAACGGTTCGATTATAGAATGCTCAGGTGCACCATATCGAGTGTTCACAACGAATTTGAGTTATGGACACTCGATTTTTTGTTTCTATGTTTGTAAACGAGGAGATTAGGGAGACTTTCCTAAAAGTGCCTTTGCGTGCAAAGATGGTAAACGGGCGTCGCCACGGTTGCTATACTTGCCAAAGTATCGCTATAATATCGCCATATAGATCAATTCACGTTTTTGTGCTATAATAAACTCAACGAAAAGTTGAGCGTGCTCATTTTTAAGTCGCTTCACTTACCGTGCAACGTGTGATATAATTTAATCACGGTACCGATATAAACTATTAAAGGAGGTGCTGCTATGGCAACAACCATGGGGCAAATCATAAAGAAACTACGCAAAGGGCGTGGATTCACCCAAGAAGAGCTCGCAGAACGTTTGGGAGTAACGTACCAAGCGATCTCAAAATGGGAAAACGATTCCGGAATGCCCGATATTTCGCAAATCGTACCATTGGCATCAATATTTGATGTCAGCACAGATTTCCTATTCGGCATAGACAACACATCAGAAACCGAAGAAGCGCTTAAAATCGTTTCAAGCGCAGACAGTATACAAGAATATGGCAAACTCGACACATATCTAAAGGCGTACGATATCTTGTTGGATGGCTTGAAGAAATATCCCAACAATTATATGATTACGTATAATTGTATGAACTTGGGTGTTTGTCTTTCATTGCCGGAGAACGGATGGATATATGCAGGGGAACGTGCCGAAGCAATAATCCACGAAACGATCAGACAGGCTAATTTCATAATCACAAATTCAAAGAACGTCTCGGATATATTGTGGGCGCGACAGAACCTGGTTTTCTTATACAGTGCAAATAAGAAATTTGACTTAGCCACGACCGAGGCCCGCAACTTTCCCGTTCGCACGGATCTCACACTATACTCTACAATGGCGATTGTGAATGAGTATATGGGCAACCACGAGCGAGAAGCAACCTACTTGTGTAGCGATATTGATTATTCGCTCCAAGCATTCGAAAACAATGTCGCTCGTTTAGGCAAAGCATATTATAAAAGCGGAAATTATACCGATGCTATCGAGGTCTATAAAAGATTCTTTGCCGTTATGAACGCAATCTTCAAAGATGAGTGTCCTCCGCCATATCACGATTTTGATTCCGGAGATTGTTATTTGTTGCTCGCTGAAGCATATCTTGCTATCGGCGAGGAAGAAAAAGCAATGGATGCGGTCGAGAGTTCTATTATGTACTATATTGATCTCTTGAACAGAGAAACAGACTGCGAAAACTCCTACCCGATAGTTGTTTGCTCTCCGATTGTAAAAAAGCGTGTGTTTAAGGAGAAAATTCGTAAGGACATCATAAAAAAGAGACTGCAAAACAAATTATCCGATAAGTGTATTGAGAAACTTAATCAAAATACTCATTTTGTCGAGTTGCTTGATATAGTGAACAGTATTCCAGAATAGATCTTGCCTTGCCCCGCATCGTGCGGAGCTTCTTTTGAACCCTTGTACCACTTTGATACGAATATAAGTTTCGACACATTCGTTATGAACACTCGTACCATAAGACGACAGATTCCGACAGGGATCTTTCGTTTTTAACTATGGAGGTATTTTTGTGGATGATGTGAATAAAACGTTGTACATCCCTTTGTACGGCAAAGCATATGTGAGTCAAAAAGGAATCCTGCTCGATGACAAAAAAGCAGAAGAAATTTGGGCTGCAGAAGGGTTTCCGCTCAAAGGGAAATCCAAATCAAAGTGGCTTGCATATTACATGGGAATGCGTTCTGCTGTTTTTGACCAATGGGTGAGGAAAATATTGTCAGAACGGTCGGGTGTGGTTGTTGTTCATGTGGGATGTGGCCTGGACAGTCGTTGTTGTCGTGTAGGAACAACCGGGCAACTATGGTATGATGTGGATTTTGCGGATGTTATTGAAGAGAGAAAACGGTACTATGCAGAAGATTCCGATTATCACATGCTCGCAGGGGATGTGAGAGTGTCCGACTGGTTGAAGCATATTCCCAAAACCAAAGAGGTCATTGTTGTCATGGAAGGAGTCAGTATGTACTTGACCTTCGAAGAGATGAAGTTATTTATGACAAATCTGGATGCGTATTTTGAACGGATCTCGCTCCTAATGGATTGTTATACGGTTTTTGCCGCAAAAATGACTAAGTACAGGAATCCGATTAATGATGTTGGTGTTACGCAGGTATATGGGATTGGTGATCCTTTGTCGCTGCAGTGTGGATCGTTGCATTTTTTTAAAGAACATTCGATGACTCCGACATACCTTATCGATGCCCTGCGTGGTGGTGATAAAATGATTTTCAAAAAATTATATGCAGGACATCTTTCCAAAAAACTATATCGTCTTTACGAGTTCAAAAAGAATTGACTTACAGGAATTAAAAAAATACATCAAAACAGAGCGCAATCGATAGGCTTTCGTTCTACAAAGAATTCCACTGTTCGACGAATTATTACGTGTGGCAACAGGCTTTTGCCGAATGTGCCCTCTTTTTACAAACTTTGTCGAAGGAAAATGCTTGCAATTTGTCATCGATTGTGGTATAATGTACATAGGACAAAACAGAACACTCAGGCACACAACAAACAGGAAAGACCTCGGATATTCTCCGAGGTCTTTTTGCATACCGGAAGTATTGGTTATCTTTGAACGCGACCGGATCCGTCACCGCCTGCCAATTTTTCCACTTCATTAACTGTAACGCGATTGTAGTCACCTTCCACGGAGTGTTTCAATGCGGATGCGGCTACCGCAAATTCAATGGCCTGTTGGGGGGCTTTGTCTGTCAGCAGAGAGTAAATCAGCCCCGCACCGAAGGAGTCGCCGCCGCCCACGCGGTCCACGATATGAAGGTGATAGGACTTGGAGAAGTAGCAATCATTGCCGTCATAGAGCATACCTGCCCAGTCGTTGTCGCTGGCGGAAATGGAGGAACGAAGGGTAATGGCAACCTTTTCGAACCCGAACTTATCGGCAAGCTGCTTTGCAACGGAGCGATATCCGTCATGGTTGAGTTTTCCGCCATAGATATCAGTGCCTTCCGCTTCGATTCCGAAAACATCCTTCGCATCCTCTTCGTTGGAGATGCAGACGTCGACGTATTTGCAGAGTTCGGTCATGATCTTTCGTGCCTGATCCCTGGTCCAAAGCTTTCCGCGGTAGTTCAGGTCGCAGGAAATTTTGACGCCTTTTGCCTTTGCGGCTTTGCAGGCTTCAAGGCAGAGATCTGCCACGTTCTGTCCCAATGCGGGTGTGATCCCCGTAAAGTGGAACCAATCGGCACCATCAAAGATGGTATCCCAGTCAAAATCGCCGCTTTTTGCCTCCGCAATTGCAGAATGAGCACGGTCATAGATACAGACCGAACCGCGTTGAGAAGCGCCTTTTTCGAGGAAATAAATGCCTACACGATCGCCACCGCGAACAATATTCGAGGTGTCGACACCGAAATACCGCAGAGAGTTTACTGCGGCTTGTCCGATCGCATGGGCGGGAAGTTTTGTGACATAAGCACTGTTCAGACCGAAATTCGCCAAAGAGACAGCAACATTTGCTTCCCCGCCGCCGAAGGTTGCCTGCATGACGTCATTTTGGAAAAAGCGGTAATATCCGTCGGGGGCAAGGCGGAGCATGATCTCTCCGAATGTGATTACTTTTTTCATGATTATTCCTCCATTTTTTCCAGAGCCTCTTTTACAAAGAAGCTTCCGCCGATGGCGGCAATTTTATCGAATGCCAAAAATTCATCAATATTGCTTCTGTCAACGCCGCCCGTGGGGATGAATTTGACCTGCGGGAAGGGGGCAGAGAGGGCTTTGAGGGCTTTCAAGCCGCCGTAAACATTTGCGGGGAAGAATTTTACGGTTGTGATGCCAAGCTCCAGTGCCTGCATAATTTCCGTGGGAGTAACGCATCCGGGATAGTAGGGAATTTTCTTTTCATTGCAGATGTTGGCAACGGCAACGGAAAGGCCGGGGGAGACGATGAAGGTTGCACCTGCCGCAAGCGCCGCATTGCATTGTTCTGCGTTGATGACAGTGCCTGCACCGATTTCCATATCGGGATAATTCTTTACCGCATAGGCAATTGCTTCTGCGGCGCATGCGGTGCGGAAGGTTATTTCCGCACAGTTGATACCACTGTTCTTCAATGCCTTTAAGATTTTATCGGTTTCACCGATTTCTTTGATCACAACAACGGGAATAAATTTTTCCATATCAATCACACTCCTGAATATGCGGAGAAGCCGCCGTCGATCGGCAGTACAACTCCGGTAATAAAGCTTGCCGCTTCATTGTTGAGAAGGAATAAGAGGCCACCCTCCAGTTCACTGCTTTCGCCAAACCGCCCCATGGGAGTTGCCGCCAGGATTTTACCTGTGCGTGCGGTGGGGGTTCCGTCATCGTTCCAAAGCAACTTTGCGTTTTGTTTTGTGGAGAAGAATCCGGGGGCGATGGCATTGACCCGAATTCCTGCCTTTGAGAAGTGAACCGCAAGCCATTGGGTAAAATTTGACACCGCTGCCTTTGCGCCCGAATATGCGGGAATTTTGGTCAAAGGAGTAAAGGCATTCATGGAAGAAATGTTTAGGATATTGCATCCTTCCCGTCCCACCATCTGGCGAGCAAAGGCTTGGGTTGGAATCAAGGTTCCGAGAAAGTTGAGGTTGAAAACAAATCCGACTCCGTCTGCATCCAGATCAAAGAAGGATTTTGTATCCGCATCAAGATCTCCGATCTCAAAATATTCTTTATCGGTGGTTGCTCTCGGATTATTTCCTCCGGCACCGTTGATCAGAATATCGCAGGGGCCCAGATCTCGCCGTACTTCGTCCGCGATTCTGTAACATTCGTTTTTGTCAAGTACGTTGCAGGTATATGCCTTTGCAATTCCGCCTTCGGTGCGGATTTCCTCAGCAAAGGAGTTTGCCGCTTCTTCGTTAATATCAAGAAGCGCAACCTTTGCACCTGCACGGGCAAGAACTTTTGCAAAATAACTGCAGAGCACTCCACCTGCACCGGTCACAACAGCAACCTTTCCCGTAAGATCTGTATTCAGTACATTTTGATTCATTTATTGTACTCCTTTTCCGCTGCTTCAAACAGTCCGTTCAGATAGGTTGCCCCAAGGGCACGGTCAAACAAGCCGTATCCGGGTTTTCCTGTTTCTCCCCAGATCATGCGACCGTGATCGGGTCGAACATATCCGTCGAAATTGTTTTTTGCCAGAATTTTAACGATTTTATACATGTCGATGGATCCGCAAGAGGAAAGGTGTGCCCTTTCTTCAAAGGATCCGTCCTCCATAATTTTGACATTACGCATGTGCATAAAGGCGATGCGGTCTGCCTTGGCGTATTTTTCAACCATGGCAACGACATCGTTACTCTCCGCACATCCCAGACTGCCCACACAAAGACAAAGGCTGTTTGCGGGACTGTCCACAATCTTCAGGAATCGATCCAGATTTTCCTCATTGGTAATAATACGGGGGAGACCGAAGATTGGATACGGAGGGTCATCGGGATGAATTGCCATACGAATACCGCAGTCCTCTGCAACGGGGATTACTTTCGTAAGAAAACGCTCCAGATTTTTCCAGAGACCTTCTTCGCCCAGTTCTCCGTAAGCGGAAATAAGCTCGCGAACCTGTTGCTGAGTGTAGCTGGAATCCCATCCCGGAAGATGAATATCATCCTTCAAGGGGTCCAGGCCTCGCATCTGATCCCAATACATCACAAGGCTTGTGGATCCGTCGGGAGCTTGCTTGTCCAGTTGTGTGCGGGTCCAGTCAAAGACGGGCATAAAGTTGTATGTGACACACTTTACGCCGTATTTTGCACAACGGCGAATGTTTTCGCAGTAGACCTCCAAAAGTTCATCTGCGTTGTTTCTTCCAAGCTTGATATCCTCATGAACAGGGATGGATTCCACAATGTCAAAGATCAGATTATTGGCTTCGCACTGTTCTTTGATTTTTTTCAAGGATTCTTCGGGCCATACCTCGCCGGGCTTTACGTCATAAATGGCAGAAACAACCGAGCGCATCCCGGGAATTTGAGAGATGTAGCGGAGCGAAACGGGATCGTCCTCTCCGTACCATCGAAAGGAAAGCTTCATGTTCATAGCTTAATTCTCCAAATGAAAGTAATTTGCGGCGTTGTTGTAGCAGATGTCGCGGATCATTTTTGTCAACGTGGGCATATCTGCCGGATACTCCCCGTTTTCTACCCAGGTACCGATCAAATCGCAGAGGATTCTGCGGAAGTATTCGTGGCGCGTGTAACTGAGGAAACTTCTCGAATCGGTCAGCATGCCGATAAAATTACCCAAAAGGCTCAGATTTGCAAGACTGATCAACTGATCCCGCATACCTTGCTTGTGGTCATTGAACCACCATGCACTCCCGTGTTGCAATTTCCCGGGAATTTCGGTACCCTGGAAGGATCCGATCAATGCATCCAAAAAAGCATTATCGTTGCCGTCAAGGCTATAAAGAACGGTGCGAGGAAGGGAATTCTTGCGATTCAATGCATCGAGGAATTTTGCCATGGCGGCGCAACCGTTGTTCGGTCCGATGCAATCAAACCCTGTGTCGGGGCCGATTTCTTCAAAGCGTTTGCTGTTGGGGTTGCGCAGGCAGTTGTAATGAATTTGCATTGCCCAGCCAAGGTCGACATATTCCCCCGCACAGAAGCAAAGGAGTTCTGTCTTTAATGCCTCTGCCTCTTCTCGGGAAATTGACTCTCCCGCAAAACCTTTGGTTAGTACGCGGTTGATTTCATCCTCAGTTGCGGGACGGAAGAACATATAATCAAGGCCGTGATCGCTGGCCTTGCATCCGTGGTCGGCAAAATACTCCATGCGCTTGCGAAGGGCGGTTTTCAGGGAGGCAAGATTGTAAATCTCAACGGCGGAGACCTCGGAAAGAGTATTGATATATTCTTTCCAGCCCGCTTTGTCAATATTCAATGCTTTATCGGGACGGAAGGAAGGGGCAACGGTGGTTGTCATTGTCTTGTCTTCTGCCAGTTTTCTATGCCATTCCAAGGTGTCTGTAGGATCATCTGTGGTGCCGATGAAGGCCACATTGCTTTGTGCAATGAGTCCGCGTACCGACATGGAGTCCTTTTTCAGCGCTTCGGCGGTCAGGTTCCAAACTTCTTCTGCTGTGTCTCCGTTCAGAATTCCTTCGTAACCAAAATAGCGGCGTAATTCGAGATGGCACCAATGATACATGGGGTTGCCGATTGCTTTCGGCAACGCTTCGGCAAACTTTTGGAACTTTTCCCGTTCGGGGGCGTTCCCCGTGATATAATATTCATCCACCCCATTGGAACGCATCAGACGCCACTTATAGTGATCGCCCGAAAGCCAAACCTGAAAGATGTTTTCAAAGCGCTTGTCCTCGTAAATTTCCTTGGGGGAGACGTGACAGTGATAGTCAGCAATTGGCATGTGCTCCGCGGCGCGATAGAGATCTTTTGCTGTTTTGTTTGTCAAAAGAAAATCTCGATCCATAAACGGTTTCATGTGGTACCTCACTTTGGATATAATTTCTATACTAACATTATATCATGGTTGCGAAAACAATGCAATCTGTATTTCTTTCAATTTATATTGCTTTTTTCGTCATTTATATGGGGAGATGTCTTTTTATGAATCAAAGGGCATGAAATGATGCATTCTGTGCAATAATAGTCTACAAATGCATTATAACAAATTATTCTCCATCTATGTACGGAGATAGAAGTGAGGCTTTGGGAATGTTGCGGAAAAGCAAGGAGATTCGGCCCTTCGGATTTCGGGATAAAATCGGGTATCTGTTTGGAGATTTCGGAAACGATTTTACGTTTATTCTGTCTACGGTTCTTCTGATGAAGTTCTATACCGATGTGCTCGGAGTGTCCGGCTCCGTTGTGGGAACGGTGATGATGATTGCCCGTTTTGCGGATGGGTTTACCGATGTTGCCATGGGACGTATTTGTGATCGTGGAAAAACTCGGCGAGCCGGAAAATTTAAGCCATGGATTCTTCGCATGTGCATTCCTGTGGCACTGACATCTTTTTTGATGTATCAAAGTTCTTTGATTCATACGCCTATATGGTTTCGGATCCCATGGCTTTTTGCCACATATATTCTGTGGAGCTCCGTGTTTTACACGTCGATTAACATTCCTTACGGCTCCATGGCATCGGCAATTTCACCCGAGGCCGGGGATCGGCAGTCATTGTCCACCTTTCGGACTATGGGTGGTACCCTTGCGGGGCTGATTATCGGGGTGATAATTCCCTTGTATGCATACGAGAATAAGGACGGGTATGCAGTCTTGAACGGAGATAAGGCCACTGCCGTTGCCGCAGTTTTTTCTCTGCTTGCCGTGCTTTGTCATTTTTTATGTTATAAACTCGTCACAGAGCGGGTAAAAACGCCCAATGCAACAGGGGACAGATCCGAGGATACCGTGGTTGAAATGCTGAAAAAAGCCCGAAAAAACCGACCTCTGATCTCTATTATTGCCGCATCTGTGGTGATGCTGTTGGCGCAACTGACCTTGCAGAATATGGCTGCCTATATTTATCCTGATTTTTACGGAACGGCGGTGGCCCAGTCCGTGTCCACCATTGTTATGATGGTTGGGATGATTCTTGCCGCCATCGTGTCCAAGCCCTTGGCGGTTCGTTTTGGGAAGGCGGAAATTTCCGTTGTATCCAATTTGTTTGCGGCGGGAGTGTGTCTCATTTTGTTTTTTGTGCGGCCGCAAAATGTGTGGGTATATGTGGCGTTTCAGGGGTTTTGTTGGATAGGTCTTGGGATCTTTTCCATGGTATCTTGGGCATTGATAACGGATGTTATTGATGATTCTGAGCTGAAATACGGCCGTCGCGAGGATGGGTCGGTCTATGCCTTGTATTCTTTTGCCCGAAAATTGGGACAGGCCTTGGCGGCGGGTGCTTCGGGGTGGCTGCTGGACGGGATCGGATACAGTGAAAACGCCGCAATTTCGGGGGAGGGGCAAAGCGAATCCGTCTTGCAGGGCATTTTTAATATTTCCACCATTGTGCCCGCCATCGGTTTCTCCGCTTTGGCACTTATTCTTTGGTTCTGGTATCCTTTGCGCAAAAAGAGGGTAGAGGCAAACATCAAGGCCTTAAAGGAAAAGCATCGACCTTGACTCCGCAACACAGTTTAACACATTAAAATCAATTTGTCTATCACAATCTTCCGCATTGTTTCCAATTTGTTCCAAAAAAGTGCCCGCAGAACACGGATTCGTGCTCTGTGGGCTTTGGGTCGGTTACGGTAGGATCTGTTGTTTGATGTCTTTCAGGATTGTTTCCACTTGAGTTACCTGTTTCATAAGCTTGTCGTCCCCAAGCGCACGATAGGTGTCTGAAAGATTTCTCAGATCCCAAAGAAGCCAATGGAATGTGTGAGTGAGGGAACTTGAAAGATGGGGCAAAGCTTCGTTGTTTCTGTTCTCTTTCCTAAGATGAACATATTTTACCCTGTCCTTAATATATTGTCCCGTAGCAGAAAAATGTTCCATCTCCAATTCTGCTTTTTTGGATTCATCTCCGTAATAATATATTTCATACATCAAACAGTGGGTTGAATGAGTGTCTGCGGGATTTCGTTTCAGAATCTCCGCACACTTTTCTGCATTTTCTACAAGCTCTCGCTTCTTAGAAATGTTCATTTCGACAGAGCAAGCCGAAAGCCATTTACAGGAAAGCTGTAAAACTGAACGCAAAACAGTCGGAGAATCGGGATTTGATTTGAGTAACTCGTAATATTTCCGATATTTCTCCCCGAAGTTTTGTTCTGCATCATTGCTGTTCCATTCAGAATCAATTCTTTTTATTTCTTCCGAGAGCTCTTCAATGGTTTTTCTTGAATTTCCGAGCAATGCGTCTGTTGTGATGCCAAATGCATCTGCAATCGGTATGAGCAGTGAAATGTCTGGCGTTCCGCCACCCGTTTCCCATTTGCTAACCGCTTGAGGTGTAACAAGCAACTTTTCGGCTACTTCTTCCTGAGTATATCCCATCCGTTTGCGATAGGCTCGAAATGTATCACCAAATGTCATAAATAATACCTCCAGATGTAAATTCTCGGCGCCGTAACTGTATTATAACACAGATGTTTCTCCGTGTCAATCAATGAGTCCTCGTTCGAAGATCAACGGATGGTTGTGTGGATAAAAAAACAGCACTACGATATTTCGAATCGAAATGCTGCTTTCTTGGTTTCTTCAGTTTTCCTTGAAAAATGCGGCGGCGACGGCTCCGGGGCCAACATGAGTGCCGACAACGCTTCCGATCAAGGTGGAATCCGGTTCCCGTCCGCATTCCTCCCAGAGGTGTTTACTGTCTTCAATGTATTTTCGAAGCATGACATCGGAAAGACCGGTGTATCCAAGAAGCACCGGCCTGCTGAAATCCACGCCGCCGCTTTCCTCAATAATTTTTACAAGAAGGTTGTTTCCTTGTTTTGATCCACGGGCTTTCCCCAGCATTTTGACTGCGCCATCCTCGATGCACACCACGGGTTTAATGGCCAAAAGGCCTCCCGCAAAGGCAACGGTGCTTGATATTCTGCCGCCTTTTTTCAGGTATTCCAAAGTGTCAAGCAGAGCGATGACCCGTAGGTTATTCCGTTCTTCACAGAGTTTTTCCGCAATTTCGTGGACGGAAAGGCCTTCGTCTCTCAAATGTAGGGCCATTTGGGCAAGAATGCTTGCCCCGATAGCCGCCGATTTTGTGTCAACTACATATATTTTCCCGGGAAATTCTTCTGCGGCGATGGTAGCGCTTTGATAAGTCCCCGAAAGATTGGAAGAAATTGTCAGCACAACGGCAGAATCGCCGTTGTCGGTTACTTTACGGAAGTATTCTTCAAACGTGGCAGGGGAGACCTGACTGGTCTGTGGGAGCACATCGCTTTCGATCAGTTTTTCGTAAAACTGAGTACGGGAAAGATTCACCCCATCGGTATACTCTTCCTCTCCGAAACGGATGGTGAGCGGGACAATAATAAATTCATTGCGAAGATATTCGGGAATATCGGTTGTGGAATCAACAATAATTTTGATACTCATGTATTTCCTCCGGATAAGGTTATTGATCAATTCCGATCAATTTTAGATTGTTTGCAATTTTTTCCAATGCCAAATAAAATGTGTTTCGTTCCTCTTCGGTAAGGGAGCCTCCCGCAAGATTTACAGCGTTGGTTGCACGGTCGCAAACATAGCTTGCCGCACGGATGCCTTCCTCGGTCAATGCAATTTTTGCACGGTAGCCGGAGGTCTCTCTTTGAATCAGATTCAGCGCTTCCAGTTCTGCCAGCGCACGGGAAACCGCCGCCTTATTTTTTTCGCAGATTTCGCTCAGGCGTGCCGCTGTAATTTGGTTGTTGTTTCGGTATATTGCGAGCAAATATACAGCGTAAGGCCCTTTCAGGCCATACCGATCCATCTCTTCACTCATGATACGGTGAAGGTGTCTCGAAATGAGAGAAATTACCGAAACAAAGCGCTCAAAACGGTTAATCATAGAGAAAAACTCCTTCAAAAATTAGATGTTGACATGTCAACTTTTGATATTATACATGAAAAAAAGTTCTTTGTCAAGGCTCTTGGCGCAATAACACAGA
Organism: Clostridia bacterium; assembly: GCA_017623595.1. Lineage (GTDB taxonomy): Bacteria > Bacillota > Clostridia > Oscillospirales > UBA644 > RGIG995. Next base: position 11,908 of record JAGAOU010000020.1, read on the forward strand.
AAGTTCAAAAAACCGATTGGTATTCCGTTCTTGACAAGGACGGCGGAATGTGGTATAGTAAAAGCATGAGGTGATGCTTGTGACAAATGTGGAAAACGTGATTCGTCATATAGAAAACAGAACAGAATCCTTGTTTGTGGATTTTAAGAGGGATTTTTATAAGAATTTACGTAATTCCGATTTTCCGAAGGATATTGCGGCCTTTGCCAATCAGAACACCGATGAGGATTGTTATATTATCTTTGGTGTGGAGGATAAGTCGCGGCGCATTGTCGGAATCCGTCCTAATACCTATATCGGAATTGACGCACTGGACGGATATCTTGAGCGTACCGTTGAACCTTTTGTTCGCATTGAATCCGATACATTTCGCTATATGGGCAAAACCTTGGCATATATAAAAGTCTGCAAAGAGAACAAGGATCGTCCCTATGTGATTCAAGAGTCCTGCGGAAAGCATAATCTTATCGAAAAGGGAGATGTTTATATCCGAAAGGGAACCTGCAATCAAAAAGCGGTGCGGATGGACCTGGATGATATGTACGGACGACGATAATTTTTTCTGCAAAATTGACGATACAGAGATATGACCCCGACGAAAAAACGTCGGGGTCTTTGGTTTATGTATCTGTTATTCAGTCCGGTCTACCGGTAAGATGGCCTTGATCGGTCAGGTCGGGATATCCAAGCTGGCGAAGTGCTTCATATACCACAATTGCGACGGAGTTGGACAGATTCAGGCTACGCACATAACCACGCATGGGAATCCGAATGCAACGGTCATAGTTTGCCTTCAGCAAGGGTTCGGGAAGGCCGTGGCTCTCTTTGCCGAATACAAAATATAGGTCTTTATCTGCAGTATATTGAGCCTCACTGTGGCAGGTCTGACCTTTTGTGGAGCAGTAATAAAATTCGCCTTGATTTTGCTCTTTGAATTCATCCCAGTTTTTATATGTGGTAACGGTGAGATATTTCCAGTAGTCCAGACCGGCTCTTCGGATACTGCGCTCGCTGAGATCAAAACCGAGGGGCTCGATCAGATGCAGATGGCACCCTGTGACGGCACAGGTTCTTGATATGTTTCCTGTGTTTTGAGGAATCTCGGGTTCGTATAGAACGATATGTATCATGGCGACTCCTTGTATGAAATTTATAAAACGGTTTGAAAAAGCCCGAAACCTTGAAAGGTTTCGGGCTCTCTGCTGATGGTGCGGTGCAAGGGACTCGAACCCCTGACCTACTGGTTCGTAGCCAGTTACTCTATCCAGCTGAGCTAGCACCGCATTTTTTTCAGCCAAAATATAATACCACACTTCCGAGAAAAAATCAAGCCCTTTTTGATAAAGTTTACATTTTGTTCAAAAATGCAAAACCCCTTGACTCTTGTAAAAAAATGTGCTATAATATAGTTTCAGAACAATAGATTGCTTATAATAGATGAAAGGAGAGGTTATATGATTACTCTCGGAATTGATGTGGGAGGGAGCAATACCAAGATCATCGGTCTTCGTAACGGAATTCCGACAACTCCCATCCATGTGCGGGCTACCGATCCGATTACTTCTGTTTTCGGAGCCCTCGGGAAATATATCAGCATCAACCACCTCACGTTGGCGGATATCAATCGGATTATGGTAACCGGAGTGGGAAGCTCTTATCTGAATGAGGATATCTACGGCATTCCCACCGAGAAGGTAGAGGAGCTTGTTTCGGTGGGTAAGGGTGGACTTTATCTGTCCGAGCTGGATAAGGCGGTTGTTGTCAGCCTTGGGACGGGTACCGCATACGTGAACGCAACTAAAAACTCCGTATCTCATATGGGCGGTACGGGAGTGGGCGGCGGGACAATACTCGGTTTATCCTCGAAGTTACTCAATGTACGCAGCTTCGACAGCATTATTGATCTTGCAGACCGTGGCGATCTTTCCCGCGTAGATCTCACTATTGGCGATATCAGCAAATCCGATGTTTCTAATATGTCTGCCACTACTACCGCATCCAACTTCGGTAAACTTTTGGATACGGCAACCAACGAGGATATTGCGGCCGGTATTTTAAATCTTGTCTTCCAGACCGTTGCTTTGATGGCAGTATTCAATGCTCGTATTGCAGGAACAAACGATATTGTTATTTGCGGACGTCTCGCAAATTCTCCCCACTGCAAGAAAACCTTGGAGGAGATTCGTGCTTTGCATGGCGTGAATTTTATTACGCCGGAAAATGCTGAATTTGCAACCGCGTTGGGTGCAGCGCTCTGTGCTCCCGTATAATTGATTGGATTCGCTTCATAGAATATTGCAGATCATTTATATTGAGGTGTTCTATGAAGCGACGTTCTTTTACGGTTCTTTTTCTGTTTTGTGTAGCATTGTTTGTCCTTTTTCTTTTGTCGCCCGATATTGTGCAGCGAAGCGCCCATGAAAGTGTTTTGTTTTGCGCTTCTGTTCTGATTCCTTCTTTGTTTCCCGGTTTTGTTCTTTCCGATCTGTTGATATCTCTTTCCGTTGGACGGAGGCATCGGTGTGGTGTTTTTCCCCGATTGTTCTGTCTTCCATCAGCGTTAGCGCAAAGCTGGGTTATCGGTCTTTTGGCAGGTTTTCCCTCTGCAACGGATTGTACGGTTTGTATGGTTCGCTCCGGGGTTGTAACAAAGAAACAAGGAGAGAGATGCCTTGCTTTTACAAACAATCCCGGAATTGTGTTTGTTGTTTGCGCTGTTGGCTCAGGATTGTTTGGGAGCTTTTGGGTTGGGCTTTATCTGTGGGGGATACAGACGGTTGCTTCGGTTCTTATCGGTGTTGTTTTGGCTGATCGGGATGTGTTCGTGTCTCATGAAAATAAAGAACCCGCAGATGGTGTTTCGCCGAAAATCATGTTTCCGAAGGCCGTTGTGAATTCAGTGTCTGCGGTTTTGAATATCTGTGGCTTTGTTGTGTTTTTTCGCGTGCTGATTGATGTGCTTACCTGTGCGGTTCCTTTGGCCCCCTTGCAAGCTGTACTGGCCGGTTTGCTTGAAATGACCTGTGGGATTTCTCAATTGGGGAAATTCGGCTTTGGATCGGCTATTGCAGTCTCCGCTATGTTGGGGTGGTCAGGGTTTTCCGTTCATTTTCAAATCCTGAATATTGCAGCATCTTCGGATCTTTCCCTGCGATATTATTTTCCGGGAAAACTGCTTCAGACGATTCTTTCGTCCGTTCTGGCAGCGATTACTTACCCAATGTTCTTTTCCCATCATGTTGCCATGGTTTGGATTCCCCGGTTCTGCATGATAACGCTTGTTATTTTTGTGATTGCTCTCCGTTTTCGAAAGGAGTATTTATGGAAAACGAAATCTTCAATTACGAAAAAGATCGATTGAAATATATAACCGATTACATTGACCGTACTCTCTTTTCGGAAACTCCGAATGAGGAAAGCTTTCGGCAATACATTATCGAAGAACGTCGTCGCATCTGGAACGATTATAGTCAGGATACCGACAGTATTGACCTGATGCAAGCCAATCAGACCCTGGAAATGGATACGGAGCGCTACTTCCGTATGAAGGACAAGCTCTATTTCTTGCAGCAAACCCGCAATTCGCCCTACTTTGCACGCATTGATTTTAGGGAAGACGGATGTGACGAGGCGGAATCTTTCTATATCGGCGCGCTTTCTTTGATTGATAATAAAACGTATGCCATTCTTATTTGTGACTGGCGAGCGGATATTGCATCTCTTTATTATGATGCCACTCTTGGCCCTGCGGAATATAAGTGTGAAGAGGGCATCATTCGGGGCGATATTTCTCTGCGCAGACAGATCAAGATTGATAAAGGGGAGCTTCAATACGTATTTGACAACGGTATCAACATTACAGACCCGATTCTGATGGAAGAATTGGGGAAGACCTCCGACGCCAAATTAAAAACGGTGATCAATACCATCCAGCGCGAGCAAAATCAAGTAATTAGGGACCTCTCTGCCGATCTTTTGCTTGTCCAGGGTTCCGCGGGAAGCGGAAAAACCTCCGTGGCATTGCACCGTATTGCATTTTTGCTCTATCGTTTTCGAAAATCCTTGACATCTCAGGATGTGGTTATTTTCTCTCCCAGCGAGGTGTTCTCTGCGTATATTGCGGAAGTTTTGCCCGATTTGGGAGAAGAAAACGCCGTCAGAACCGATTTTTATCATTTCTTTGCAGATTTGGAATCGGATACACATTATGCTGATCGGGCAGAACAGATTGAGGCACTGTTGAAAAGTGATGACCCGTTTTTGCGTGAAATGATTTTCACAAAGGGATCAAAAAACTTCGCAAAAGCGCTGAAATCGTATTATAACACGTGTTATAGTGCATTTCGTTGCACCGTTGATATCACTTGTTTTGGACAGATTCTTGCAACGGCAGAAGAATTGAACGGATGGTTTTTTGAAGATTATGCCTCCTATGCTCCGGAACAAAGGGTCGGTAAGATTATTACAAGAGTACTGGATACTGCAGAGGATCTGAAGGAACCGATTTGTCACACATTCCTTGACGAGGCTTCTAAACACGGCGTTCTGGCTTTTACTGACGAGGAAAAAACAGAGCAGTGTGAGGAAATGTGGAATTCTTGTATGGCGGAAATCAAGTCGAAGGTTCGGAGTGCTCTGTTAATTTCTCCGAGAAAGATTTATCTTTCGTTTCTTAAAGAACAATATCCCGCATTCTATGAATATTCTGCAGAGTTGTTCTCGCAGAATATTGTTCCCTATGAAGATTTGTTCTGTCTTTCTTGGCTGAATTTCCTTGTGGGTGCGATTTCTCCCATGAGAAACGTAAAGCAAGTTGTGGTGGATGAGGCTCAGGAATATCCGGAGATTGTTTATCTGCTTTTGGCTGGAATTTTCCCGGCGGCACGTTTTACCGTGCTTGGTGATATTGCTCAACAGGTGGATAGCAAGATCCCATCCATCGCATCCCTTGCCGATTGTTTTCCCGAAAAAAAGAGTGTTGCATCCTTTGTATTGAACAAGAGTTATCGCTCCACCCATGAGATCAATGCCTTTGCCAATCGGTTTCGAGAGAGAGATGAAGAGATGCGCATGATGGACCGGCACGGTGCCGTTCCTCGTATCGAAAAGATTACGGATGAGGTTTCACAGATCAAGCAAACAATAGAGCAATATCGGGCGGCGGGGCACAGAACCAACATGATCCTATGCCGCACCCAGGAAGAATGTGATCTGCTATACCGCAAACTGATGCACGAAATGCCGGTTATACGCATGCGTTCCTTTGATACCTTTACCCCCGAAACAACGGTAATTCTGCCGATTTACCTCTCAAAAGGACTTGAGGCGGATGGCGTAGTGATTGTGGGTGATACGGCAGAGTGGAAAACCAAAGAAGATCGTAACCTGATGTATGTTGCGGCAACCCGTGCGTTACATGAGTTAACGGTTTTGTATCGTGTCGAGCCGGGTCCCCTGCTTTCTATGTAATTTCATAGTTTCCCAGAGCGTCCTTTAGTTTCAGAAGGGCGCTCTTTTCGATTCTTGAGACATAAGAACGGGAAATCCCAAGAAACTGCGCTGTTTCTTTTTGTGTTTTCGGAGGTGACGCAAGTCCGTAGCGGAGGCGTATAACCGCTTTTTCCCTCTCATCCAAAACCGCATTGATGGCTTCGGTCAGCTTTGTTGCACGGATGCTGCGAAACACATCTTCCAAAATGGTGTCTTCCTCTGCTACAACATCCATTAGCGACAAGGCGTTTCCTTCGTTATCGGTGTCAAGCTCTTCTGTGAGTGACACGTCGTTTGCGGTCTTTTTCAACGCTCTGAAGTGCATCAGAATTTCGTTTTCGATGCAACGGGAGACGTAGGTCGCCAGACGGATCTTCTTTTCGCTCCGAAAACTGTCTACACCTTTGATCAATCCGATTGTGCCGATGGAAATCAGATCGTCCTGCTCATCGGAGGATGCATAGTATTTTTTGACGATGTGCGCTACCAGGCGCATATTTCGTTCTATAAGAATTTCCCGTGCCTGCAGGTCGCCGTTTTTCATTTTCCTTAAGTATTCGCTTTCTTTTTCTGCCGTCAACGGTTGTTGAAAAGATCCCGCATTGCGGATATGCAGAATCAGATAGAATAACTGAAATGGCAAATGAAACATAAAAAACCTCCCCGTAGTTGATGATTCAGTATATGCATCGGGGAGGTTGTTTCTTTCGTTCTGTTTTCGGAAAAAATAAAATCGACAGGCTTTCGTAAAATCCCGTCGATTTTGGTGATCCACCGGGGATTCGAACCCCGGACCCCTTGATTAAAAGTCAAGTGCTCTGCCGACTGAGCTAGTGGATCGTTTCAATTGCCAAACTATTATAGCAGATTTTGCCCCTTTTGTCAAGTGTAAATCTGTAAACTTTTTGAAAACTCGGAAGAATTTCTTTTTATTTTTCTTGAATAAAGTCAATATTTCTCTTGCTTTTTTTTCCGATATATGTTATAATGTATTACGATAACGTAAAAAGGAGCAGAACATGAAATATCATCGTACAGAAGGGAAAGACTTAAACGGTGCACTTTCGGTGATTACCGTTGTAAAGCTGTTGCTTGTTGCTGTTGGGGTTCTTTTGCCCTACATTCTGATGTTTGTTTTGCGCCTTGTCTACGGAACCGGGGCGGAGGGAGCATATGAGACCTTTGCTTCGTCGGATACGCTTTCGGGACAATTGCTGGATGTGATTTTTACTACGCTCTGTGTATTTGTTCCCCTGGCTCTTTATTTCTTCTTTTCCCGAAAATCCTTTGCGGATGTGGTTCCGATGGAAAAACCAACCTTCATGCAGGTCGGTTACGGAGTCGGCGCGACTGTGATTATCGGCTTTGCGGCAAGTTTTGTCGGCATTTTGCTTCTCACAATTCTTTTCGCAATCTTTGGTATGGGTGATAAATTCATAGAGATGAATTCCGTGGAGACGGTATATCCCGAGAATATCTGGCTCGTGATGCTGATGGTCTTGAGCATGTCGGTCATGCCTGCGTTGCTGGAAGAGTTTCTGATGCGAGGTGTTGCGTTGAATGCCACGAAGAAATTCGGCACGGCATTTTCTCTGTTGTTCAGCGGTTTTTTCTTTGCCTTTTTGCATAATACTTGGGTTCAGGTTCCTTTTGCTTTTGTGTTGGGGATGGTTTTTGCCTATTTCACCCTTCGGTTCCGAACCATATGGATTGCGGTGATTTCCCATTTTGTGTACAACTTCAACAGTGTGATTTTGAGCTTGATACTTCAGCATGGAGATGAGTATGGGATTGCAATTGTCGGGTTGTGGGAAATTCTGTTCCTGACGTTGATGCTGGGGCTGTTTATTGCGGGATTGATTATTTACGGAGTGAAAAAACCCGACCTACCCAAGTCTGAAATTCCTTCGGGCAGGAAGATGGTACTGCTTTTGAGGTCACCGTTTTTGTATGTTTTTATTGCGTTGGCGGTGTTCCGTCTGGTTTATGCACTATTGTGAGGATTTTGATTTATGATTTGGAGCAATACATATGAGGGAATTTCCGAGGCTGCGGAAGCGCTTCGCAAGGGAAATTTGGTCGCCCTTCCCACCGAAACGGTGTATGGCTTAGGGGCTGATGCCTTGAATCCCGATGCGGTTGCGGCAGTGTTCCGTGCAAAGGGTAGACCTGCGGACAATCCGTTGATTGTCCATATTGCCGATGCTTCGGAAATGGAGAAATATGCCTATCCCAACGAGTGGGCTTATCGTTTGGCCGAGGAGTTTTGGCCCGGTCCTTTGACGGTTATTTTACCGAAGAGGGATATTATCCCTTCGATTGTCAGTGCCGGTCTGGATTCTGTTGCCCTTCGCTGTCCCGCGCATCCTGTGGCACGGGAGTTGATTCGTGTTTCCGGTTGTCCCATCGCTGCTCCCTCTGCGAATATTTCGGGAAAACCCAGCGGAACCACGGCGGAACACGTTCTGCATGATTTTAAAGAGCGTATTGCGGGAGTGATTGACGGCGGTCCCTGCGCCTGCGGATTGGAATCCACGGTGGTTTCTTTGTTGGGAGATCATCCCATATTGCTTCGTCCCGGTTTTGTAACGCCCGAACAGATTCGGCAGGTGATCCCTTCCTTGACGGTTGCTAAGGCGGTCGTTGAGGAATTGGGAAAAGATGAGGCAATTCTTTCCCCCGGTTTGGCACACCGTCATTATGCGCCTTCCTGTGAGACCATCGGCTTGATCGGTTCTGCGGAGAATGCGGCCGAGTATATTGCGTCGCATGCCACGGAGGGGCCTTATGCCGTTATGTGCTTTGACGGAGAGGAATCTTTTTTCTGTGCTGATCGGATCGTTACTTACGGCCATCGCGGGACGCCGGCAGAACAGGGTGAACGGTTGTTTGATGCACTTCGTTTTTTGGATGAAGCATCGGTTTGTCGTATTTACATCAATGCTGAGTGTGGGGATGGAGTCGGGCTTGCGGTATACAATCGTCTTCTTCGTTCCTGTGGATTTCGTATGATAAGGGTGTAATTTATGTTTGTTTTAGGTGTAACGGGGCCCAGCGGTGCGGGAAAGGGTACTGCTTGCGGTTTTCTGAAGGAACTGGGTTTTTATCACATTGACACCGACCGTCTGGTTCCATTGGTGTATCCGAAGGCGCTTCCTGCGCTTTGCGATGCCTTTGGGATGCAGATTGCCCCGGACGGCATGATCAACAAGGCTGAGTTGGCAAAAGCCGCCTTTTCTTCTCCCGAAAAAACCTCTCTTTTGAATTCTATTATGCATCCGCTTATTATGGATGAGGTGCAAAGCAGAATCCGTCTGGCGGAGAATGAGGGGTATTCTCGGGTCACGGTTGACGGTGCGGCATTGCATGAGGCGCATGCGGAAGAAATCTGTGACAAATTAATCTGTATTTTGGCTCCGAAGGAGCAGCGGTTGGATCGGATTATTCTTCGAGATTCTATAAGCAAGCAGGCGGCCGGTTTGCGGATTGAAGCGCAGAAAGAAGATTCTTATTATGCAAAAAATACCGATGCGGTTCTTGTGAACCATTCGGTTGAACAATTAAAGACCGAATTATTTTCATTGATAAAGGAGTGGCAACTATGAGTGAATTGCTGAAAAAAAAGAAAAACGGTTACTTGATCGTCCCCGAAGAGGAAAAGATGGCCTATGATTACTGCGAGGGTTATAAGTCCTTCTTGAACAAAGGCAAGATTGAGCGTTTTTGTGTGGAAGAGTCGATTCGTATCGCAGAAGAAGCCGGCTTTGTTCCTTTTTCTTACGGTACGGTATATATGCCCGGAGACAAAGTATATTATAATCAGCACGGCAGAGCCGTCATTTTTGCGATAATCGGCTCCGAATCTGCCGAAGAAGGCTTCAATATTACAGCGGCTCATGTGGATTGTCCCCGACTGGATCTGAAGCAGGTTCCGCTGTATGAGGACGGTGGCCTGGCATTAATGAAGACCCATTATTACGGCGGAATCCGTAAATATCAGTGGGTTGCCCTTCCCTTGGCTCTTTGCGGTGTTGTTTGCAAGCGCAACGGAGAGACCGTTCGGATTGAAATCGGGAATGATCCCGAAGATCCCGTTTTCTACATCACGGATCTTTTGCCCCACCTGGCGAAGGATCAGAAAGAAATCGGCGGGGAAGACCTGAATCTGGTGGTCGGATCCAAGCCGGATGCGGAAGAGGATGGCCAGCCCTACAAGACATCGGTTATGAAGATTTTGAATGAGAAGTACGGCCTTACCGAAGAGGATTTTGAAACGGCTGACATTTCCGCCGTTCCTGCGGGAAATGCTCGCGATATCGGGTTTGACCGCAGCTTGATCTCCGCTTACGGACACGATGACCGCATCTGTGCATATCCCGAATTGACCGCTCTTTTGGCTCTGAAGGAGGTTCCTAAGAAGACCTGCGTGGCTGTTTTTGCAGACAGAGAAGAGGTTGGCAGTGCCGGCATCAGCGGCATGCGTTGTTCCTTTGTTTCGGATTTCCTGACCGAGCTTTGCGGAGATAAAAATGCCCGTCGCGCTTTCGCCAATTCTTGTGCTCTTTCCGCAGATGTAAATGCGGCCTTCGACCCCACATTCCCCTCGGTGTATGAGAAGAGAAACTCTGCATTTGTCAATCACGGCATCGCCGTTTCCAAATATACCGGTTCCCGTGGTAAGTCCGGTTGCTCCGAAGCACCCGCAGAGCTTTTGGGGAAGCTTTTCAAGATCTTTGACGATAACAATGTTCTCTATCAGACCTCCGAGCTTGGTAAGGTCGATCAGGGCGGGGGAGGAACGGTTTCCCAGTTCCTGGCGGAACGCAACATTCTTGTTGTGGACGTAGGGGTTGCGATGCTTTCGATGCACGCTCCCTATGAAGCGGCAGGGAAGTTGGATATTTATCATATGCACAAAGCCTGCCTTGCGTTCTACGAAAATTATTGATCTTATAGAGGCGACGGATTTCTTGGTCCGTCGCCTTTTTCCCGTTATTACTCCGAAAATATGTTTTTTTGTCAAAAACACTTGCATTGTTGATGAAAATGTGGTATAATAAATAAAATAGTGCATTAGTGCCGATGCTGATTGAGGATTTCCGTTTATGATTGAACACATTTCTCAACCGTCCGATATAAGACAATTCTCTGCGGATGAGTTGACGGTTCTTGCAAAGGAAATACGTGACACGATTATAACCACCGTCTCAGAAAACGGTGGGCATTTGGCGTCCAATCTCGGCATGGTGGAGGCTACCATCGCTTTGCATAAAGTGTTCTGTTCTCCTGAAGATAAAATTGTATTTGACGTGGGACACCAGTGTTATACCCATAAGCTTCTTACGGGACGTTATGATGATTTTGCTACGTTGCGTCAGTTCGGTGGCATCTCCGGATTTACCAATCGCGAGGAAAGTGTGCACGATACCTTCTGCGAAGGACATAGCGGCACTTCGGTTTCTGCTGCATTGGGGGTGGCTACCGCCAACAAGCTTTTGGGTAAAGAGGATTATGCAATTGCAGTGGTCGGTGACGGATCTTTAACCAACGGAATGATCTATGAAGCCCTTAACAATTGCTCGGATAAGAATCTTAATTTTATTATTCTTATTAACGATAATGAGATGTCGATCTCTCAGAATGTGGGAGGCTTGCACAATTATCTTACCCGATTGAGAACCAGTAAAAGTTATTATAAGTTTAAGAGACGTCTGGAGTACACCCTGTCCAAGATTCCTTTGATCGGAAAGGGACTTGCTCGATTGTTTAAATCCATCAAGGATTTTGTCAAGCGTATTTTTGTGAATGATACGATTTTTGAAGATCTTGGACTGCTTTATTTTGGTCCTGTTGACGGTCATGATATTGAGAAATTGACTACGGTGCTTTCGGAAGCTAAGAGCAAGCATACGGCATGTGTTGTTCATATGATCACCCGTAAGGGGAAGGGCTTTGAGGTCGCTGAGCAGGAGCCCGATAAGTATCATTCCACAGGAAGCTTTGATCTTCAGACCGGAAAGGGGAACGAAACTTCTTCAAAGACCTATTCCGAGATATTCGGGGAAACTCTCTGTGAGATTGCTGCGGAAGACAATAAAGTTTGTGCCATTACCGCCGCTATGTGCGATGGAACGGGACTTTCTGAGTTTTCCCAAAGATATCCGGATCGGTTCTTCGATGTTGGAATTGCGGAAGAACATGCCATTACCTTTGCCGGTGGTCTTTCCGCTCTCGGTATGAAGCCCGTTGTCGCTTTGTATTCCACCTTTTCACAGAGAGTGTATGATCAGATTCTTCATGATATATCCATTCAGAATCTCCCTTTGATTCTGGCTTTGGACCGCTGTGGGTTGGTTCCCAATGACGGGATCACCCATCAGGGTATTTTTGATTACTCTCTTTTTTCCAGCGTCCCGAATACGGAGATTTTTTCACCTATCAACGGAGATGAGTTGGCGTCTGTGTTGAAAGATACTGCGGAACGGTACGATAAGTTGTCTGTCGTCCGTTATCCAAAGGGGAGCGCGTTACAATCGATTCCGCAGATTGATATGGTGACCGATGGTTTTGTTTCGTATTCCTCCGATGTTCGGTCTGCCGACGTTGTAATTGTTGCGGCGGGGCGGCTGTTTTACAATGCGGTGGCCGTTCGTGATCTTCTGAAAACTGAATATTCTGTGGGAATTATTCGCCCTATTCGGGTCTATCCGTTAGACTATGAGGCTTTCTCAAATCTTCTCAGAGATTGTCGCCTTGTATATATTCTTGATGAAAATTACCGGGAGGGCGGTTTTGGTGAAAAACTTGCCGCAAATCTGAATACAAAAGCAAGGATTTCTGTTCGAGCTGTTGAGGGCTTTGTGGAACATGGTTCTTTGGCAGATCTGATGCGATATTGCGGGTTTGATCCGGAGCAGGTCGCAGAAGGTATTCAAAGAAATCTTCAATAAAAATTGTTTAAAACCGATGACGGAGCAAATCCGTCATCGGTTTTTTATGCTTTCATGCATGGTTGTTCTTGTATAAAATCCCTTGTGTAGGAAAAAATGTTAGGACAAACAAACCCCTTTCGGAGGAACAATTATGCAAAAATATACAAAAAATCAGATTCTGCGGCAGATCCGAAAGGATTTTCAGCGCATCCTCAGTGATGCGAAAACGTCCAAGGGGAGTCGCGCCGATATTAGGAATCAGCAACACCTTTTACGTGCCGTTTGTCTGACGGTATTAAATGCGGAAAGAGAGTTGGAATTTTGCTCTAAAGACGATGATGGCAGGATTGTAATTCTCGACGATGCCTATGACTATTGTGAGCTTGCGGGTTTTTCTCTTAGCGAAAACAGCCTGGAGGATTTTCTTTCCAAGGAATCCCTGCGGCAGAATTTGTCCTATGCAGATGTTTCTTGCCTGATCCCGTCTATGATTTTTTCTTGTATTCGAGGCTATTGTTATGAAAAAGTGGATGCGGCAACACTTTTTCGATCTTTGCGTGTACTTCACGATCGGGATGGATCGGATCTTGCAATGCGTTTTGCAAAGGCAGAGGAGGTTTTGTTGCAGGACCGATTTTATCCTCAGTTGGATGAGGAGTCGAAACAGCTTTATCGTTCTAAAATAAGTAAATTGGCCCGAAAACGAGGGAAGGATGAACGAAAAACGGCAGTTGAACTGCTGAAACGCGCACGTAAAGAGGATGCTCATAACGGTCATTTGGGGACGTTTTTGTTTCGGGAAACAAACCGATCTTGGTATTTTTTATTTTTCTCGATTCTTTATATAACGCTGTCTCTTGTGTTGCTCGGTATTGTTAAAAATCTCTTATTGCTCATTCTTTCTTTGATTCCGTTGTTTGCCTGCACGAAACTTCTGTGTGATTCTGTGGTATCCCGTATTGTTGTTCCTAAGATTATGCCAAAGATCAAAATAACCGAAGAGAATTGTCCGGTAACATTGGTTACCGTTGTTTCCCTTATCCAAAAAAGAGCCGATGTAGAGAAATTATTGCATCGCTTGGACGTATTAGCTCAAAGAATTCCTCTCTCGGCAATTCGTGTAGGGATGCTTCTCGATCTGCCCTCGGCAAAGGTCCCTCTTACGATCGAAGAGGAAGAATTGATACACTTTTTGAACAATGAGATAGAGAAGCGAAACAAAAATAGCAACCGTTATTTTTGTGCAATACGAAAGCGCAATGAAATAATTGGAGAATATCGCTACGAGGCCCATGGTCGAAAACAGGGGGCGATGATGGATTTTGCAGATCTGACTGCAGGGCAGGAGGATGCTTTTTATTCGGTCTGCGGATCGGTACGGGATGGTGTTTATTTCGTGGCTCTTGACAGTGATACGGAGCCTACGTTGAATTCCATTGAGAGTCTGATCGGTTTTTTGGAGCATCCCAATCATAAACCTTTGACGGCGAAAGACAAACAGGGCTTTTTATATGTATTGAAGGGATATGGAGCGGCGGCACCTCGGATTGAAGCAAATCCCGAAACGTCCTTGCGAACACCCTATGGGGCGTTGCTTGCGGGGAATACGGGTACCGAGCTCTATCGAAATCCCCATTATAATATCTATCAAGATTTATTTTCCGAAGGTATTTTCTGCGGAAAGGGAATATTAAATCTGAAATTGTATCGGGAGATTATCTCACATCGCTTTCGGGATCACCCACAATTGAGTCACGACCATCCCGAGGGGCACTATTTGCGTTGTGCGAATTTGACTGATCTTGTATTCTTTGATGAAATTCCCGATAATGTTCTATCCGATGAAAAGAGAACACATCGTTGGATGCGGGGCGATGTTCAAAATCTTCCTCTTCTCCTGAAGAAAAACAAGCGTTCAAATATGTTTTTCTTTCAAATTCTTCACAATTTAGTGCGCGTCCTGCACCCTACGGCATGCTTTTTTCTAATAGCATCTTCTGTATTTATCGGTCCCGTGGCCATTCTTCTTTCTCTGATATGGTTGTGCGTTCCGTTTGTGTTGCGATTGCCGAGTTTGCTTATTCGTCTCTTTCAATGTAATCGTTACGTGAATCCCTTTCGCACTTATTGGAACGGATTTGTTGAGTTGCTTTTTTCCTTCCTTCTGCTACCAACACATGCCGCAAACGGTTTGGACGCCTTTCTTCGAAGTGTATTCCGAATGTTGCGAAGAAAAAATTTGCTGGAGTGGACCACTGCCGCCGGAACGGCAAAATCGGGGCAAAATGTGGGTGACTATTTTTATGGACTGAAGTATCAACAGGTCGGATTCTTGTTTCTTTTTTTGCCTTATACTGCACCTATCGGAATCCTATGGATGCTTGCACCGGTTTTTGCACATAAGGTTTCCCTTCCGTTTGCTCGCAAAAAGCTTAAAACAGAAGAATTGCGCAACGATCTTGCTTCTATGTGGCAGTATTATTCGGATTTGATGAACGAACAGAACAATTTTCTCCCTCCTGATAATTATCAACAGGAGCCCTTGAATTCCGTAGCGCTGCGAACCTCTCCGACCAATATCGGATTTGCTCTATTATCTGTTTTAGGGGCGTACGATCTGAATCTGATCGGTGAAGAAGAGTTGTACTACCGTGTCGAAAACACCCTTACCACCATTGAGAAGCTTCCAAAATGGAAGGGACATTTGTATAATTGGTATGATATTCGATCCTTGAAGGTATTGCCTCCGAAATTTGTTTCTACCGTTGACAGTGGAAATTGGGCGGCGGCACTTTTTACACTGATGAAAGGCCTGCAAGGTTTTTCGACGCCCCGTGCGGATGATATGGTTCATCGTATCAATGTTCTTCTTGAGGAATTGGATTTTTCTGTTCTTTACAACGAAAAACGCAATCTATTTTCTATCGGCTATCATGTTTCAGATGGAGCATTGTCAAAGTCACATTATGATCTTTACTCCGGCGAAGCACGGCTGACTTCTTATTATGCAATTATGACGCATAGCATTTCTTCTGAGCATTGGAAATATCTTGCGCGGCCTGCAAAGAAAAGACATGGGCGGTTGATCCTGCCCGGATGGTCCGGCACGATGTTTGAGTTTCTTATGCCGCATATCTTTTTACCTGTCTACCGTAACACGCTGTGCGGTGAACTTTTGAAGGGGGTCCTTTCCGAACAGATGCGATTTACGGGGAAAAAAATTCCTTGGGGCGTTTCGGAAAGCGGTTATTATACCTTTGATTCCGCATTGAACTATCAATACAGAGCCTTTGGCGTGCCTTCGTTGGCACTGCGTCGGGATGTGTCCTTTCCAAAGATTATTTCTCCCTATTCGTCCTATCTTATATACCCTTGGTTTCCCGCACATGCAAGCAGAAATTTGGAGCGTTTTTCGCGAGGGAAATACGGTTGTTACGAATCAGTTGATTATCGACAAGGGGATGAGAATCCTCGTGTGGTACAGTCTTTTATGGCACACCATGTCGGGATGGCTTTTTTGTCGGGCGTAAATGTAATTTGTAATAATATTATGCAACGTCGTTTTATGAATACGGAAGGGGAGGCCTATGTTAGTCTTTTAACAGAAACGGTACCGGTATGTTCTAACCATAGGTTTGTGGAGGGCACGGAGGAGCAGGAGCGCTGGAAAGCTCCTGAACAACGGATTGACAAGCCTGACCCCGATCATCCGAGTGTGAAACTTATTACAAACGGAGAAGTCTCCGAGGTCATCAGTGATAGCGGAGATGGATATATGCGCCAAAATGATATTTGCTTGACGGCACCTCCCAACGGTGTGGATTGTGAAAACGGAATCTTCCTCTTTGTAAGAAACAAAGGAGAGATTCACGGGGTAACTTATGCACCTCTTTATGATGAACAAGCGCAATATCACATGTTTTACGATGCCGCGGGTGCGTCTTGTTATGGTATATTTCGAGAGTTTGAAACCAGGCTTTCTGTAACTCTTCATCATGATCTGCCAATTTTTTTGCGGGAATTGACGATTAAAAATAATTTGGTGACGGAAAACAGCTTTGAAATCTATCTTTTTCTACATCCGATTCTTTGTCAAAAATCGGATTATGAAGCGCACTCGGAATATAAGGCGCTGTTTGTTACAGCGGAATATGATTCCGTGCGTCATATTGTATGCTTTAAGCGTACAACGCAAGCGGGGGAGAAATGGTTTTCAGTTGCTGTGCCGAAGGGATTTGTTTTCGATGTGAGGAGAGATAGCTTCGGTCGTTTCTCGGAGATTTCGTATGGGAAGACGGAAGGTGCATGTCCTTATCCCGTTTTCCCTGCGTTGGTTTTGAAGGGGTCTATGCATTTAAGAGGGCGCGGATCGGATTCCGTGTTGTTTGCTTTTGGAGTGGGAAATAGTAAGGAAAGCTCTATCAGCGGGCTTTCGTCTGCTGTTATGTCCGACTTCGAACAAATGCGCCGTAAACACGCTCAGGCAACAGAGGCGCAGTGGATAAGCATGAATATTCAAGCGTCCGATCTTATGATTTTGGACCGCACCTCATCATCGCTGCTCTATCCCTTAAGAAAACCTGCGGCTATAAAGAAGGCAGAAAACACCTTGCCGAAATCCACCCTTTGGAAATATGGAATCAGCGGTGATTATCCGATCTTATCTCTGCGAGTAGGAGAAGAAAATACAGAAGGGGTATTATCATTTGTAAAAGTCGTCTGTTATATGATGTACGCTGGGATATCTGTAGATCTTTTGATTCTTTATCGGGAATCTGACGGCTATTTCTCGCCAATAAAGACGGCGTTGGAGACTTTGCTTGAAGAACAACCGAGCCGGATTCGCGATCGCCTGTTTCTCCTCAATATTCATTCTGTGGAAGAATACTTGTTCTTTCAAAAGATCAGCTCCTTTTTTCTGAATTTGGAGCGCGGCTGGAAATGGACTTCGCCACACCGATCCTTTCGTCCAATGCGCATGCTTCCACCGCCTGAAAACAATGAAAAACCGGCGCTTTCCCTCGGTCGAGGCGGTTATTGCAAAAACGGAGCATATGCGATCTCAAAATCGGGGCAGAATCCGTTGCGACCATGGAGTCTTGTTTTGGCAAACAATCGTTTTGGTACGGTTATCAATGAGCGCAGTCTTGGATTCACGTTTGCATACAACGCATCGGAAAACCGAATCACCCCGCGACTCCCACTACCCTCTTATTCATTGGGAGGGGAACGATTGTATCTTGTCTCAAAGGGAAAACGGTATGATTTGATTTCCTCTGCTATAGCAGAACTTAGCCCTTATAAAATGAAATATCAATCCGATTTTTCCGGTTGCAGGATCACGACCGAGGTCCTCATACCTCCTTATCTTTGCGCAAAAATAATCCGCGTTACGTTATCGACTTTGCCATCCGTTCCTTTTGAAATTGTATACGAACCACAAATTATTATGGGGAAAGCGATGACGGATACCGTTACACGTTTTTCCGAGGATGGTATTGTTTTCTTCAGAAATGCTTACAATGAGCAGTATAGAACGGGGAATACAGTCTTGTTCGGCATTAACACCGTATCAGAAGGTGGTTTGTTGCGCTTTTGTCCATCCGAGCAGACGCTTCGGGGAGTGTTTGTTCTTGGATACGGTTGCGGAAACCGCAGTGCAAAGCGGTTGGCAGATCTTTTAACTGAGGAAAAACGCATTGAAAAAGAAGAGCGAAAAGCCCGAAAAAAAGCAGCACCATTTTTGAAACTGGATTCTCCCGATAAGGAATTGAATTACTTTGTCAACGGATTTTTGCAACAGCAAATTCTGCAGTCTCGCGTTCTCGGTCGTACGGGCTCGAGTCAGCCGGGCGGCGCCTTCGGTTTTCGGGATCAACTACAGGATGCCATATGTCTTGCATCCTTTGATCCCCGCTATTTAAAGCATCAACTCTTGCGGTGTGCATCCCATCAATTTGAAGAAGGAGACGTGTTGCATTGGTGGCACCCAAGATGGAAGGGGGCTGACGACGGAATTCGGTCGCGGTATTCCGACGATCCGTTTTGGTTGGTGTTTGCCTGCGGTGAATATTATAAAACAACGCAGGATCTTTCATTGTTCAATCATAGATGTCGTTATCTAAAAGGTGCACCCTTGGGTGAAGATGAGAAGGATCGATATTTTGTGCCCGAAAAAACCGATTACAAAGAATCACTTTATCTGCATGCTATGAAGGCGTTTCGCTGCGGATATAAAACAGGTGCACACGGAATGATTCTGTTCGGAAGCGGCGATTGGAATGACGGAATGAACGGTGTCGGAGACGGTTCCGAAACGGTTTGGGGAACATTATTTGCGGTCTTGAGTGCCACCGTTTTTCTACCTGTTGCAGAGTCAATAGGAGGAGAGGATGATTTGCAATACCTTCTCCAATGTGTTTCGGAATTGACCGATGCTCTAAAGCAATATGGTACCGACGGTTCGGGTTATTTACGCGGTTATCGTGGGGATGGTTTTCCGATTGGAGGCGCAAATTTTGCGTCTTTGATTCCTCAGGCCTTTGCGGTGTTTTGCAATTTGGACGGCAGCGCGGACGGGCTTAATGGTGTACTCGACGTATTGTGGGATTCGCAGAATAAAATTCTCCGTCTTTTTGCACCTCCCTACACGGAAAACGGCGAGGGTTTTCCCGGAAGCATTGCTTCTTATCCTCCTGGGGTGCGCGAAAACGGCGGTCAGTATACCCACGCCGCGGTTTGGTTTGTTCGTGCCTTATATCTTGCCGGAAAAACAGAACTCGCAAATGAAATTTTTCTTGCATTGAATCCTGTCACGAAAAACCGAACCGGGGCAGATGTTCGTAAGTATGGCGGAGAACCCTATGTGATGCCTGCGGATGTGTATGCGCTAAAAGGACGAGAGGGCTTTTGCGGTTGGACTCATTACACGGGTGCCGCAGGATGGTATCTCAAAACGCTGACGGAAAATCTGCTGGGCATAGAGCGCAACGGCGATTTTATTACCGTTAAGCCTTCTTTGCCGATTGCTTGGAACGGATGCCGTGCCGAGGTTACTGTTGGAAATGATCTGTTAAAGATCCGCATCGAACGGGGTAGCGATATGGGAATGTTTGAAAACGGGGAAAAAGTTTCTCGAATTTCTCTGTCGGATTCGGTTCATGAAATCAGCATTATTGTGTAAAAACAGTAAAATATCTTGACAAACCTCACAATTGGTGATATAATAATATGGTAAACTATATATCCTTGTGAGGTTTTTTATGGAAAAGATCGTAAGCTTTGATGGGCTTGGCTTCGGCCCCTTCCAATTTGATCGTGTCGCTTTTACATTGGGCGATTTTAAGATCTATTGGTATGCGGTGATCATTGCGTGCGGAATTGCTTTGGCCGTTGCCTTTTGTCTGTCTCAGGCAAAGAAGTTTGATTTGACTTCGGACAACATTTTGGATGTATTGTTGTTCGGACTTCCCATCGGGATTATTTGTGCCCGCGCCTATTATGTCATCTTTAGTCCGGAAGGGCAGACCTACGATTCACTGTTTGATATGATCGATATCCGTAATGGCGGGCTTGCCATCTATGGTGGAATTATCGGCGCCTTTATCACCGGTGCGGTTTATTGTAA
>JAGAOU010000021.1 GCA_017623595.1 Clostridia bacterium
AAAAGCCATGTCCCGACGGATTCCATCCGTCGGTGGGGTTTTGTAAAGAAGAAGTTCATTGCAGAGGATCGGCCTTTACGAAGCCGACCCTCTCATGAGGAGCAAGCAAGGGAAGAAACAAGGTTTTGTTTCATGCGCATCCTTCGAGAGAGGTTCACTTTAAGGCGAAGAGCAAAGATTTTTAATCACTTGCACGATTTTTATGAGGGTGCCGCCTTTGTGAGGGGCGGGACCCTGTAATGTACCTTTTCCTTACAATTCCCCCCGACGAATGCAATTCGTCGGCACTCGGCTTTTCTTCTTTTCGGTTCCTTTTCTTCTTTTCTCCCGAAAAGAAGAAAAGGAACACCCACGCAAACTCTATCTATTAAAGTTTGCTCATTACATGGTCCGCATATTCATCGCAGGTGCCGGCCTTCCCCTGCCGGGGGAAGGCGTTACAGCTTCGACATAACATAGTCCGCGTATTCATCGCAGGTGCAGCCGGTGTCACGGCCGGTGACCACCAGCTTGCGTTCGTTGAACATGCATTCGTCCAGCGCAGCGGAGAGTTTGTCGGACTGGGTCTGATACCCGATATGGGAGAGCAGCAGGACAGCGGCACGGAGCATGGAGGAGGGGTCGGCAAACTTGGCGCGGCCTTCCCGTACCATGCGGGGTGCGTCTCCGTGAATGGCTTCGAACATGGCGTACTTTTTGCCGATGTTGGCGGATCCTGCGGTGCCTACGCCGCCCTGGAATTCGGCGGCTTCGTCGGTGATGATGTCCCCGTACAGGTTGGGCAGAACAAAGACCTGGAAGTCACGACGGCGCTTTTCGTCGATCAATTTGGCGGTCATGATGTCAATGAACCATTCGTTCAGCTCGATTTCGGGATATTTGTCCGCAACCTTGTGGCAATATTCCAGGAATTTGCCGTCGGTTGTCTTGATAATGTTGGCTTTGGTAACTACTTCCACACGGGTTTTGCCGTTCTTTTTGGCATAGTCAAAGGCGATCTCCGCAATGCGTTCGCATCCCTGAGAGGTGGCTACGGTGAAGTCGATGCCCAGATCCTCGGTCACATTGACCCCCTTGGAGCCGACCGCATAGCCGCCCTCCGTGTTCTCACGAAAGAAGGTCCAGTCAATGCCCTGATCGGGAACCTTCACGGGGCGCACGTTGGCAAAGAGATCCAGCGCCTTGCGCATGGCTACGTTGGCCGATTCAATGTTGGGATACCCGTCCCCTGCGTTGGGAGTATGGGTGGGCCCCTTCAAAATGACGTGGCACTTTTTCAGCTCTTCCATCACGTCATCGGGGATGGCCTTCATCACCGCCACACGGTTTTCAATGGTCAATCCGTCAATATTGCGGAATTCCACCTTCCCCGCCGCCACTTCGTCGGCCAAAAGATGCTCCAGAACACGACGGGACTGGGCGGTAATGGTGGGACCGATGCCGTCGCCGCCGCAGACACCGATGATGATCTTATCCAGCTTGGAGTAGTCGATGAAATCGCCCTGCTCCTTCAGCCCATCCACACGGGTCAGCTGTTCTTCCAAAAGGGCGGAAAATTTTTCGGTTGCCGCTTTGATCTGTGCTTCGTACATAATATATTCTCCTTTTTCAGTAAATGCAAAATAATGGTTTGACGATGGGGGCGTGTTCTTTCTTTTTTTCAGAGGAAAAAAGAAAGAACCAAAGAAAAAACCTCTTTCAGTCCCGACGAATTGCATTCGTCGGTGGGTTTTTTCTTGCGAGATGTGCGTCACAGGGTACCGCCCCTCACAAAGGCGGCACCCTCATGGGGTTTTTTGTAAGAGGTGAAAACCTTCACTCTTCGCCGAAAAGAGGGCTTCTCCTGAACCCGTAGTGGGGTTATGCCTGCTCTGCTTTCAAGCCCGTCATGGCTTCGAATGTAGGACACTCATAGGAGGGGAAGTAAATGCCGTAGGTTTCGCCGTTGATCTCTGCTTCCAGAATGTGGAAGGGTTTAACTTTAATTTGACCGAACTGATTCGCTGCCAGTTTATAAATCTTATAGGGCTCTCTGTCAAAAGGTGTGTCTTTGTTCCATTGGGGAATGAAAATGGATTTTTTCACGGTGCGGATTCCTTTTAGGCTTTCAAGGGGAAAGGCGTATTTCGATTCCAAATCCGCAAGATAGAGATTATCTTCGTCCTTAAACAAAGAAAATTCCAGGTTTGTGTAGGGCGACATGGCAAGGGGAGAGGTTTCCTTGGCTACGGGTTCGCCGTTCTTGATTTTGTAAAAGAATACAAGAATGTCCACGGTTTTTGCATCGGCGGGAACGCCCAACTCGTGCTCTATGTCTTTGGAAATTTGCTCTACATTGTTGACTGAGCAGATCGCCTCGTCACTTTCTTCTACCGCAGTTTTCTTCTTCCATCCCAAAAAGGTGAGGATACCCCAGACAACTGCACAAATTCCTGTTGCCCAAAGAATGGCGGGAGCATTGTTGTAGGCCTCGACCAGATTCGTGCCGTTCGACCACGAGCGCACCAATGCGACAAAGCCAACAAGGGCTACAAGACTGGAAATATACTTCAAAATCCGGAGGGACAAGGGGAGTTCTGCCTTTTTTGCGTGTTCCAAAAGCTCCCCGCCGGCCTTATCAAAGGCGTTTTTTTGCACTTCGGAGACGGTGGCAACCATAAGTTCGGTTCCGTCCATAAATTGGTTTTTCTTGTCTTCGGTAATGTTTACACCTAAAAACGGTTTCATGGAAATTTCTCCTTTTTGTAAATATCATTCTCCCGGTCAACCTCATCCTCAACGCTACGCTCTGATAAGTTCGACTTAGCTAAAAATTCTGCGCCTACGGCTTGAATTTTTAGAGTCTCACTTAACCGCTTTGCGGTCCCCCTTCCGTCGCCAAAGGCGACAACGAAGTTTGCCCTTCGGGCAAGTGAAGTTTCCGTTGGAAATGAAGTTGTCCTGCGGACAATGAAGTTTCGCCTGCGGCGAAGTAGCAAACTTAACTTCATTTGGGCGTAAGCCCAAACATCACTGCGAAGCAACTTCACTTTTGCGCAGCAAAAACTTCATTCAAAAACAACCTCATCCACCACTATCGTGGTCCCCCTTCCCCTACTAGGGGAAGGCTTGCGAAGCGCACAATTTATTTATTGTACGTCGTTCGAGAGAGGTTCACTTTAAGGCGAAGTGTAAAGGGTCTTCCTTTTTTCGTGCATCTTATGAGGGTGCCGCCTTTGTGAGGGGCGGTACCCTGTATTGCACCTTCCCCTTACAAATCTCCCCGACGAATGTAATTCGTCGGCACTTGGCTTTTCTTCTTTTTGGTACTTTTTCTTCTTTTCTCCTGAAAAGAAGAAAAAGTACACCCTTTCCTCTCTAACAGTACACCCTTTCCTCTCTAACTCTCACAACCACTCAGCGTCAAAGCGGACAGCGCCCCGAAGGCCGCAGAGGGCGGCGGGGGTCAGAAGCCAAACGGCAGGGATTTCCCACAAAAGGATCGCGAGAATCAACGCGCCCAAAAAGAGAAGTAGCTGCATCACTTCCACCGTGCGGGTCAGCACCGTCAAGGCTCCTTTGTCTCGGGTTTGCCGCTTTGCGAGCATCAGAATTCCCCAAATGCCCCACCGCAGGGCCGCCATCATGGCCACGCCCCAAAGCATGGAGAGGAAAGCCCCCACCCCCGGGGAGACGGCCAGAAGCACGACGCAAAGGGCAAGATAACCGAAGGCCAAACAGGGCATCAGGTATCGGTCAAGGGCTCGGATGAGTTTTTTCATATCAGCCGTTCTTGGTGGCGTTGAGAAGACCACCCGCCAGAATCATCTTCTTCTGACGGTCGGTAAAGACGGTGGTCAGAGGAATTTCGATGCCCTTGGTCTTGTTGATCAGAACCATGGGAACGCCGTCCTCCACGTTGGCGCGGATGGCGGGAATCTCCAGCTCGTCGCCCTGCTCGATGCGATCGTAATCGGCTTCATTTTCGAAGGTCAGGGGCAGAATCCCCGAGTTGATCAGGTTGGCCGCATGAATACGGGCAAAGGATTTGGCGATGACCGCCTTGACCCCCAGGTACAGAGGCACCAGCGCCGCATGCTCACGGGAAGAGCCCTGACCGTAGTTCTGTCCGCCGATGACAAAGCCGCCGCCCCATGCCAAGGCACGTTCGGGGAAGGTCTTGTCGCAAACGCCGAAGCAGAACTGGGACAGATAAGGAATGTTGGAACGGAAGGGCAGAATCTTCGCCCCCGCAGGCATGATGTGGTCGGTGGTGATGTTGTCCCCCACCTTCAGCACAGCCTTGGCGGCCAAGGTTTCGGGCAGAGGCTTGTTCAGGGGGAAGGGCTTGATGTTGGGTCCGTAAATGACCTCGTGCTCTTCGTCGGCGGGATAGGGCTTGACAATCATATTGTCGTTGATCAAAAATTCTTTGGGCATTTCCACCGTCAGATCGGGCACGTTGGCCATGGGATCGGTGAAGACCCCCGTGATGGCGGAAACCGCCGCAGTTTCGGGAGAAACCAGATAAATCTGCCCGTCGGCCGTGCCGGAACGGCCCTCAAAGTTGCGGTTGAAGGTGCGCAGAGAGATGCCCGCAGAGTTGGGCGCCTGCCCCATGCCGATGCAGGGACCGCAGGCACATTCCAGAATCCGTGCCCCCGAGGCGATAATGTCGGACAAAGCCCCGTTCTTGGCCAGCATGTCCAAAACCTGCTTGGAGCCGGGAGCGATGACCAGAGACACGTTCTCCGCCACGGTCTTGCCCTTCAGAATCTTTGCAACCTTCATCAGATCCAAATAGGAGGAGTTGGTGCAGGAGCCGATGCAGACCTGGTCGATCTTCTTGCCCGCCAGTTCTTTGATGGGCTTGATGTTGTCGGGAGAATGGGGACAAGCGGCCAGAGGCTCCAGCTCGTCCAGATTGATGTCAATGACACGGGCATAGGTGGCGTCGGCGTCGGCCTGCAGAGGAATAAAGTCGGCGCCCCGCTTCTGTGCCCCAAGGAATTTGGAGGTCACGCCGTCGGCAGGGAACACGGAGGTGGTGGCTCCCAGCTCCGCACCCATGTTGGTGATGGTGGCACGTTCGGGCACGGAAAGAGAGGACAGATCGCCGCCGTATTCGATGACCTTGCCCACGCCCCCCTTCACCGAAAGGATCTCAAGAAGCTTGAGGATAATATCCTTCGCCGCAACCCCCGCACGGAGCTTGCCGTGGAGATTGACGCGAATGACCTCGGGCATGTTCAGATGGAAGGCGCCGCCCCCCATGGCCACCGCCACGTCCAGACCGCCTGCGCCGATGGCAAGCATGCCCAGTCCGCCGCCCGTGGGGGTGTGGGAGTCGCTGCCCAAAAGGGTCTTGCCGGGGGCGCCGAAGCGCTCCAGATGAACCTGATGGCAAATGCCGTTGCCGGGACGGGAGTAGTAAAGCCCGTACTTGGCACAGCAGGATTGAATGTAACGGTGATCGTCGGCGTTTTCAAACCCGGTCTGCAGGGTGTTGTGGTCAATGTATGCCACGGAGCACTCGGTCTTGACTCGGGGAATGCCGATGGCCTCAAACTGCAGATACGCCATGGTGCCCGTGGCGTCCTGGGTCAGGGTCTGATCGATGCGGATGGCGATCTCCTTGCCGGGAATCATCTCCCCCGAGATCAAATGCGCTTTGATGATTTTTTCGGTAATGTTCATTCCCATGATTAGTTTTCTCCTAAAGCGGTATATACTGTAACGAGGCTCCCCACAGGGATGGGAGGCCGGTTATGCGGTTTTGGATTCTTCGGCATTTTTCTTGGACTGCCGTTTTTCCGCATGGCTGTAAAGAGCGCTGACGGCAAAGCAAATGCCGCCTCCCACAATGAGGGATACCACGCGGATCAGAGAGGTTTGGTTCCACACGTCGGCGGTGACCATTTTTATGACGCTGGCAAGAACCAGCACAAGGCCGTAGATACGGGTTGCCTTCAGATCTTTTGCAAAGCCGAAGAGAATGCAGAGGGCGGCAAGCACCATAGTGAAAAGGCTGAGCAGGAAGGCTTCTTCCAAAAGGGTGGTAAACACGCCCAACGGGAAGAGAATCAGGAATGTGAATTTGACGGAGTACCACACACAGAGTGCGGGATTTTTCGATTGAATGATCTGCGGAAGCTCCAAGAGCCCCAAAATCAGCAACAAGGCCGCCAGAATCAGATTGAATCCGTCGGACAAACCAAAGGATTCCGAGGTCAGAGGACTCTGGTCATATGCCAAGAGGGCGGAAAGAATGACGATCCAAAGGGAATGAACCCATTCCGACAGAATCTCCGAGACCGACTGCCCCTTGGCGGAGGGCGTTTTTACGTGATATCTGTAATAAAGGGTGATCAAAATATTGACACCGGTGGCCAGGATCAGACCGAAACGGTAATTTCCGAGGGCACTGTCCCCAAAGGCACAGGCGGTGAAGATCAAATGCAGGTCGGTGAGCAAAAACTGCGCCGTGGGGAAGTGACGGGTGGATCCCCACAGAAGCTTGCTGTACCAAAAGGACAGAGCGATGAGGAGCAGGGAATACAGGATCCCCGTTCTTTCAAATTCGGGAAGGAAAAAGCCCGTCAGCACCATGTCTGCCAAGAGGAAGATTGCCCCGGAAAGCTTGAGGACTTTTGCCCGTGCGGCCTCTCCCCTCTTTTCGGCACGGCGCGCCAGAAGTCCGTTTGCAAGGGCGAAGAGGATGGTGAGGGGCAGGGTCTTTCCGATGTCTTCCAGTATAATTGCCGAAAACAGCAACAAAAGGGCGAAAAAGCTTTCTGCCGAAATCAAGCAGGCGTCCCTGGTTTCCCTGTCCCGTATCAACTGTCGGCAGACAACGCCCACGGCGGCAAGGAGCAGAGCGGTGACCAAAAGGGAAAGCCCGTTTGTCAGCCATTGTCCCGCGGTTTCCGTTACAACGCCGAAGAGGTGAAGCTCTGTGACGGCGTGGCGGATCAGATCAAAGGCAGCGGGGTATCCGCCCAAAAGAAGGCTGAAAAAATACAGAAGGTTCGTAACGGGCAGGTTGACGTTTCGGGGAACCGTGGGGGAACGGAGCAGGCGTAGGCAAATGACCGTATTGAACAGAGCGAGAGCAAGGAAAAGCAGGGCAAGGATTCCCGTTGTGGCCGCCCCGTAGAGATCGGATCCGATCTGTCCTTGCAGCAGAAGAGAGAGGATCATGTTCAGCGCTACCGAAGCGTAGGAGGAGACCAGATAAAGGATCTTGAATTTGCGGTTGGCGAAGAAGAGCAGCGCAAAGGTGACGATCTGATAAAGAACGATCTCGATGTATTTCCCCGTGAGTTGTCCGTAAACGGCGGAAAGCACCGTGGAGAGAATGCAGCCGAAATGAACGATGTAAACCAAGGATTTGGAGGAAAGCAGGCGGGAAAGAAGGTATGCGCCGATGCCCCAGACAAGGATCAGCGCAAAGGCGGTGACATCGCCGATGCTTTCAAAGTAGAGATGGGTGACGAGGATGGAAATGTAAGTCGCACCTACGCCGCATCCCGTAAGGATTTCGGTGAAGACATTGCGGTTTTTCTTGGTCAGAAAAACGCCAAGGCCCGTAAGGGCAAAACCGGCAAAGAACATGGAAAAGATCTTAAGGGTTTTGGAGATTCCCGCAAAGGCCAATACGCCAAAGGCCACAAGACCGATGAAGATCAGGGCCGATGCGGCAACGGCCAGCAGGTTTTTCCCCAGCAACTGCTCCCAGCTCCGTGTTTCCCGCGGCTTTGCGGGTTCGGGGACGGGCGGCGGAACGGGTTTTTGCGGCGGTGCGGATGCGGGTTGCGGTGTCGGCTTTTGTTGTGTCGGGGGGATGGGACGCGGTGCCACGGGGGCTGTCACAGGTTGAGGAATCGGTGCCCCCTTCAGTCGGTTCAATTCTTTTGTGAGGGCTTCCGCTTTTCGGTTGGCACTCAGCGCATAAATCAGCGCCACGACCGCAACGGCGATGGCGCCTGCCAAAAAGAGAAAAAGCCATGCGAACAAAAACAAATACTGCATCGTTTGTACCTCCGTTTCTTCAAGACGGTGCGCCGAGGGGTGCTCAGCGGGTGCAAGATCGGTGAGTCAATATAATGGTAGATATAATAAATAATTATACACTATCTCGGAGCGTTTGTCAATCGTTTGCGGAAAAAACCGCGGTTTGTTCGTGTTTTTTTTGCAAACGGAGGGCGGGAATTGACATTTGGGAAAAAATGTGCTATACTATAAAACGGTGGGGATCCGAAGGGTCCTCCCTTCCGAAAGGAGAATGAAAGATGCAAAAACGATTTTTTGCCCTGCTGCTCTGCGCGGTGATGCTTGTCCTCTGCGTGGGATGCGGCGGCTCGGAGAATCCCTCCGATACACAGACGGGGGCGGATGTGCCGCCCGATCCTCCTCTGTTGCGGGAGATGCAGCACCGCTATCTGACGGTGTGGTCCTGGCAGATCCCCGATCCCGCATTGGCGGAAGTTTACGCCCAAAAGGCGGTGGAGTGCGGCTTTACCGCTGTGGATTTGGGGGTGCAATGGTCTGCCTTTGAGCCTCTGCGGGGGCATTTTGACTGGTCCTGGCTGGACCGTGTGGTGAAGGCCTTCACCGACAAGGGATTGGGCGTTTCGTTGCAGCCTCTGCTTTGGTCGAAGGATCTGTCCTGGGCGGAGGAGTTGGCCTTCCAGGAGACGGTCGACGGTGTTTTTTCGGTGGAGGAACGTGGTTCTTTTGTTTCTTTTACCGATGGGAACACGTTGAATGTTTTGAAAAACACGTTGCAGAATTTTGCGCTGCATGCCTTGTCCTACGGAGGGAAGCTGACCCGCTGGGGTGTGCGCCTTTCCGCCTTCGGTGAATTCGATTATTCGGTCAGCGCCGAGTTGGATTTTTCCGAATCCTCTGCCGTCGCTTTTCGTGATTATATCAGAGAAAATTACGATTCCGTAACTGCGCTGAACGAGGCCTCCGGTTTGACGGTTGCCTCCTGGAGCGATCTGAACAATCTCTCCTGCGCCGATCTTGCAAAGGCTTGTCGTTTGGATTGGCGCCTCTACCGTCAGCAATGTCTGACGGAAATGCAGGCTCTTGTCAGCGGCATTTTCCGCAGTGCGGACAAGGATGTGCCGATTGTCTTTTCGTTGGGAAATTTCGGAAACGGAATGAATAACGGATATTCGGGAGTTGTGGATCTGTGGCAGGTCTGTCAAGGGGATTTTGACATCCTCTCCGTGGCCCTCAGCCGAGACGTGGACGCGGCCATGACCCTCTCCGTTGCCTCCTCTTTGTGTGATAAAAAACTTGCGGTGGAAGTGGACGGCGCCGGCGTTTGGGACGAGGGAGACGAGGTGGCGGTGAAGGATCTGGTGAAGGTCTGCGGCGCCTATGACGTCTTTTCCCTGGCCACCGCCAACTTTACGGCGGAGCAGTTGGATGCTCACAAATCCACTTTGCAGACCTATGAAACGTTGTTGTCTTCCTTTACGCCTTCGGTGAAGGACGGGGACCCGACGAAGGCGATTCTGATCTTTACCCATGCGGTGGTACAGACCTTGCCGCCCGTGAGTTATGAAGCCTTGTACAGGGATGCGTGGGATGCGGCGTCGGAACAGGGCGCCCGCCGTGTTCGCTTTGTTACCGATGGACAGGTCGGAAAAAACGCCGCTCTTCTCAAGGACGTGACCGATCTTTCCTTTGGTACGGTGAAGGGGAAAATTCCTGTGGCGCAAGGGTTTGCGGCGGCGGTGAAGGATCTGCCCCTTGCTTTTGATGGCCTTGAATTCGTTGCCGAGGAATAATGGTGCGACAAGGTGAAACCTTAAAAAACCTCTTTCAGTGCCGACGGATGTATTCCGTCGGCACTCGGCTTTTCTTTCTTGATTTTTCTTTCTTTTTCTCCTGAGGTTCTGTCACAAATAAGCGTTAATTCAGATGTTTATCCAAACAATCCTTCCGTCATGGCGGCCGAACACGCCGTGCCACCTCCCTTTACACAAGGGAGGCTGAATTTTGTGCAAGCTCTACCGTCTTTTTGCGGTTTAAGAGCTTCTCTCTGAAGATAAAACGAACGGGTAACGGCGCGCTTTGCCCTGCCTCCCCT
>JAGAOU010000022.1 GCA_017623595.1 Clostridia bacterium
GGTACGCTTTCTTGGAAGTATACATTCTCATTGTCCCCCTAATCAGTCAAGATTCAAAACTTCGGGCTTCTGAGCCTGATGTTTGTGTTCGGTGCCGCGGTATACGCGCAGACGCTTCATAGCGTTGCGGCCGAGGGTGGTAGCGGGAAGCATGCCCTTGACAGCACGTTCAAAAGCGAATTCGGGGTTTTCCTGCATGAGAGTAGCGTACTGAACTTCCTTCAGACCGCCGACCCAGCCGGTGTGATGACGGTAATACTTATCGGTAAGCTTCTTACCGGTGAGAATCACCTTGTCTGCGTTGAGAACGATAACATGATCACCGCAGTCAACGTGGGGGGTATAAGTGGGTTTGTGTTTGCCTTTCAGGATCTTCGCCACTTCGCTGGCAACACGCCCGAGGGGCTTGTTTGCAGCGTCGACGATGTACCATTTGCGATCCATTTCGGTCGCTTTCGCCATATAAGTTGCCATGACTCGCATCCTCCAAATATTATAATGGGATTTTTTTCAGCCTGAACATTATAACACAAACGGAGGAATTTGTCAAGAGGTTTTTGAAAAGTTTTTAATTTACACTTTTCAATCTTTAATTTTCTTGCGTTTTCTTTGTTTTTCTTTATTTTTCTTTAATCGCACTTCTTGTTCAAACGAGCACAGAGGGTCGGATCGGGGTTCACGTAGGCAGTTTTGTAGGTCTCATAGACCACCATTCCGGGCTTTGCGCCCGCAGGTTTTCGGATATTCCGGATCTCGGTGTAATCCACCGCAACATTATCCGAATCCCGCAAACTGCTGTTTGTTGCCGCAATGATGGCGGCCTCGGTCATGGCCTCGTCGGTGGGGGTCTTCCCTTCCGCAAGAAGGACCGTATGGCTCCCGGGAGAATTCTTCACATGAAACCACACATCCCGCCGCTCTGCGGTGCGCAGGGTGAGGGTATCGTTCTGCAGATTGTTCCGACCGCAAAGGACGGTAAAGCCATCGGATGTGACATAACGCAGGGGCTTGGATTGTTCCCGATCCTTAGCATTACGTTTGGATGCGGCCTTACGCAGATATCCCTGACTTGCCAACTCCCGCCGCAGATCGGTAAGCTCCGCAAGCCCCGTAGCACGGGAGAGGGCATCGGAAACCGAATGAAGGTATTCCAACTCCTCAGAGGCAAAGCGGATCTGCTCCTTGAGTACATTTTTGGCAGTTTGTGCCTTTTTATACTTCTTATAATAAACTTGTGCGTTTCGGCTGGCAGAAAGAGAGGGGTCCAGCGTAATTTTCACATCCTCAGGAGGATCGCGAGTATAGTCGAGAAGGACAACAGAGGATTCGTGCCCCTTGAAACGGTAAAGATTTGACACAATCAGATCCCCATACACACGATATTCCTCCGCGCGATCGCTGTCCGCAAGCTCCGCCCTCTGCACCTCAATCTTGCGGGAAAGGCGGGCAATAGCAGTGGAGATAAACTTGGAAATATCCGCAGAATGACGACGGATATGGTCGATGATATCCTTTTCGGAGTAGTAGGCATCCATAGCCGCAGAGCAGGTAGGATAGGTTTCGCAGACGCAGGATTCACCGTACTGAGAAATGGGGAAACAATAGAAATCCTTGGGAGTTCCCGTCTTGAGCACCGTGGGAACATAGGCCTTTGCAAGGATCTTTTCCTTCAGCGCCGCAATCACCGAAGTCAGGGAGGGGATCCCCATGTCGGGTTGTTGGGACAAATCTACGTCACAAGCGCCAAAAGCCTGCATGGAAAGCTCACGGGAAAGAAGGGGGGAAAACCCTTCAAAGGAGGCGGTCAAAAACCGATCAGAGCGAGCCTCTCCCTCGGGAATGGGGAACGAAAAATCCTCCAAAATGGAAATCTTATTTTGAGAAGGGGGCAATTCATAGGTTACCCCCGGCAGAATCCGTCGGGGAGAGGAGGAAGACAGATCCACCTGACGCAGAGCATCAAAGATCTTCCCTTCGCCGTCGGTAAGAATCAGATTGGAGGCGCGGCCCATAATCTCGATAATCAGGCGCTTTTCCACAGCTTCATAAAAATCGTTCTTACAATCAAAACGAAGAATCAAAACGCGTTCCAATCCCGGCTGAACCGCTTCAATGAGACGGGCGGCGGCAAGGTGCTTGCGCAGAAGCATGCAGAAATTGGGGGCATAGGCGGGATTTTCCTTGGGATACCCAATCCACTGCACCCGAGGAGAGACAGCGTTGGCAGAGAGCAGCAAGCGGCGGTTTTCTCCCTTGGAATAAAAATACAACACCACCTCATCCCGCTCCGGCTGGGTAATACGGTCGAGACGCGCCCCCGCATGATCGGACAGTTCGTCCTTCAGTGCGTGGAGCATAATACCATCAATGGGCATAGAATTTCATTTCCTTTATATTATATTCAGACAGAGCGAACGGGATCGGGGAATTGTGCATAGAGGATCTCCAAAGAGGGATCGGTCTGCTTCAGCCATTGCTCCAACACGGGCAAAATAATATTTTCCGTGGCGTAATGCCCCGCTTCAATGAGATTGATTCCTGCCTGAGCTGCCTCTAAAAAATGGTGATATTTCGCTTCTCCCGTCAGGAGAGTATCAATATCCGTCCCGATCAGAGATTCCCACATATCCCCCCCGGAACCACTACACAGAGCCACCTTATGCACGGGACGCCCGCCGTCGGCATAACGCAGGCTGTTCGCCTTCAGCGCCTGTTTGACAAAGGTGCAATATTCGGTCAAGGGCTTGGCCTCGGGAAGAACGCCTTTACGGCTGATAAAAGAAGGATCGTCTCCCCACCAGTCCTCGATTTGGGTCAACCCCACGGCCTGCGCCAACACATCGTTCACGCCGCCCCGTGCCGCATCCAGATTTGTGTGGGCGGCAACGGCGGCAATTCCCCGTTCAATCAGACGATAAACCCGATCGGAGGGGGAAAAGACCTTTTGAGGCGAAAAAAGGGCGGGGTGATGGGTCAGAATCAAATCCACTCCTTGAGCGAAGGCTTGTTCAATCACATCATATGTGATATCAAGGGAAAGAAGAACCTTGCGGATCTCCCGCTGAGGGTCTCCGCACAAAATTCCGGAATTATCAAAGGAAAGGGCCGTTGCAAAGGGGGCACGAGCATCCACTGCGGCGACCAAATCAATGAGTTTCATCATACAACCTCCTGCTGACTGCTTGCCACATCCCATTCAACCGTCGGGAAAGCTCCTCCTCAAAGACAATGGCCTCTGCATCGCAGACCTCGGCACGGCGAAGGCCCAAAAGGCGGCGCTGATGGGAATTGAGCAATTTTTCAAGATAATCAAGGGCATCGGGCGTGCATTGCAGATTCACGGGGAGATGACAATCGATCTCCGAAAAGGATTTGCAGGGCACGGCACGCACCGAAAAGATAATATAGCGCTTCTCCCCTTCGCTGACTGCCCGTTCTTCCACGATGGAATATCCGTGGCGAAAGAGAAATTTACGCAGGACCTCAGGCTTGGTCATGGGCTGAAGGATCAGCCGTTGCGCACAACGAGGGGGATGCTCATAAAGAATGCGGGAGATCAGATCTCCCCCCATCCCCGCAATCACCAAAGCATCGTATTCCTCGGGGACGGAATGAAGCCCGTCGCTCTTCACCAAGAAGACCGACTCCGCCAAACAAAACTGCTCCACCGCAGAACGGGCACGCTGAAGCGGTCCGTCATTCACATCGCAGGCAAAGGCCCTTTGACACATATTCTGTTGAATCATATAAATCGGAAGATGGGCATGGTCGGTTCCGATATCCGCCAGGGTATTGCAGGGCGAAGCCATTTTTGCAATCACCGACAGGCGGGGGGGCAAAACACAAAGCTCAGACATAAGTTCCTCAGAAAGAAGGGGCGAAGAACCCTTCGCCCCCGTGTATTATTCTTCGATGGCGACGTTAAGCGCCTCAACCAGTTCATCGGCATCCAGGCCGTGAACCACACAGGCGTCGGCAATAGATTCCCCGCGCGCTGCCATACAACCGATGCAGTGCATACCGAACTGCAACAGAACCTCGGCAACCTGAGGATAGGTACGGATCACATCTCCGATAAGCATTTCTTTTGTAATCATGTAAATTCCCTCCAAAACAGTTTAATAATCATTTCCGACGGCATCTCTGTGGTTCTCCTCAAAGGTCACAGCGTTGACCTTTTTCAGATTCTCCAGAAGATTGTTATAAGAGGCGTTTTCCATCCCGGCAAGGCAGGCAGCCTTCCAGCCCAGATCACCGTACCCCTTGAACATAACGATATGATAGCCGTAGGAAGTCTTAATGATGGTAGTGTCGTTCATCTGACGGCCTTCCGCATAGAGCCAATCCTCAATTTCGGAAACCATGGTTCCCTTATTAAATAAATCATACAAACCGCCGTTCTCCTTCGAACCGGGATCCTCGGTTTTTTCCGAAGCAATGGTAATAAAATCGGATTCCTTGGATCCTGCGGCCTTCCAGTCGTCATAGATCTTCTGAATGGCGGCAGAAACCTCGGCATCGGTCTTCCCTTCCTTGGATTCATCCACTTCCAAAAGGATATGACGCATGGAAACCATCTGATTTTCATCTCTCTGACGAGAGATAAAATAGCACACCGTATAGGTTGCGGTAGAGGTCTTATGCACCGAAACATCCCCGGGCTTGCGGGCGGTATCGAAGAGCCATGTTTTCATATCACTTTCGGCCAGATCGTCCGCATCAACGTTTTGGGCAAGGGTTGCGGCAGAGGATTCGTAGTTCTTCTTTTCCGATTCGGGAGCAAACTCCAGCGCACGTTGAACAAACAATTCTTCTGAGGTCAGATCCTTGGCAAACAGTTCTGCCCGCGCCTTCACCGCCGCATCGGTGGTGTCCTCGCTCTGGGAAGCATCCTCGGTCAAAAAACTCTCATTCAAAGTATAGACGCGGAAATTGATCCGATCGACAGATTCCTTATTGGCCTGATAATAGGTCTCATAATCAGCATCGGTATAAACGATGGCGCCCAACTTTTCATCGCAATACTGGGTTGCCAAAAGACGGCGCTCCATATAAATCTTGTAATCCTGTTCGGTCAGCCCCGAACCGAAATTTTCGGAAAGATAGGCATCGTTGGTTTTGTTTGCCTTTTTGGCTACCTCAGTGAGAGACAGAAGATAAGCATCCATCTGCAGACGATACTCCTCCTTCAGCTCCATTTTTTCCGCAACAGCCGCATTGTAGAAGCTATAGACCTGGGTCAAAATATCCTCGGTCTGCTCCATAAAGAACTCCGCCCAGGTCTGCTCTGTCTCAGAGATCGCACACTTCTGTTCCTTCAGGGAAGTATTCAGATCCAAACCGAAATAGGTCAGATACCCCTGATAGATGGAACAGAATTCCTGTACGGTGGTGTAATAGGCATAGTTATACTCTTTTGCCGTAACGGCAAAGGAGCCTACAGTCATAACAGTTTTGTTGACATCTGTGCCTTCCTGAGGAGTCTCTCCGTTACACCCGACGACGAGAAACAATGTAAGAATCAGCAGAAGAAGGCAGGATACAATTTTTTTCATAAAAACCTCCGGGGCATTTGTTTACTTGGTACTGTCGGAATTGTCCGTATCAATCTTGCGGAACACCGCGGTTTCGCCTTCCGCAGGCTCATCGGGAGTCACCTTGCGGAATTCCGTGGTAGCGGAAGGATCCGGGACAGACACGGCTGTATCATCCTTCACCTTGCGGAATTTCATGGTCGCCTCGCTTTCCGCGCCTTCCGCCTCCATACGGGCACGGCGGGCACTTCTGGGACCCAAAACCGGCTCAGAGGCATTATTCATTCCCGGACGGGGAGAGGGCATGGGAGGAATTTCCGCCTTAGGCTTCTTTTCCCGCTTGGTGATCATCAGAACCACGGTCACCACAACACCGATCACGAGAAGAACGGCAACAACAATGATCACAATAATCATCGTGCTCCATCCATCGTCCTCATTCAGATCTTCCCCGTTGATTGCGGCGGAAATACCCTTCATCCATTTCCCGACCTCATTCTCGGAAAGAGCGGTGTTGGAAATATAGATTTCGTCCACGGCGCCCTTGAAGAGAGGATCGCCCTTGACACCGCTTCGTCCCACGTAACAGAAATTGGGGCAAATAGAGGAAACGCTGACGTTTGTTGCAACAGAATCCACCGCCTGATCGTTAACATACAAGGTGGCCATACCGTTGGCCACGGTCACTGTAACACGGGTCCAGGTGTTGGTTTCGTTATAATCGTAGGTGAGGAAGGTAGAATTAATCCCGTCACTCATGCCGAACTTCAAGCCACCGAAGCCAAGGCCTGTTTCCAAATAAATGTATGCAGTGGGCTCGGACACGGAGGACGCCTTACGGGAGAAATCGAAAAGACGCTGAGATCGGGTGGTGGCAGAAGTGGTACCCGCCCAAGAATAGGACAAAGAAACAGTAAAGGAGGTAACACCGTCCAGAATCCCCATGGGATATCTCAAAAAGGAGCTGCTTCCGTCCATAGAAAGCGCATAAGAGGAAATTCCCGTAGTGAGACGCTCGCCCGTAACGGTGGCGTCGGCACTGTTGTTCCAGTCGCGACCGACGGCAACACGGTCATCAAAGGTTGTACCGATGAATCCGTTGGCGATTGCACCGATCTTATTGTATGCATCCTCGGAAATATCGGTATCATCGGGAGCAAGCACTCCGGGGCCTACGCCGCCACCACCGGAACCGGGATCGGGAAGAACCTCGGTGGTGTAGCGCTGAAGTCCGTAATAATGGATCTTACGGACCTCGGCAGCAGAGAGAACCTGGGGAGCAAAATAAACCTCATCAATCACGGTACGGGTGGGATCGGAGGAAGAAGCCCCGGTAACCACACGGCAGTCCTCATAGTTCAACGCCGCAGGACTGACGCCCGAAGCGAATACAGCCGAGGCAACCCCGTTCACATAAACAGTAATTGCGCCGTTGTAAGCAACTGTGAGGGTATAGTGAACCCAAGCACCGGTTGCGGCAGAAGAAGCGTTGGAAGGAATCATACCGTGTTGGATATTGCCGCGGCTGTCGGTATATTCCACATAAGCCACGCTGACCCCGTCCGCGCCCACCGCATAGGGAGCAAAACGAAGGATTCCTTCGCTTCCTCCCAATTCCAGCAGACATTCTTCGTTGGCCTTACTGTCACCGCTGCGAAAAACC
>JAGAOU010000023.1 GCA_017623595.1 Clostridia bacterium
CACAAAACCCCACCGAGCAATCGGCGGGGTTTCACTTTGTCGATAAGCAGGGCGCCGACCTTTCGGTCGGCGCCTCGATTGATTCCTATTACGTTACAGGATAATGCTTTCTCCGTCCATTTCGGCGGGCTGAGCAAGGCCCAGAAGCTTGAGGATGGTGGGAGAAATGTCGCAAAGTTTGCCGCCTTCCCACAATTCGCATTCCTTACCGATAACAGCGAAGGGAACGGGATTGGTGGTATGAGCGGTGAAGGGAGAACCGTCCTCGGCGATCATGCAATCGGCATTACCGTGATCAGCGGTCAGAAGCATCACACCGCCCATATTCAGAACGGCTTCAGCGGTTCTGCCCACACAGGTGTCCACGGTTTCCACTGCCTTGACGGCGGCTTCGAAGATACCGGTATGACCGACCATGTCACAGTTTGCGTAGTTGAGGATCACAACGTCATACTTGCCGCTGTTGATGGCATCGACTACCTTATCGCAAACGGGAACGGCGCTCATTTCGGGCTGGAGATCGTAGGTGGCAACCTTGGGAGAAGCTACGAGAATACGGTCTTCCCCTTCGTATTCCACCTCCACGCCACCGTTGAAGAAGAAGGTGACGTGAGCGTATTTCTCGGTCTCGGCAATACGCAGCTGGGTCATGTTCTGCTTGGAGAGATATTCACCCAAAGTATTGGCCAGAGATTGAGGCTTGAACGCGATCTGAACGTTTGGCATAGAAGCGTCATACTGAGTCATGCAGACATAGAAGACGTCCAATTTGCCGCCCTTGCGCTCAAATCCGCTGAATTCGGGATCCACAAAGGTGCGGGTGATTTCACGGGCACGGTCGGGACGGAAATTGAAGAAGATCACGCTGTCCCCCGATGCAATACGTTCGGTACCGTTGATAACGGTGGGAAGAACGAACTCATCGGTCAAATGCTTTCCGTCCTCGTCCACAGTCTCATAGGAGGCGCGGACGGCAGCGGCGGCATCATCAGCCTGAATACCTTCCCCGTAGACCAGAGCGGCGTAAGCCTTACCCACACGGTCCCAGCGGTTGTCACGGTCCATACCGTAGAAACGGCCCATAACAGTGGCAATCTTCCCTGCGCCGATCTTAGCAAATTCCGCATTGGCGGCATCGATGAAATCGGCGGCAGAGGCGGGAGGAACGTCACGTCCGTCCAAAAGGCCGTGAATATAAATACGGGTAAGCCCGAATTCCTTCGCCATACGGACAAGGGCATACAGATGCTCAATGTGGGAGTGAACCCCACCGTCGGAGAGAAGCCCCATCAGATGCAGGGCGGAATTCTTGGCCTTGCAGTTTTCCATGGCGGCAACGAGGGCTTCGTTGGTCATCAAAGCCCCTTCTTTGGCAGCCTTGGTGATGCGGGTCAGTTCCTGATACACCACGCGGCCTGCGCCGATGTTGGTGTGTCCCACTTCGGAGTTCCCCATCTGACCGTCGGGCAGACCCACGTCCATACCGGAAGCACCGATCTGCGTGGTGGGGCAGGTGGAAAAGATCTTATCCAGGTTGGGGGTATTGGCGGCTTCGATGGCGTTGACTTCCTTCACGGAATTGAAGCCAAAGCCGTCCATAATACAAAGAACGAGAGGTTTTTTCATCTTATATCTCCCTTATTTGGAAGCGGATTTAACGATTGCGGTGAAATCGGGGACCTTCAGAGAAGCGCCGCCGATCAGTCCGCCGTCTACGTTGTACTTGGCCAGCAGTTCATCTGCATTGCCTGCGTTCATGGATCCGCCGTACTGAACGGTAACGGTTTCGGCAACATCCTTGCCGTAAACATCGGCAACCGCGGCACGGACAGCACCGTTGGTTTCGTCAGCCTGCTCTGCGGTAGCAGTAAGACCGGTACCGATGGCCCAGACAGGTTCGTAAGCGATGATGACGTTCTTCAGATCTTCGGCCTTTACGTTCTGAAGAGCGATCTTGGTCTGCATGCCGACGACCTCGTTGGTGACGCCCTGCAGTCTCTGTTCCTTCAGCTCGCCCACGCAAAGAATAACCTTCAAACCTGCGGCAAGAGCGGCAAGAACCTTCTTGTTGCAGGATTCATCGGTTTCGGCATAATACTGGCGACGTTCACTGTGGCCGATGATGACGTATTCCACGCCCAGATCGTTGAGCATGTCAGCGGCGATTTCGCCGGTGTAAGCGCCTTTTGCTTCGTAGTGGATGTTCTGAGCGCCGATCTTGATGTTGGTACCCTTAGCGGCTTCGATGGCGTTCTGCAGGCAGACATAGGGAACACAGCAAACCACGTCGCAGGTAGCGTCTGCAACGCAGGGAGCCAGTTCTTTAATGAAAGCGGTGGTTTCGGAAGGGGTCTTGTTCATCTTCCAGTTACCGGCAATGACGGTTCTTCTCAGTTCGGTGTTCATGATTCTTATTCTCCTCTTCAAAATCCTGCACAGAGAGCGGACCCTCTGTGCAGTGCGTAAATTTCGGTTAACTTATTTGTCCAGCAGGCAAGCGATACCGGGAAGCTCACGGCCTTCCAGGAATTCCAAAGAAGCACCGCCACCGGTGGAGATGTGGGTGATCTTGGAAGCGAAGCCCAGCTGTTCGCATGCGGCTGCGGAGTCACCGCCACCGACGATAGTGATGGCATCGGAATCAGCCAGAGCCTGCGCTACGGCGATGGTACCCTTGGCAAGAGTGGGGTTCTCAAACACGCCCATGGGTCCGTTCCAGACAACGGTCTTGGCGGTCTTGGCGGCGTCGGCAAAGAGCTCGCGGGTCTTGGGACCGATATCGAGGCCCATCTTGTCTGCGGGAATGGCCTCGGCATCCACGGTGTCAACGGCAATTTCGCCATCGATGGGATCGGGGAAGGAAGCAGCAACAACGGTGTCGATGGGAAGAAGGAGCTTCACGCCCTTTTCCTCGGCCTTCTTCAGCATTTCGCGGCAGTAGTCCAGCTTGGATTCATCCAAAAGAGAGGTACCGATGGTCTTGCCCTGGGCAGCGAGGAAGGTATAAGCCATACCGCCGCCGATGATGAGGGTGTCAACCTTGGAAAGCAGGTTGTCGATAACGTTCAGCTTGTCAGCAACCTTGGCACCGCCCAGGATGGCAACAAAGGGACGTTCGGGATCGGCAAGAGCCTTACCCATAACGCCGATTTCCTTCTGAATCAGATAACCGCAAACAGCGGGGAGATAGTCGGCAACCCCTGCGGTGGAGGCATGAGCGCGGTGAGCGGCACCGAAAGCGTCGTTGACATAAATTTCAGCCATGGAAGCCATTTCCTTGGCGAATTCGGGATCGTTCTTTTCCTCGCGCTTATCGAAACGGGTGTTTTCGAGAAGCATCACTTCGCCGTCCTTCAGAGCGGCAGCTTTGGCTTTTGCATCTTCGCCGATGGTGTCGGCAGCCAGAGGAACATTCACACCCAGAAGCTCGGTAAGACGGGCGGCAACGGGAGCCAAAGAATACTTGGCAACAACTTCACCCTTGGGCTTGCCCATGTGAGAGCACAGGATAACCTTTGCACCCTGACCCATCAGATACTTGATGGTGGGGAGGGCTTCCACGATGCGCTTGTCACTGGTGATAACGCCGTCCTTCAGGGGAACGTTAAAGTCGCAGCGAACAAGTACGGTCTTGCCGGCAACGGCAATGTCTTCTACATTTTTCTTGTTGTAGTTCATACTATTTACACTCCTCGATATAGAATATTGATTAACAAACACAGGGACAAACGGACATCAGTCCGTTCAAAGTACATTGTACCACATTTTTCCGTTTTTTTCAAGGGTTTTACAGATGTGTTAATCTTTGTTCATATTTTTACCGCCCAAAGGCTCCAAAATACCCTCATAGCGCCCTAAAATCCGCAACGGAAGCCAGGTCACAACGCCGCAGGCGGCAGAAGAAATCCCCACAAGAGGGAGCATAGACCAGACCGCAGGGGTAAGCAGGAGGGATGCGGCACACAATTGCCCCACCCCGTGAAGCACCGCACCTGCAACGCTGACGCCGAGGGAGGAAAAGCAGCGGCACTTTTTCAGAAGGGCCATGCCGCACACCGCAAGAACCGTCCCGCAAAGGGAAAAGAAAATCCCGCTCAGACGGCCCAAGAAGAATCCGCTGAGAAGGGCACGCAAAATTCCGAAGGTGACTGCGGAAGGAACCGAATCGGTATAGAGCACATACAAAAGCACAATGTTTGCAAAGCCCAGCTTCACCCCCGGAACGGGAATCTGAAAGGGCAGAATCGCTTCCACCCAGGAGAGGATCAGCGCCGCCGCCAACAGCAGGGCAAAGCGGGCGATTCTTCGGGTCGGACTCTTATCCCACATAAGCGTCCACCTCCCCCGAAATCACCACGGAAACCCGCAAGGGAAGACAGAGAATGGTCTGTCCCTCCTCCGAGATTTCCCCCATATTTTCGCAGAGTTTGTCCTCGCAGACAGCGTCACAAAGAGACACCTTTCCGTCCCGAACCACAACTCTGCCGCCCATGGGAAGCAGAAATTCTCCCTCCTGAGAAAGGGGCAAAACCGCCACGATTTCACCGTCCACGCTGACGGTAGCAGAAGCCCCCGTTTCCCGAGGAATCAGCCATGCACAGGCGCAGGCCGCCACCAAGGCGGCAATGAGCAAAAAATCCCAGATACGTACCTTTTGATTCACGGTGCCTCCATACGGTACCCTGCGGCAGACAGGGCAAAGGAATCCTTTAGTCCGTCACTGATCCGAACGGTACCGTCCTGCAACACAAAAATAACCTCCGCAGGCGAAAAGCCTTCGGTCCGGCAAAGGGTCTGATACAATTGCCATCCCTTCTCTGCCCCCATCAGCCACAGTGCGGTGGACATCAGATCTGCCTGCGCACCGTCGGAAGAAACAACCGTAACCGAAAGAAGGTCACTTTGACGGGGATAGCCCGTGGTGGCATCGAGAAGATGATGATAAACCTCTCCCTCATATTCAAAAAAGCGCTCGTAAGCCCCCGAGGTCACCACCGATGCATCGGTGATTGTCAAAACCCCAAGGGTCCCCCCTTCGTTCTGTTTCGGATCACGGATCCCAATGCGGAAGAGTCCACCCTCCTTTTGTCCGAAGGTAACCACGTTTCCCCCAAAGGAAATAACCCCTGCGTCGGCGCCCTCCTTCTTCAGGGCGGCAACGGTCTGATCCGCACCGTACCCCTTTCCCACACTTCCGATATCGATGCCCATTCCCGCCGCAGAAAAGATCAAAGATTCCTCGGTAAGAGTCACCTTGTCCCATCCCACATTGGAAAGAGTCTCGGCGATGGCCTCTGCAGAGGGCGGAGCGGAGGCGGAATTCACGTCCCAAAGAGCAGACAACGGCGCCACCGTCAGATCAAACACACCGTCGGTTTTCTCCCAAAGAACCTGCGCCATGGACAGAATCCGATAAAGATCCTCGCTCATGGGGAGTGAATCCCCCCCGGCAGAAGCGGTAAACTGCTTTTTTCCATCGGAGGAAAGCAGATTCTGTCCCGCAACGGCGGCGCTCTCAAAGATGTCAGCATAATTTCGATCGCCCCAGACCTTCCCCGTACAAAGAGTATCGTAAGCCCAGACTCGCGTCTCTGTTACGGTGACACCGGGGGAACAGGAAGCAAGCAATAGGAGAAGCGCAAGCATTCCCCCGAAAACACGAAGCATTCTCATTCCAAGGGGTTCCCGTTTTTAATCACATAGAGGATGGCTTCCAACGCAGACATATCCCCCATCCCCGACCAGGCAGGCATAACCGCAAGAATCGCAACGCCCACCACAAGGCAGACGGCGACACAAAGAAAGATCCAACCGATTTTTTGTTTCGAACGCATAGCAATGATCCTCCGGAATCGTTATATATCTATTATACCTCATTTTTCACCGAAAGTCAAGTGCGGTTTTTTTTCAAACTCCCTTGAAATCCGGACAAAAACGTGTTATAATAATAAAATAAGATTTCTCCGAAGGAGCTTGACCATGAATTACACCAAAATCCGAGAAGAAAAATATCGCGCTTCCCTGAACGACCGCCTTGTGGGAATCCTGACACGGACCACCTGCAAGGGCATTTCCGCCACCCTTTGCGGGGAGGCCTCGGTGCTTTTGAAATGCGCCGCCGGGGTACGCAGCGGAGAAACCAGCGATCCCATGACCACCGAAAGCGTTTTTTGGGGCGATCAGCTGGCGGCTCCGATTTTGGCATACATGGCATGGAAGCTTCACGAGGACGGAGTCATGGACCTCTACCGCCCCCTGACCGAATACACGGCCGAGCCCTTCCTTCCGGGAGAACGGAATTTGGATTATGTGACAGGACAAGCGATCCTTTCCCAAACATCCGGATTTCCTCGCAAGAAAAACACCGACGGCATGCCCACCCACATTGAAATCATGCCCACCACCCTGTTTTCCTACTCCGATTACGCCCTTCTCTATCTGCAACGGGCCATGACTCAGGCGGCAAAAACCGATCTGCAGACCATGGCGGGGGAAATGGTCTTTAAGCCCTTCCGCATGCGATCCTCTTCCTTTGTGTGGAGACCCGAATACGAGGATCTCTTTGCCCACCCCCACACCAAAGGAGAACCCAACAAAAAGGTGCGGGCAGACAAACCCAACGCCTCCCGCTATTTCTACACCACCCCAACCGACTACTGTCTGTTTCTGAATAAAATTTTCGTTCCCCAAACCTCCAAAAAATGCCTCACCCCCATGACGCTGGAGAAAATGCTTCAACCCCAAACCGAGCTTTACAGCGGTCTGAAATGGACGGCGGGATTCGGGCATTACGAATCCAAGGACGGCCTTTTCCTTTGGCAATTCGGAGACAACGAGGGAAGCAAATCCCTGGCCTTCATCGACAAGGAGCAGGACATCTGCGGCTGTGTCATGGTTAACGACGATCACGGATTTGACGCCTGCCGGGCCTTCCTAAAGGATGCTTTGGGTTCTTCTTTGGAAGCGTGGGACAAATACGACGGCTTCTCCCTGGAAAAGCTCCGCTATGAGCAAAAGCTCAAGGCCGCCCGCAAAAAGTACAGTTAAGAGGACACTATGCAACTCATCATTGCCGAAAAACCCAGCCTCGGCCGCAACATTGTTGCCTCCATCGAGGAAGGGAATCAAGACAAGCTGAACAAGAAAAACGGATACTATGAAGGGGATCGCTATGCCGTCACATGGGCCTTCGGTCACCTGTTCTCCCTGGCAGACATTGAGGAATACTCCCCTCTGCCCGAGGGCAAAACCCGCTGGAGCATGGACAATCTCCCCTGCTTTCCCAAGGAATTCCGTTACAATCTGAAATCAGGCCCCGACAAAAAGCCCGATGATGGGGTAATAAAGCAATTCAACACCATCCGCATGCTCTGCAAGCGGCAGGATATTGACACCATCATCAACGCAGGCGACTCCGATCGGGAAGGGGAAATCATCGTTCGCACCTGCGTCAGCAAGGCCTTTGACGGACAGATCACCAAGCCCTTTAAGCGCCTTTGGCTCCCCGACCAGACCCCTCAAACCATTTTAGCGGCGCTGGAAGAGTTGCCCGACGAAAGCAATTACGATAACCTTGCACGGGAAGGCTAC
Organism: Clostridia bacterium; assembly: GCA_017623595.1. Taxonomy (GTDB): domain Bacteria; phylum Bacillota; class Clostridia; order Oscillospirales; family UBA644; genus RGIG995. The sequence continues at coordinate 7,591 of JAGAOU010000023.1, forward strand.
GCCCGCACTTATATCGATTGGCTCTACGGCGTGAACCTCACTCGCTATGCCACCCTGAAAACAGGCTCCCTTCTGCGGGTGGGGCGCGTCATCATCCCCATTGTCAAAGCCATCTACGATCGGGATATGGCCATTAAAAACTTTGTCCCGGATATTTATTACGCCATCATCTCCAAGGCCGAAACCAACGGCGAGGTAGTGGAGCTGACCTCCAAAACCAAGTTCACAAAAGAAGAAAAGGCAAAGGCCGAGGCCTTCTGCCGAAAATACAATGAGGCAGAGGCCGTTGTCACCGCCGTCAAAAAGCGGAAAACCACCCTGAATCCGGGGAAGCTATATTCCCTCTCCACCCTGCAAAACACCTTGGGCAAAAAGTATAAAATGCCCATGGAGGAATCCTTGGCCATCGTTCAGAAGCTCTACGAGGCAGGCTATCTGACCTATCCCCGTACCAACTCGGAGTATTTGGCCACCGCAGAACAGGATAAGATCAAAAAGGTGCTGGAAGGAGTCAAAAAAATCGGATACCCCGTGGAATTCAAGTTCAAGAAAACCATTTTTGATGACTCAAAAATCGAATCCCATTCCGCCCTCACCCCCACCTATAAGATTCCCTCCAAGGCAAATCTGTCCGAGAAGGAATACCAGGTCTATTCCACGGTCATGCGCCGCTTTGTGGCGGTCTTCTGCGCCGAGGAATGTTTGGCGGAAAAGACCGAAATCACCATCAACGTGGGAGGCATGGAAGATTTTCTGCTGAAGGGCACGGTCATCGTTTCTCCCGGTTGGATGAAATACGATGACGGCGGACAGAAGGATAAGATCCTTCCCAACCTTACAAAGGGGGATAAGGTCAACACCGCCTTTGCGCCCGTAGAAAAGGAGACCACACCTCCCAAGCACTACACCATCGAAACCCTGAATAATTACTTAAAAAATCCCTTCCGTGAGGAAAAGGCCAACATCGAAACCGAAGACGATGCGGAGGAATACCGCGCCATTTTCGAAGGGTTGGAACTGGGCACGGAGGCCACCCGCACGGGCATCATCGACAACGCCCGCAAGAGCGAATACATTCTGCTGAAAAAGGACGTTTACACCATCCTCCCCCGCGGCATCTACCTCATCGAAGCACTGATGCGAATGGAAATTTCCATGGACAAATACAAGACCTCCGAGCTGGGCAAGGCCCTCAAGGCGGTCTACCGCGGAGAAATCACCGTGGAGGACAGCGTGGGGCTGGCGGAGCGGGAGATCGGCGAGGTCTTCGCTTCGGTTCACAAGGAGTCCACTCCCGAAACCGATATTTATGACGGCTTCTACATGGACGAGGTGGGCACCTGCCCCCTCTGCGGCGGGAAAGTTGTCAAGGGACGCTACGGCTACGGATGCATGAATTACAAAGAAAAAAATTGCAAATTCACCATCTGGAACACCATGTGCGGCCGCATCATTCCCATATCCGCCGCACGCTCCCTGTTAGCCACGGGCACCACCGCAAAGCTGACGGGCTTTGTTTCCCCCCGCACGGGACGAAGCTTTGACGCAAAATTAAAATGGGATAAAGAAGAACAACGGGTCGGATTCGACTTCGATTAACCGATACATTTTTAAAGAAGAAGGTACACTTGTATGAAAATTGCAATTTACGGTTACGGAAATCTGGGCAAAGGGGTGGAATGTGCCGCCGCAAAAGCCCCCGATATGGAGATTGTCGGCGTGTTTACCCGCCGTGATCCCGCCACGGTCAAAACCTATGGAGCCCCTGTTTACTCCGCAGACGAGCTGATGAACTTCAAAAAGGAAATTAACGTTTTGGTCCTCTGCGGCGGAAGCGCCACGGATCTTCCCGAGCAGACCCCCGAGCTGGCCAAGCACTTTAACGTCATCGACAGCTTTGATACCCACGCGAAAATCCCCGAACATTTCAATGCAGTCAACGATGCGGCAAACTATTCGGGTCATATTGCCCTGATTTCTGCGGGCTGGGATCCCGGCATGTTCTCCCTTAACCGCCTCTACGCCTCGGCCATTCTGCCCGAAGGAAAGGATTATACCTTCTGGGGACGTGGGGTCAGCCAAGGGCATTCCGACGCCATCCGCCGCATTGAAGGGGTGCTGGACGCCCGTCAGTACACCGTGCCTGTGGACGAAGCCTTGGAACAGGTGCGTAACGGGAAAAACCCCGACCTTTCCACCCGTGAAAAGCATCGCAGAGAGTGCTTTGTGGTGGCAAAAGAAGGGGCAGATTTGGCACGCATCGAAAACGAGATCAAGACCATGCCCAACTACTTTGCGGACTATGACACCACCGTTACTTTCATTTCCAAAGAGGAACTGCAGGCAAATCACAGTGGTCTTCCCCATGGCGGAAGCGTGATCTTCACAGGTGCTACAGGCCAAAACAACGAGCATAAGCACGTGATTGAATATAAGTTGCAATTGGACTCCAACCCCGAATTCACCGCCTCGGTCATCGTGGCCTATGCCCGCGCATTGTATAAGATGCGCCGCCGCCAGATGACGGGCTGCAAAACCGTCTTCGACATCGCCCCTGCCGATCTCTCCCCCCTCTCCGCCGAAGAACTGCGGGCAAAAATGCTCTGAGATTCAAATTAAAAATTCCGAAAATAGGTCAAGGGCCCCGGCGTTTTGCCGAGGCCCTTGCACTATTGAGTTTCAATTCTTCTTTCGAATACTGAGCAGACGCAGGATTACGGGACTGAGGATGATATTTGCCAGCAATTCGAACACGAAATTCAGACCGACAAAAACCACCAAAAGATAGACGAAGACCGACGAACCGTATGTTTCGGCGCCCCCGACCACTGCATCCTTGAAGAAGACAAGGCATCCCAAAAGGAAAATGCCCGTATTCACCACAGGAGCCACAACGGCACTTGCAAACACCGCAAGATAACGGTTGCGCTTAGCCAGCAGCTTGTAAATCAGACCTGCACAGAGGCCGGACAACGCACCCTTCACCAACACGGTAATCACCGTACCGGGAATACTGAGTCCCATCCAATAGGCCGCATCTGCCGTCAGAAAGAACACGGCGCCCGATACAAGCCCCAGCCAGGCTCCGGTCCACGCACCTTGGAGTGCGGCTCCCAAAACCACGGGAATCAGCGTCAGGGAAATGGAAGCCAGACCGCCGATTTTGATAAACCCTCCGAAATAAGAGAGGATGGCAACCAAAGCCGTGAGCAATGCGGTCAGCGCAATCCGTTGTGCCTGATTGTTTGTTTTGTTTTTCATAATTTCCTCCTTGCTGTCGTCCGCGAAAGCGGTACAACGCGTAAAAATTATTTATATCAACTCCCGAAGGAGCAAATACACACCGTTCAGTTGTTTTTGTGATAGAGAAGGTTCAATCCCTTCAGAACAAGATGCTCGTCCAACATAATTTCATGGTGACAATGGCCAACGATCAGCGACGCCATGCTTCCCGTAGCATACACAGGAAGGGGCTCCCCCACTTCCTTACAGATGCGATCGATCATACCGTCCACCATGGCCCCATGGCCGAAAATCACACCGGATTTCATGGAATCCGCCGTATTTTTCGCCACCGCCGCAGAAGGAGCCTCCAAGGCCACCTCGGGCAGTTGGGCGGTTTTTTCGGAAAGAGCATCCAGCCCCATTTTCACCCCGGGGCAGATGGCAACGCCGATGAAAGAGCCTTTTGTGTTAAGCACCATCAGATTGGTGGTAGTACCGAAATCCACGATCAGAGCGGGGCTTCCGTAAAGCTTCTGCACCGCCACGCAGGCGCAGATGATGTCGGTGCCCACAGAGGAAGGAATATCACAGCGGATGTTGATCCCCGTTTTGATCCCCGGCCCCACAGACAAAGGCTCCGTACCAAAGAGATAGGAGACCGCGCGGCTGACAACGCCGTTCAAAGAAGGCACCACCGAGGAAAAAATGACACCCGACACCGCTTCGGGGACAATGCGATGAACGGTCAGTGCATTGAGAATTTTCCCCGCAAACTCATCCTCCGTGCCAAAGCGGTCGGTGGAAAGTCGGGCAGTAAAAATCAAAGCATCTCCCTCAAATCCGCCGAGAACGGTATGTGTATTCCCCACGTCAATTGTCAGAATCATCCTGTCACCGCCAATCTTTTTTGAATGACTTATTATAGCACAAAACCGTGACAAATGCAAGATTTGTCACGGTTTTTTACTATTTCGAATCAGTTTTCCAGGGATTTCAGGTATTCGATACAGATTTTTGCTTCGGTGATGCCGTCGGGAGTGCAGGTTTCGCTCTCCACCACCATGGGGATGTTGTGGGCCTTCACCCACTCATACACCTCCGCCACGGGAGCGTCGCCCATGCCGAGGGGCGTGCCGTGTCCGTCGGGAGAGCCATCCTTCATGTGGACATAGATCAGCCGATCCTTCACCCGCTCCAAATAGGGAATGGGGTTCCCCTTCAAACCCACAAAGGCCCAGTAGGTATCCACTTCCAGCTTCAGATTGGTGCGCAGGGCAATCTGCTCCATGGGCACAGTTCCATCGGGATTGGGAACAAATTCCCGATGATTGTGGTAGGCAAGGGTGATTCCTTCTGCGGCCAGCTTGGGCTGAAGATCGTTGACCTTCTCCACAAAATCGTCGATCTCCGCCTGATTCTTCAGCGAATGACCGGGGATGATGTAATATTTGTTTCCGATGGCTTTATGGAAGGCCAGGGTATTTTCGTAATCCTCCACAAGGGCTTTCAGCCCCGTGTGGGTTCCGCTGAGACGCAGCCCCGTCTCCTCCATGAGCGCATTGAACTGCTCTGCGGTACGGTCAAAAAAGCCTGCGGTTTCCACAAATTTATACCCGAGAGCCGCAACCTTGCGCACCGCATCCTCGAAATTATCCTTCGTGATGTCGCGTACACTGTACAATTGAAGTCCGTATTCCATAGCTGATATCTCCTTTATTCTTTATCGATGGCATCGAGAAGAATTTGTTTTGCGTAAGAAACCGCCTCGGCAACACTACCCTCTTCGAAGGGCACCCGCAGATTTGCCACCTTCAGAAGACCGAGATAGCTCTTGCTTCCGCCGGCGTTGCAGAGGGCAAGATAATCGGCCCATGCCTTCTTGGGATCTTCCGCATAACGCTTTTTGAATTCCATGGCACCCATGGTGGTGAGGGTGTAATTGATGTAATAGAAGGGATAGAGGAAGATGTGCAGCTTGTGGTACCAGTAACCGCCCCGATCCATGAAGGGATCATCGGTGTACTTGCGCCAAGGCATATATTTTTCTTCCAGCTTATGCCATTCGTAGGTGCGTTCCTTGGGAGTCAGGTTGGGATTTTCGTAGATAATGTGCTGGAATTCGTCCACCGCCACACCGAAGGGAACAAAGGTGATGGCCTCCTGCAGGTGGGCAAAGCGATATTTGTCCGCATCCTCGCCGAAGAACATCTCCGCATAAGGATAGCAGAACTGCTCCATGGACATGGAATGGATTTCCGCAATGTCGGTACTGACGTGGAAATAGCCTCTGACGGGCTGACTGCGCATGGCACGGTATCCCGCAAAGGCATGCCCCAACTCATGGGACATAACCTGCATATCAAAAATAGTGCGGTTGAAGCAACTGAACACAAAGGGTGCCTTATATTCGGGCAGGGAGGTCATATATCCCGTGGAAGCCTTATTGGGCTTGTTTTCCAGATCCATCAGGTGATGGTCGATCATAAAATCGATGAACTCGCCCGTCTCGGGGGAAAGATCCCGATACATCTTGCGGGCCTGCTCCACCATGAAATCCACGCCGCCCTTGGGCTCTGCGTTGCCGTCGGGGAAGATAAACTTCTCATCGTAGGCCATGATCTTATCCACACCGATGCGCTTTGCCTGCGCCTCATAGAGCTTTTCGCAGAAGGGAACAATCTCGGTCAGAACCTGCTCACGGAAGGCGGCAACCTCCTTGGGACCGTAATCGCTGCGTCCCTGATTGATGTAACCGAGGGGCGTAAAGGTGTCATACCCCATTTCCTTGCCCATGGCGGTGCGCAGCTTCACCAATTCATCGAAGATTTCTTCCATGCGATCCTCGTTGGAGGCATAAAACTCGGAATATTTGGCAAAGGCGGCACGACGGATTTCCCGATCGGGGTGCTCGAAATACTTCTGAATCCCATACAAATTCAGAACCTGACCGTCAAACTCAATTTGAGCGGTGGCCATCAGCTTCTGATATTCGGTGGTCAGCATGGCCTGCTTCTGCAGATAAGGCACCAGCTTGTCGTTAAAGCCGGAAAGATCCCGACGGGCGGCCACCAGATATTCAGCACCGAGATCGGCATCAATCTCTGCGGCAAAGGGGGACTCCACCAGCGCCTGCTCAAAGGCCACAAAGGTCATCTGGGACACGGGCAGAGCCTGCTGAAGCCATGCCATTTCTTCTTCGTAAAACTTATCGGTGGTGTTCAGGGTATTGCGAACGTGAGCCACAGTAAACATGGTTTCCGTCTTTTCGGTGGCTTTGTCGGCGCGAAGGATGATGTCCTTCACTTCCGCATAGGATTTGGCATTCTTCAGCTCTGCGGTAAGAGCCTTGATTACCTCCTCCACCGCACCGATGTCGGGGCGGGAATATTCGATGGTGTCAAAGGTAAAATCTTTCATATAGAACTCCTTTCAATCAAGAAAATGACCAGTGTTCAATATCCCAATACAATTCCGATGCAGAGGCGCCGAAGGTACCCACCACATCCATGCTGACCGCCAGAGCGTCCAGGGAATAGTAAAGGGGAATAAAGGGCAAAACATTCTGAAATTCGCTGACAAAGGTGCGGGGATCGACCTCTCCCGCCAACACCTCAGCACCCATCGCACGCAGGGATGCCAGTTGATTCTGATACTCAAAGCTCTGCAGGCCTGCGTTGCAAAGATCGTAGTCATACAACGCCGAAAGATCCATATTGGAGGGCAAATTAACCTCTCCCAAATAAAGGTCGAAATCCAGCGTCCTGACGGCAGTACGATATTCGTCCCAGGTAGCCTGCACCAGCTCCACCGTAAAGCCTGCTCCCTGCAAAGCGGTGGCAATATACTCCGCCGCCTTCACGCGGGAGGCATTCTCCCGATTCACCAGAATCCGCAGGGTCACGGGGGCTTTGTTATACATGCGCACCGTATCTTCCATCAGAAGCCCTGCCGCATCAAAGGCCTCTGCCGCCGCCACCGTGGAACGGATGTCGGGATTGAAGCCCGCCTGCTTCACCGTCTTCCAATCGGGATTATAGGGATACCAGACAGGGGTAGCAAAGGAGGAGCAAGCCTCCTCCACAAGAGCCGAGCGATCCAAAAGATAGGTGATGCCCTTGGAAAAATTCACGTTCGCAAGCTCGGGGCGGGATTTGTTGACGACCAAAAAGGTGAACCGATTGGTGGGCACGGTGACCAACTCACTGTCGGAGCGATATTCATCCGTTCCCAAAGAAAGGTCCGCGCAAACCGCCTGCAGACGACCGTAGTTAAAGTTATAGATCAAGGCCTCCCGATCGGCAATCCCCAAAAGGGAGATTGCTTCAATCCCGTATTCGCCCGAAAGGATTCCGCAATCGGCACGCACCAGATCAAACCCGTTGGCGGTGGAAATCCGATACCGCCCGCACCCGATGGGATACCCCGCAAGATCGGACATGTCAGCCCGCACCACGGGAACGGTCAAAAGGTTGAGCTGGGTGGGAGAAAAGGCATTGTAAAAGGTGACACGAAAGGTTTGACTGTCCACAACCTCATAGGAACGAATATAGGAAAAGGCTTCCCGCCATACCGACCCCTTGGCCTTGGCTCGGTCATAGGATGCTCTGCAATCCTCGGCGGTGACAAGGGCGCCGTCCGAAAAACGGATGCCTTCCTTCAAACGAATCAAAACCGAATTCCCGTCGGCTTCATAACTGCCCGCCATAACGGGGATGGCCTCATATTCGGAGGAAAGGGCAAACAGGCCGCTGTAGCAAAGGCGCAGAAGCTCGGAATTGGTACGGCTGGAGGAGGTATAAGGATCCAACTCCTCTTCGGTGTAATAGGACAGAGAGAACATCCGATCCATGGCAGGGTCCTCGGAGGGATTTTCCGTATCATCCGGGTCGGAGGCTCCCAGGATCTGAGAAAGCTCCTCCTCGCTGTAAAAGAAGGAGCATCCGCAAAGTCCGCATAAAAGTGTAGCCGCAAGCAATAAAGCCAGCGGCACACGAATCATTCGAAATAAATCAGTCATTGTGGGTCAAGGATTGCTTCGCCTGTTCCAGGGCGTTCATGGATGCCTGCAGAGAGCGGGCAGATTCTTCCAGCGCATTGTCCACGTAATTCACGGTCACGGTGCGCATCTTGATGGCGTCGTTGCGAGCCTGTTCCAGGATGGCATCGGCGCGCTCCTGCGCCACACGGAGCACTTCCTGCTGGCTGACAAGGATCTCCACCTGAGCCTTGGCGCGTTCCATCAGATTTTCCGCATTGGCGCGCGCATTGGCCGTGATCAGCTCGGAGCTCTTCTTGGCACGCTCCAGCATATGCTTTGCTTCTTCCTGAGCCGTCTGGATCATATTGTCCTTATTCTGGATCAATTCCTTTGCCCGCTTCATTTCCCCGGGCAGACGCAAACGCAGCTCTCCAACGCATTTGCTGATCTTGGATCCGTCGACAATCATTTTGTTCTTCAGGAAGGGCACATTCCACGCATCCTCCAGAAGATCCTCCAGTTCCTGCAAGCCTTTTTCGAAATCGTTGTCCATATATCCTTCATCCTTTCGGTCATTTTCTCATTTGTTCAATATCCTGTAAGATCGCTTCGGGCAGAAGGGGGGAACAATCCTTCCCGCTGCGGAGAAACGCTCTTGCATACGTAGAAGAGAGGGCGCTGAGCTGAGGGCGGGCGTTGAGATAGACCGTCTCTATCTCGGGGGCAAGGATCCGATTGATCTCTGCCAGTTGGGTTTCATACTCCAGATCGGCGGTATTCCGAATCCCCTTCACCAAAACCGAAGCACCGACCTTGCGGGCATAATCCACCACAATGCCGTCCCACACATCCACCGTCACATTGGGCAGATCTGCGAAGGTCTTCTCGCAAAATCCCCGACGGACCTCCTCGGAGAAGAAGCCGGTTTTGTCGGGATTGCGGGCGATGAGCACCACAACCTCATCAAAGAGCCTTGCGGCGCGGCGGACAATGTCCTCATGGCCCTTGGTAATGGGATCAAAGCTTCCGCAGCAAAGGGCTTTCATTCAATCCTCCCTGTCCTTGCGGACATAAATCAACACCGAAACCGTTCCGTAATCGTAGCGGCGGCGCAGAACAAGGTTTCCCTCTTCCTCCGCCTTGACTTCCTCTCGGGCACATTCCACCACAACGATCCCGTTTTGAGCAAGCACCGGGTGCTGACCGATCTGCTTCAGAGCCCGATCGGAAAGACCGATGTTGTAGGGCGGGTCGACAAAAATAATGTCGTATTCCCCCTTGGCTTCGTACTTCAGAAAGCGTTTGTAATCACACAAAAGAACCCGTGCATTTCCTTCGAATCCCGTTTTTTTCAGGTTTTTGCGGACAATCTCCAGGGATTGAGGGGCATTGTCACAGAACACGGCATGCTCCGCACCCCGACTGAGGCACTCGATGCCCAACTGCCCCGTTCCTGCGAACAGGTCCACAACCCGATGCATGGTCTCAAACTGGATGATATTGAACATGGATTCCTTCACCCGGTCCAGGGTGGGGCGAACCTCCTGACGATCAAAGCCGATCAGTTGCGTTCCCCGTTTGCTCCCGCCGACAACACGCATGGAATTCCTCCGGAATAAGTATTTTCGTGCAGTATAGTTATAATATACAATTGCATTGTACCACAGATTGTGCAAAATTGCAATAGGTTTTCGTTTTTTTTCCCACATTTGTAAAATTTAAACCCAAATTGGTATAATCGAACCCGACATATGGAAAAAGAAGGTGCAAAAAACCAAAAGAATGTTTCAAAATTCTCTTGACAAAATCCGCCCCATGGACTATAATAAAATTATCATCATAGGGAGGTACACACCCATGCCCTGCTGTCTTTCCAAAACCGAAATTTCCTCTTTCCGAGGGAACGTAATTCCCCTGCAACTAATCTCCGACACCGATCTTTCCAAAGCGGACATTCGCTGGTCCTGCGACGGAGATATTCTGTCCATCCACACCTTTTCGGGAGAAGAGGAGGAATGCTTCAACGACGGAATTCTGCTCACCCTTAAGGACATCGGAACCACCACCGTCACCGCCCAATACGAGAGCAACACCTACTCCTGCACGGTTACGGTGCGGGAAGGAAAAAAGGCGGAAAAGGGAGACAAAATGCAATTTTTTGCAGGCGATTTCCACGATCACACCAGCGAGCTGCATAAGCATGAACTGTTCGCAGCCCGTGAAAAGGATTTCCCCATCGACTATTTGAACAAGCAGAAGGAAGACGGCCGTCTGGATTTTGCGGTCATCTCCGACCACGCCATCGTCACTAACCGCAAGGACTTCTTCCGCGGGTTTACCGACTTGGAACTGGCTGAACCCATGTCCACGGTCATTTTCCCCGGCTCGGAATCGGAGGTGACCTTCATTGAAGCCGACCGATTCGGCAGAAACCACAAAAACGCAGGCGAAATCGTCTGCGTCAACGCAAACAATTTCAACTTCTCCCGCTCCTGGGAGCCCTTTTGGGAGGCATTCTCCGACGCACCCTATGCGGTCTGCGTGCTGGCCCATCCTCAGGTGGTGGGGTGGGACAAAAACGGCATCTGGAATTTCCAACTCCATAAGAACAACACCCCCCTCATGAAGCAATTGATCAAGGGGGTTGAGATGGGGCAGGGCAATGCGGGATGCATGCTCTATGAACACATCTATTCCGTAGCCCTCGACTGCGGATTCAAGGTCTCCACCACCTGCTCCAGCGACTGCCACGGCCCGAATTGGGGATACGACGCCTGGCCCGGAAAAACGGTCATCATGGCCCCCGAAAAATCCGGAGAGATGTTCCTGGACGCCCTTTGGAACCGCCGTTTCTATGCAACGGAAAGCGGCAATGTAAAGCTTTGGTACACAGTCAACGATGCCATTGCGGGAGAAACGCTTCCCATCACAAACAACTACAAATTCCGCATTGAACTGGATTATTTTAAGGAAGACCCCACCACCGTGCCTGTCACATGTCAGGTCATCTCCGACCGCGGGCTGGTAGTCAAAACCGTTACTCCCAAAGAATTTTCCGACTTTACGGTGATCTCCTCCACCGCCCGCTATTTCTACCTGCGGCTGGTGGACGAAAAAGGACGCAAAACCTGGTCCGCCCCCGTTTGGACGGGTCGGGAGGCCGACAGTACAACCCTGCCCGACCTTATCCCCCTGGACAAAGAAAATATCACCGCCACCGACCAAGTCAGCGGCACCAAAATTCCCTTGCTTTTGAACAACAATCCGGGGGAATGGTGGGATTCGGATCACCCCACCGCAGAAATCATTCTCGACCTGAACAAGGTGCAAAAGGTCTCCGCCGTGGGCCATTGTCCGCCCCATATCGTCATGAGCGATTTTCAAACCAAGGGCATCAACGGAACGGACATGTTTGCCCGCTTTGCCGACGAATATGAGATTTCGGTAAGCACCGACGGCGAACACTATACCTTCTGCGCCGACGGACGCATCCGCGTGCACGGAGGCGAGGTGGTGATCCCCTTCCCCGAAGCAGAGGCCCGCTATATCAAATTCACCGTCAAATCCACCGTGGGCAAAACCTGCGGCTATAAGGCCTACGAAAACGCAAACCTCTCCATGGGAGAATTGACCGTATTTACACTGAAATAAGCGAGAAAAACCGCGACGTTTACACGTTTTTTCATGAAACGTCGCGGAATTTTTACACTATTTTTAAACCGATTCTGGATAAAAAACCGACAAAAATCAATCTAACGAAACATCCACCAAAACCGCATTGTGATCGGAGGGCGAAAGGCCGTTGACCTTCTCCGTAAAAACCCGATAATTCAAGGGAGTAACAAAATCCGACGTAAAAAAGCAGAAGTCAATAATCTTATTGGAAGAGCCAAAGGTACCCGCATCCCGATTCTTCGAAAACAGCGCCGCCAAACGGGAATCGCCATATCCGGCGTTACGAATGGAGGCATAAACCTCCGAGGAGGAGGTGCTGTTGAAATCTCCCGTCACCAGAATGGGATATTCACGGAAGGCTTCCATCTCCTTCAGCATCACGCCGATTTGCCCGGTGCGCGCTACATCGGAGGTGTGATCCAGATGGGTATTAAAAAAAACAAACACCTTTCCGTCAGTCTTACGCTTGAGCATTGCATAGGTGCAGGTGCGGTTCAGACGGGACTCCGTAAATTTGGAAGGAACATTGGGAGTATCGGAAAGCCAAAGGGTGTTCGTTTTCACAAGGGAGACGCGGTCCTTACGGTAGAGAATATACGCTCCCTCATCATTTTTGCCGTCCCGACCAACACCTACCGCCCCGTACGAGGGCAGCGCCGCGGTTAAGTCCGCTACCCATTTCGCATCTGCCTCCTGAAGCCCTACCACGTCGGGATTCATCCAACGGATGCTTTCCACCACGGCAGCAATGCGCTCGGGCGTGCGACTCGAAACCCACACATTATAGCTCACCACACGGAGCGATGCTCCATCGGAAGCGGTGACAGGAAGGGGAATTGCCCCGCCGTCGCCGGCCATCACATTGGCAAGAAGGCTGTTGCAAAGCTGCTCATAACCAAATTCGCCGCCCGCAAGAAGGACGGTATTCTCGGAGGATTTCACGCAAATATCCGAAGGATGCACCGCCTCATCGGCTGTCAGACCACGAATTCCGGAAACACCAAAAATCAACAAATTGCCCTGCGCGGGAAGCGTAGCACGGCTCGAAACCGCCGTCACAAGATACCCCGACCGATCGCTGATCACCTTCGCCAAATTTTCGGCATAATCCTTGTCAGCCATGGGGTAGACCAGGGTAAGATCCTTGGTTGAAAGACCGAAGATGGTCATATCCTCCTTCGGATATTCCCCTCGGGTCAAATATTCTCCCTCTTCCAAAATCTCCTTCTTCTCGGAGACAGCGGCGGTCAACGCATCGCAAAATGCAACAATAGCAGAATCCAAAGCCTCCTGAGAATGGCCACCGATAACCACCTTATCACCCACAACAGCATACCCGTAATCATGATAGCGCAAGGAATTCATGAAGGCTTCGGACTCGGGGCGGTTGGTCGTTCCTACCAGAATTTCCGAAACAGCCGATGCCTCTCCGTCTCCGCAAATATTCAATTCAAACCCCAAAATCTCCTTCAGATTTCGCTTCAACTCGGTCACAGAGGCCTTCTGCGTCAGATCCGCAGACCGAGATCGCACCACCGTATATTCAGCAAGAGATGAAAGGGAAATCCCCTTCGGCGCAGGAGCAACAACCTCCGTATCGGTCCCCGTATCATCCGAAGAGGACACGTTTCCGCTACCGCAGGCCACAAAAAGAGCAGAAAGCCCAAGAACAATCAGAAACATTAAAACGAAGCGAAGCTTTCTTTTCATAAAACTCACCCATTGCTTTTTTTCTTTATTATAACACAACCCACACAAAAAATCAAGCCAAAAATCAAAATCACCTTTAAGAGAACAAAAAAGCAACCACTTCCCCAAAAACAGGTATCTGCCGCAATAAAATCCGAGATAGCTTTCGTTGCAGGAACTCCGAAGAGTACCAAGGGGTGCCCCCCCAAAAAAACAGGAATCTGCCGCGATAAAATCCGAGATAGATTTTGCGGATCGGGGAAGGACGCGCACCAAGGTACGCAACTGAGCCAAACAACAAAACACCCGGCAACAGAAAGAACAAGTATCTGCCGCGGGAAAATCCGAGATAGATTTCGTTGCAGGAACGCCGAAGCGTACCAAGGTACGTGAGGCGTTCGGCCAACGAAAAAGAGAGTAGGTTCATTACAGAACCTACTCTCTGTTCTATCCGGATTTTACCCGGCAGATTACATGAGTTTACCGTTGTTGACCTTAATCCCGGGGCCCATGGTGGAAGCAACGACAACGCTCTTCAGGTACTGACCCTTAGCAGCGGCGGGCTTCGCCTTAATGATGGCACCCATGAGGGTGTTGAAGTTTTCTTCCAGCTTTTCGGGACCGAAAGAAACCTTACCGATGGGGCAGTGAATGATGTTGGTCTTATCAAGACGGTATTCGATCTTACCGGCTTTGATTTCCTTAACAGCCTGACCGATGTTCATGGACACGGTGCCGGCCTTGGGGTTAGGCATCAAGCCCTTAGGACCGAGGACTTTACCGAGGCGGCCGACGAGACCCATCATGTCGGGGCAAGCAACGACCACATCGAAATCGAACCAGTTTTCATGCTGGATCTTAGCAACGAGTTCTTCGCCGCCGACGAATTCAGCACCGGCTTCTTCCGCTTCCTTCACCTTGTCGCCCTTGGCAAAAGCCAGAACGCGGACCGACTTACCGGTACCGTGGGGAAGAACGATAGCGCCGCGAACCTGCTGGTCAGCATGGCGGGAGTCAACGCCCAGACGAACATGGATTTCAACGGTTTCGTCGAACTTTGCCTTAGAGGTCTGGGTAACGAGGGTCAGAGCCTCGTTGGTATCGTAAAGTTTGGATTTGTCAATGAGCTTTGCGCTCTCGATATATTTCTTACCTTTTTTCATTGTTAATAATTCCTCCTGAGTGGTTGTATTGGATAAATCCTCCCACAATTGC